>JAKAPE010000061.1 GCA_021811945.1 Pseudomonadota bacterium | reverse complement strand
ATCTCTTCAAGGGAATCCCCCGAACCACTATTTTCCCATCTGTGATAAATTCGACTCACTCATTCCCTGACGAGCCCTAATCGGCATGCGGCCCGAAGTGGCCGCCCAACTCATCCGCGAATACATCTGCTTGTACAGCGCGGTCTCTCCCAAGGACGGCACTTGCGTCTTTCTGATCGCGAATGAGCGCCGGCTTGTGCTCCGCCGCAAGCCCATCCACAAGTTCCCACAGCCCCAGCGCCGAATGCTTCGCCGTATGCTCCTTGCCAGGCTGCACTTCCACCGCCAGCGCCAGCCGCAGGTTCGCCAGCATGTAGCTGTGATAGCTGTGCGACGGCCGCCCCGGCTTGTGCGGGTGGTAGCTGACCTGCGCGCCTTCCTGATGCCCGTAGAGCGGCTTCACCGTGGTGTCGACATCGAGAATCCACGACTCACTCAGAAGCGGTCGCGTGCGCCGGCCTCGTCGTTCACGTGATCGCGGAAAGCTTTGTCGATCTTTCCCCCGAACTGACACGGCTGCGCGACGGCGATCTTTTCTCGCCCAAATTTTCCGGCGAGCCGCATCCGCAGGATGCCACCTTGCCCGTGCCGAGCCGCGATTTCCATTGAATGCGTCAATGTGAGAGCCAACAAAGGCTCTCCCATTCCCCTCGCGAAACTGAGGCGATAGCGAGCGAAAGATCGGAATAGGCGCACGCTCGCCGGGCTCTCCTCAGTCGGCGCCCTTATGCAAACACTTCCCCAGCACGCGCGCGAGCCGCTCGGAAAACGCGCGGGGATCGGCCACCCGATCGCCTTCGAGCAGGAGCGCCTCGTCGAGCAACAAATGCGCCGCGTCCTCCTTGAGCGAGCGCGCGTTCTCGCCAAGGTCGGCGAGGGCGACGACGAGCGGGTGGCGCGGATTGACCTCGAGGATCGGCTTTGACGCAGTGTTGAGTCGCCCCGCACTCGCCAAGATCCTCTCCAGCGCCCGATCCGGCCCCTTGTCGGACGCCACCAGGCAGACCGCGCTGTCGGTGAGCCGCTCCGAAGCCCGCACTTCGGCAACGGCATCGCCGAGCGTGTTCTTCATGAAGGCAAGGAATATCTTTGTTGCCGGCGGGAGTTCGCCGGCCGGCGCCCCCTTGGCGTCGACGAGCGCAATCGCCGCCAAATCCGCGGCCCCTTGCGTCACTGATTTGAACGGCTTGCCGTCGAACGACAATCCCGCCATGACCCAAAAGCTGTCCACCGGGTCGGGGAGAAGGAGGACCTCGACGCCGCGGGCGCGGAAGCCTTCGAGATGCGGCGAAGCCGCCAGGCGGTCGGTGTCGTCGCCGGCAAGGTAATAGATGGCTGTCTGATTTGCCTTGAGCGCGCCGACATATTCCTTGAGGCTGCGCCAGGCGTCACCGGACGCGGTGGTCCGGAAGCGCGCGAACTTAAGCAGCGCGTCGCGGCGCTCGAAGTCCTCATAAAGGCCTTCCTTGAGCACGGCGCCGAAATTTTCCCAGATCTTGCCGAACTTTTCCGGTTCCTTGTCGGCGAGCCGCTCCAGCTCGCCGAGCACGCGACCGGTCGCGCTCTTTCTGATGGCAGCAAGCAGCGGGCTTTCCTGCAGTTTTTCCCGGGAAATATTCAGCGGCAGGTCGGCGCTGTCGACGAGGCCGCGCACGAAACGCAGATAGCGCGGCAGGATTTCAGCGTCATCGGTGATGAAGATGCGCTTGACATAAAGCTTGATCCGCCCCTTGCGGTCTGGGTCGAACAGATCGAACGGCCGCGTGCCGGGAACGAAAAACAGCGTCGTGTAATCCTGCCGCCCCTCGGCGTGGAAATGGATAGTGAGCGCCGGCTCGTCGAACTGACCGCCGACGCTGCGATAAAAGTCGGTGTAGTCGGCGGCGCTGATCGTCGCCTTGGGCTTCGCCCACAACGCCGCGCCGTCGGTGATTTCGGCCGCCTCCGCTCCGGGCTTTTCGACGATTGCAATCGGCACCGGCACGTGGCCCGACTGGGCCTTGACCAGCCGCTCGACGGTGAAGCGCTCGGTGTAGGATTTGGCATCGTCCGTCAGGTGGAGAACGACGCGGGTGCCGCGGCGCGGCGCTTTCACCGGGTCGGCCGGCGACACGGCGAAACTGCCTTTGCCGTCCGACGACCACTGCCAAGCCGCTTCGGCGCCGGCGCGGCGGGAAATCACCTCAACGCGCTCCGCTACCATGAAGGCCGAATAGAAGCCGACGCCGAAACGGCCGATCAAGACGTTCTCCTCGACCTCCTGTGCCCCCTGCGCGGCCTGCGCTGCCGCGATGCGGTCGAGAAACGCCTTGGTGCCCGAGCGCGCGATGGTGCCGAGTGCTTCCGCCAGCTCGTCGCGACTCATCCCAATGCCGTTGTCTTCTACGGCAAGCTGACAGTTGCCGGCGTCGAGCGATACCGTGATGCGCGGCTTCGTGTCCTCGCCGAGCAGGGCCGGCTCGCCGATTGCTTCGTAGCGCAGCCGCTCGCAGGCGTCGGCGGCGTTGGCAATAAGCTCACGGAGAAAAACGGCTTTCTCGGAATAGACCGAGTGCACCATAAGCTGCAGCAGCTTGGCGACATCGGCCTCGAACGGACGGCTTTCTGTTCGGTTGTCCTCGGCAACTGTCATGACGGCTTCCCCGGCAAACCTTCGTCCGCCCGGAAATGGCGAGGAGCCGCGGCTGATTCAAGACGCCGTCGCTGCCTAAGCGGCCTCATTTGGCCGCCTGCGGCTCCGCAAACAGAAATGAGTTTGAGGTCACCCTTCAGGCCACCTTGGCCGGCGCCACCCCGAGTTTCTTCTGCAGGCTCGTCGAGGAGGTGGTGTACTGGAACACTAGGCGCTTCTCCGGATAGACGTAGTGGTACGCCTTCTGCGCCATCAGCGCCGCCTCGTGGAAGCCGGACAAGATCAGCTTGAGCTTGCCGGGGTACCAGTTGATGTCGCCGATGGCGAAGATGCCGAGTGTCGAGGTTTCGAAGGCGGCAGTGTCGACCGGGATCAGCTCGTTGTTCTTGAGCTCGAAACCCCAGTCGGCGACCGGACCGAGCTTCATCGTGAGACCGAAGAACGGCAGTATCGCGTCGCAAGCAATCTCGAAAACGGAACCGTCGGTAGTCTTGACGACGGCCTTGCGGATCTGGCCGCCGTCGCCCGCCAGCGAGGTGGCCTGGCCAAACACCAGATCGATCTTGCCCTCGTTAAAGAGCGCCATCATTTTGTTGACGCTGTCCGGCGAAGCGCGGAATTCGCTCCTGCGATGCAGCAGCGTGAGGTGCCCGGCGATGGGCGCGAGGTTGAGCGTCCAGTCGAGCGCGCTGTCGCCGCCGCCGATGATCAGAACGCGCTGGCCGCGGAACGCCTCTATCTTGCGCACCGCGTAAAACACTGACTTGTTTTCGTAGGGCTCGATGCCGGGGATGGGCGGCCGCTTGGGCTGGAACGAGCCGCCGCCCGCGGCGATGACCACGACCTTGCTCTCGAATTCCTTGCCCTGGTCGGTCTTCACCCGGAACAGATTGTCACCGACCTTCGTCACCGTTTCCACCATCTCGCCGAGATGATACTGCGGATTGAATGGTTTGATCTGCTCCTTGAGCGCGTCGACGAGACCTTGGGCGCTGGTGAAGGGAATGCCGGGAATGTCGTAGATCGGTTTTTCGGGATATAGCTCCGCGCACTGTCCACCGACTTTGTCGAGAATGTCGACAAGATGCGCCTTCATGTCGAGCAGGCCCAGTTCGAAGACGGCGAACAGGCCGATCGGGCCCGCGCCGATGATCACAACGTCGGTCTTGATAGGTTCGTCCATGTCGATTCGTTCTCGTGCTTGATGCGTGGCGTGCGGGGGATGGCGGGTTGTCTAGAGCATGATACGCAAAAGTGGAAGCCGGTTTTCTCTGTAAGACCACGCCTGCTCTGGCGAGCCGCGGCGCAAGCGCCCAACAATGCTGAAAGAGGCCTGCGGATTTGTTCCAGTCATCTCGGTTTCGTGCTAGCTACGCCTGCCGCTCTGGGGTGCGTACAATGAGGCCGTTAAGCCCCTCGGTCACCTTGATCTGGCACGACAGCCGCGAATTCGGCTTAAGCGCATAGGCAAAATCGAGCATATCCTCTTCCATCGGCGAGGCCGGGCCCACTTTTTCCCGCCACGCCTCGTCGATATAGACGTGGCAGGTCGAACAGGCGCAAGCCCCGCCACACTCCGCTTCGATCCCAGGCACGCCGTGCTTGATCGCCGTCTCCATGACCGTCGAACCGACCTCACCATCGACGGGGCGGACCGTTCCCTCAATGTCGATGAAGGTAATTCTGACCATGGCACATTCGTGATGGAGGGCTGAAGACCGGCGCGGCGACGGAAGGTAAAGAATTGGCCCCGCCTGCGGCCCTCTCTTCTATCGGCTCGCCCCAGCCGAAGCCAGTGCAATGGTCGAGGTCGCTCAAGAAATGGTCGAGGTCCCTCAAGAATAGGGCGAGGGCTTGATCGAACTGCCGGCCGCGCGATTTTCAGCCCAGACGTATACCGATCGCCGCACACGCTTCGAGGCTCGCGGCCTCAAGCTCCGCGGCGGCCGCACTCATGGCCTCTTTGCTGCTCCGACCGATCGCGGCCTCCTCCAGCCGCGCCGCTGCCTCTGCCACGCGCCACGCCCCAATGCTACGCGCGGAACCCTTGAGCGTGTGCGCCGCGGCCGCCGCAATTACCGGATCGGCGCCGGCGATGCGCTTGAGCATGGCGGCGCACTGGCGGACGAAAATCTGCAAAACTTCGCGTTCCAGACCGCGATCGCCGAGGGTCATGCGCGCCAGGTGATCCTCGTCAATGACCGTCGGTGTGTGCGACTCGGCAGGTGGTGCCAACAGGTCCGATGTGCCCATAAGACGTGCTCCCCGGCTATTCCGACATTTACCCTTAGAGCCTTATTGTGTGCCCCGAACGGCAAAAACTGGGTAAATTGCGCTGCCGCCGTAAGCTTTTGCGCTTTCCTTTCACGGAACTGCGAACGAAGTCCGTCGCGAACCCCCGCTTTGTGTGGATTTCGGCAATCCTCGACCTGCCCTGCCCCGCCTAGCGAAAAAACTGCTCTCATCGCGGCGGTGAGGAAATCTGCGGCTTTTTGCCGATGCCGGAGCTCCCCAGGGTCATCACACAATCGCCATGAGTAGCCCCAAGCCGGCCGCATTGTTGGCAACAGAATGGCCGATCATCATGGCTGCCGGAGAAGGCGGCTTATGGTAAGCAAAGCGTTAACGATGATTAAAGGGGCGTTACCAAACTGGTTTCCTTTGATCGGCCAGACCGATAGGATGGACTGTTGCTAGGGCGGGGTGCCCTGTGCCCAACTGCAAAGTCTAGAGCGATCACGCGCTCGCGACGCGGCCTGAGTATTTTGGGCCGTCCCAGTCCAGCGTAACAGGCGAGGCGACAACCGACATGGCCAACAACCCGAAGAAGGTGGCCGATCCGACGGAAGCGGCGCTATCTGCGATCCAGGAAGCTCTCAACGTCCAGGACAACCAGATCGGGTCTGACCACGGCCCGGACAACCTTCACGACTCATCTCGCGAGCGTGATGAGGCCGACCGAGACGGTGCATCGCCGGCTGCCCCCCTCGACGAACCGTTCGACGCCGATGCCATCGGCAGCCGCGACTTGGAAGCGCCCGTCCTGCGCGCCGCCAACGATGACCAGCAGTCGATCGGACATATTCTGCAGGCGCTTCAGCGCCGCCCCGCGCAGACGTCCTATGTCGTTGCCGCGGTCTTTTCTGCCGCTTGGGTGATCGGCTGCCTCGCGCTGTCTTGGGCCTATCTGTCGGACCTCAATGCGGCGCTCGGCCCCCACCACTCCTCGGCCGCGGTCATGATCGGCCTCGGCGCCGCGGCATTGTTGCCGATCATCTTCTTCTTCGGCGTGGCTCACATGGCGTGGCGCGCGCAGGAGTTGCGTCTGATCGCGCAATCGATGGCGCAGGTTGCCATGCGGCTCGCCGAGCCTGAAAGCGTGGCGCGCGATTCTATCGTCAATGTCGGCCAAGCTATTCGTCGCGAAGTCGCGGCCATGGGCGACGGCGTCGAGCGCACGCTCGCGCGTGCGGGCGAACTCGAGACGCTGGTGCAGAACGAGGTGGCGGCGCTCGAGCGCACTTACGGCGACAATGAGATGCGCATTCGCGGTCTGTTGCAGGATCTCGCCAGCCAGCGCGACATTCTCGTCGCCCAGGCCGAGCAGGTGCGCACGGCGATCGGCAATGTCCATATCGATTTGACGCAGGACCTGTCGACGATCAGCGAGCTCGTTGGTCAGCAGGTCAATGATGCGGCCCAGCGCATCACCCAATCGCTCGCCGAGAAGGGCGAGGACATCACGCTTGCGCTCGGCCGGATCGGCGACAACATGATCCAGCAGTTGAGCGAGCGCGGCAGCGATTTGATCGAGCGGCTGGCAGGCACCAGCGACGAAACCGCGCGCGCCATCGCGACCGCGGGCGAGCAGCTCGCCGCCAGCCTCAATTTCAAGACGGACCACGTCGGCGAGGAGTTTTCCCAGATCGCGGCCGGCCTCGAAGACATGATGACGGCGCGACTCGACCGCGTCACCGAAGGCTTTTCGGAAAAGTCGCTGGCCATTCTCGACTTGATGACCGAGCGCTCGCAGGAGCTTACCGAAAGTCTGGCCGTGCGCGCACAGGAACTCACCGATACGATCATCGATACTTCGAGCACCGTCGGCGAGACCTTTGCCGCGCGTGCCGAGGAGGCCAACAATACGCTCAAGACCTCGGGCGAGTCGCTCATCCTCGAGCTCAATCTGCGCGGCAGCGACGTCGTGACGAAGCTCGAACAGGCCGGCACCCGCATCACCGACACGATCGTTACGCGCGGCACCCGGGTGACCGACTCGTTCCGCGAAAGCGCTGAGCATCTCACCGCGGCCGTCGCTGCGCGCGGCGACGCCATCAAAGAGATGCTGTCCACGCGGCTCGCCTCGTTCGAGAGCATGTTCAACCACTCCGGAGCCGAGCTGGGCGAGAGGATTTCGCGTGACTCTGCGACGCTCGGCAACCTCATCACTCGGCACCTCACCGAGTTCGACCGCACGGTGAAGACCTATGGCTCCGAGCTGGTGGAGCGGCTCGGCGCACGCACCAACGAAATCTCCGAGTCGATGCGCAGCTATGTCGACACTTTCGACAACCGCGTCACCGCAAAGGCCGCGGAAGTCGTCGGCAGCCTGGACCAGCGCCTCACCCATTTCCAGGACGCGTTCGACAGCCGCGCGCGGGAAATCACCGAATCGGTGCGCAGCAGCGTCGACAACCTTGACAACCGCGTCACCGCCAAGGCGACCGAGGTCTCCACCAGTCTCGATCAGCGCCTCACCCATTTCCAGGACGCGTTCGACAGTCGCGCGCAGGAGGTTTCCGAATCGGTGCGCAGCAGCGTCGACAACCTTGACAACCGCGTCGCCGCCAAGGCGACCGATATTTCCACCAGTCTCGACCAACGGCTTAGCCGGTTCCAGGACGCGCTTGACAGCCGTACGCACACCCTCACCGAGGCGTTGGCGACCCGTGTCATGGACATCGCCAAGACGCTGACCGAGGGCGGCAAGGCGGTTGTCACCGCGCTCGACAAGCGCATTACCGACGTGACCGAGGTCATCGACACGCGTGGGGCCAAGCTTGCCGAAACGGTGAGTGCGCGTATCGTCGACATCGACAAGACCCTCGGAGCGCGAGCGCTCGAAGTCGCCCACACCCTGCACGGTCGCATCGGCCAGGTGGAGCAGGTTCTCATCGAACGGGCCGAGGCGGTGAGCCAGCAGATAGAAACCCGCACCCGCGGCGCCGCCGATCTGCTCAACGTGCGGATCGAGGAGTTCTCCGAGTCGATCAAGATCAACTCCGGCAACGCCGAACGGGCTCTCGCCCAGCTTGCCGTGAGGACGACTGAAGCGCTCGGCAAGAGCGCGGCAGCGGGGACCGCGGCCGCCGAAGCGCTAAGCCGCAGCGCTGCGGAAGCCACGACGACGCTCAATCGCAGCGCCGGGACGCTTAGCACCACGATCGACAGGAGCGCGGCAACCGCCAGTGAAGCGATCAACAAGACGGCAGCGAACGCCACCGATCTCCTCAGCAAGAGCGCAGTGGTGGCGTCCGAGGCAATCGGGCGCAGTGCCAAGCAAGCTGAGAGCACGCTGGTCGGGATGAGCACGGACGTGGCACGTTCAATCTCCGGCAAAGCCGACGAGATCAGTTCCCGTGTGGGTGACATGACGCGCCTGCTCGACGAGAAATCGAACGCGCTTATCACGTCGCTGTCGGGCAAGGGCGAGGAATTCGCCGGCGAGGTCACCCGTGTCACCGATCAAGCGGTCAAGGCGATCGAGGCCAAGAGCTTCATCTTCACCCAGACGATGATGGACAACAGCGAAGAGATCGCCCGGCTCATCAACGAGGCGAGCCAGACCGCCACGACTGCTGTTACACGCACGCTTGGACAACTGCAGGAAGGAACGCTCGGTGTCACCGAGGCCGCCAAGTCGACGATCAAGCGCACGCTCGACGATTTGCACAGCGCGACTAAGACCGCCATCGAGGAATCTAAGCACACCGCCTCGGCGACGGTTGCGGACATGCTTGAGACTCACAACATGTTGCGGTCCGACACCACCGCATTGTTCGAACGCCTGCGGGAGGCCAACATCCTGCTGCAAGAAGTGCTCAGCGGCGCACACGAGAACATGAGCGCGATCGAGAAGACGATGGTGACGCGCGTGTCCGAGTTCGTCGCCGCCATGAGCGACCTCAGCAGCAAGAGCGAAAAGACCTCCACCAAAGTCGAAGAGCATCTCGGCACGTTCAACACTGTAACGGTCAAGGTGCTCGAGGATCTGACCGCCTTGGCGGCGCAGTTCACCACCCACGGGCGTTCGCTCACGGCGGCGGTGGAACTCCTCGACCGCAGCAACCGGGAGGCTGCCGACTCGACAACCCGGGGGGAGACTGCCATCACCAACCTGGTCTCCATGCTCGACGAGCGCACTGATGCCTTCGAAGCGCGGCTGCAGCGCTTCTCCGGGCTGCTCGAGGAGTCGCTCGACGCGGCCACGACGCGGGCGCGCCAGATCGCCGAAACCATCGCCGAAAGCAGCAACGACAGCGTGCATACGATCGAGCAGCAGTTCGATCTCGTGCGCACCACCTCGGAGGAGGAGCGCAAGCGCACCAGCGAAACCTTCAACGCCGTCTACGATGAAACTGCCGCGCAGATGCATGATCTGTTCGGTCAATCGGCCGCGCGCTTCACCGAGGTCATGCAAGGCATGAAAGAGATGGCGGCGGAGATGCAGCAGGAGCTGGAGGCGACGCGCGCCGAGCTGCGCCGCGGCGTTCTCGAACTGCCGCAGGAGACCGCCGACACCGCCGCGCAGATGCGCCGGGTGATCGTCGATCAGATCGAAGCGCTCGCCGAACTCAACCGCATTGTCGCGCGTCACGGCCGCGCGCTCGATGCCGCCGAGCCGATACAGCGCGAGGTGGAACCCGCTTACGCTGCTGCCGGCGGGCGCGCCCCTCGCGCCCAAGTGCGACCGACGCGCCCCGACATGCCCGTGGTGCCGCCGGCTGCCGTCCGCGCAGACATTACCGGCGCTCCGGTGCGGCGGGCCGACTCCCCGGCGCTCAATCCGGTGCAGAGCGGCACGATCGGCAACGGCCGCAACAGCGGCTGGCTCAGCGACGTGTTGACGCGGGCCTCGCGCGAGGAGAGCCCACCGATTGCTCCGCCGGGCGCCCGTGAGGCGGCGCGCGGCGAGGACCGGCCGCCACGCAACGCCGCCGATTCACTTGATACGCTTGCCGTGGACATTGCGCGCATGATCGACCGCGAGGCTGCGGCCGAGCTGTGGGAGCGCTACCAGCGCGGCGAGCGCAACTTGTTCAACCGACGCCTCTACACGGCTCAGGGGCAGAAGGCCTTCGACGAAATTCGCCGTAAATACCGCGCCGATCCGGAATTCCGAGCGACCGTCGAGCAATACATCCACGAGTTTGAAAGGCTCTTGGAGGACGTTTCGCGCGGAGACCGCGGCGGCGCTGTGGCGCGCAACTATCTTACCTCCGATACCGGCAAGGTTTATACCATGCTAGCGCACGCTGCCGGTCGATTCGAACAGTAGCGCATGAGCATGCAAAAGTTCCTGTTCTCACAAGAGATAAGAGTGAGGCAAGAGATAAGAGTAAGGCGAGAGTAAAAGCAGGGCGCCGCACCGATACGGCCGAAGGGCAGGGATGCCCTTGCCCGCAGGACGGTCGCAGGGCTACCGTCGGTGGCATGGAAGCTTTGGTTTCCTTGCCGACTGCCGCCGACGTCGATGCCGCCGCCCGCCGACTCGCGGGTGTCGCGCTGCACACGCCGCTCGTCACCTCTGCGGCGCTCGATGCCATGACCGGTGGCCGGGTTTTTCTCAAGGCAGAGACGTTGCAGCGCACCGGTTCGTTCAAGTTCCGCGGCGCCTACAACAAACTGGCGGCGATTCCTGCCGAGGAACGAACGGGCGGCGTAGTCGCGTTTTCCTCCGGCAATCACGCGCAAGGCGTCGCCGCGGCGGCGCGGCTGCTCGGCATGCGCTGCGTCATCGTCATGCCGCGCGACGCGCCGCGAGCAAAGCGCGAGCGGACGGCCGCGCTCGGCGCCGAAATCACACTGTGTGACCGCGCGCGAGAAGACCGCGAGGCGATCGCCAATGACATCGCAGTGCGCCGCCGCGCCACCCTTGTACCGCCCTATGACGACGCGCTGATTATCGCCGGTCAGGGCACCGCCGGCCGCGAGATCGTCGAGGATTTGGCAGGCCTCGGAGTTCGTCCCGACGTGGTCGTGGTCACGGCGTCCGGTGGAGGGCTCGCCGCCGGCGTCGCCCTGACAGTGCGCGCGCGGGTGCCGACGGCGGCGCTCTATACGGCCGAGCCGCAGGAGTTCGACGATCATGCGCGTTCGTTCCGCAGCGGCCGCCGCGAGCAGAATGCGGCGCTCACTGGCACCATCTGCGACGCGCTGATGGCGCGCATGCCGGGGAAGCTCACTTTTGCCATCAATCGTACGCTGGTGGGCGCCGGCGTGACCGCCAGCGATGCGGAAGTCGCCGCCGCCGTTGCCTTTGCCTTCTCCGAATTGAAGCTCGTGGTCGAACCGGGCGGCGCCGTGGCGCTCGCCGCGCTTATGACAGGCAAGCTGGACGTGCGCCACAAGGTCGCGGTGGCCGTTCTCTCGGGCGGTAATGTCGATCCGGAACTCTTTGTCCGCCTGGTGGCATGAAGGCGATACGGCGCTTAAACCACCTTCCACCCATCGCCGTCCCAGCACGTAAACTTGAAACCAGAACTGGCGGCAAACAAATCCATCTGCTCTCGGCGCGGCAGGGAGCCGGCAAGAACTCTACGCGCCCGCGCCCGGCAAGAAGCAACGGATCTGCGTGTGGCCTTCGGCATCTTTGTAAGGCCACACCACGGCTGGCCCGAATCGGTTCGGCTCAGTCACGACCGCTGCGTTGGGCACAAGGATCCACTTACCATTGATCCGCACGCGATAGCGGCCGTTCTGCGTGTCCCAGTCGACGTCCTCAATTTTGTACCCGTCGGCAAACGAACAGCACAAGCCTTTGCCGCTGGCGAGCCGATCGAACCACGGCTTGAGCGGCTCGTTGGCGTAGCGACCGTCATCGCGTGCGGAAACGGAGCTCGGAACGGATACTGTCATGCACAACGCCACCGCCGCCGCCAATGTGGTGGAACCGGAGAGTCTGTGCATCTTGGCCTCCAGATAATCAACGTGCGGACCAGCAACCAAGATGTCCCAGCACACCCGGAGAGAACCAAAATGCCCGTGTCTCGTCGTTGATCCGCACCGTATCCGGACAAGAAAATCACGTGCCGGTTGCTCGGATCGGCATGGCATTGGCCTTCTGCTCGTCTAAGCACTCATCAAAACAATGAACGCGTGCGGCAGTTACAGGTTCCGGGAGAGGCACCAGTTGCGACTGGCTAGCTGAAAAGCGCGACCAGTTCTTCCTCGCTCAGCGTGCGGACGCCGGCGAGCGGATCGGTTGGCGTCGGGCGGGCGGTCCCGCGCACCATCGGCCCGGAGGCCCGTGACTGCGGCGGAGACCTCTCGGGTACAGATTCTTCGGCCGCAGACTCCTCGGGCGAAGATCTTGCTGGCGACCGAGGTGAAGGAACGGTCGGCAGCGGTTCCGGCAACTCCGCTTGCCGCAGCGGGTCTGGAGGTGGCAGCGGCTCGAAAAGATCGCCTGGATCTTCTTCCGGCCCGGCCGCTGTCTGTGACTCGGTCAGCGCCGAAAGGTCAGATCCGGCTTGACGCGGCAATTCGCTGTGGTGGCCGCAGACGGCGGCCGGCAGAGCCTCGATTGCCGGCACTTGCGAGGTATCAAGCAACCAGCCCGCGTTATGGTGCGCGGATTTGATATCCGAGGCATGGCCGGCAGCGATATCCACAGCACCGGCGCAGGGCTGCGCAGGCTGATCCGCCCGTTCAACGATATCGTGTCGGCAAGGCGAATCCTCTCCCGGCGCTTCCCCGCTCGACGACTGCTCGTCACGCAATATCTCTTTGCTCGGCACTTCACCGCGCGCCGTTTCTTCGGCGAGCAATTCTTCGCTCGCCGGCTGCTCGGTCGCCGGCTCTTTGCTTGCCGAGCCTTCGCCTTCTGGCTCCTGGTTGCGCAACTCTCGGCTTGAAAATGACTCTTGGTATGAAATTTCCTGGTTCGCCGGCGGCTCGCTTGCGCGCGACGCGATCAAAATCGCTTCGCCTGACGGCAGTTCGTTCGCGGCTTCGCACGCACTCGAACAGCCGGGCGCAGTTGGGGCTGCTTCCGTCGTCATCGCACCGGCAGGGTTCGCCTCCGGCGCACCCGCCCCGGATGGAGCATCGGCGCTGAGCGGCATTGCGAGGGCGATTGTCGCCTCCTCGACCATCTCCTTGATTGTCTCAGGCGCCTCGGCGGCCTCCGACGGATCATCCGCCACATGCATCTCCGCCGCTGACCGTTCGGGTGAAATGCCTGCCACTGCAGCCTGCTCAGCCGTATCATGCTCGGCCGTATCACGCTCCGCCGCTTCATATTCCATGAGTTCAAGCGTTGGCGGACCGCTTTCGGCTGGCACCGCGGCCGATCCGCCCGGCGGCGCCTCGTTCGCGGCACTTGCCGCCATCGATTCGTCCGAGGCCGGCTCGACTTCGTTCTCACCTTCGCTTGTCTCATCAGTCGGGGGTAGGCCGACAGCGTCAGGCTGACCTTGCGGCTCGGGCGTCGGCTTGCCGCCGGCCTCCTCCACCGGCGGAAACGATGCCGCAAGCGCGCCGACCGCGGCAGCGAAAGACTCATCCTTCCTTGCGTCTTCCTCGGCCCATTGCGGGCGCGCCGAGACAACAGCATCTTCCTCGACCACGTCGTCCGCGCCGGTTTCGTCCTCGACCGCCGAAGTGAATGCCGCCGTCTGCGGCATCGCACCCGCATCGGCAGCGGCGGCGGCGGCGGCGGCGGCAAGCGGCTCGACGCTGACGCCAGAGCCGACGGCCGCCTGCGCGACGAGGCTATTGATGCGGCCGGAAAGCTGCCGCAAAAGCGACGCCGCATTCTGCACCCGCTCAACCGCTGCCTCGTTGCGGGCGACAATGCTACCGAGTTCGCTGACCGCGACTTCCAGCGCATCGCACAGCCTAGAATCGACCTCGCGATCACGCAGGGCAAAAGCAACGTCCTGGATGCGCTCAGTGGCGGCAAGACTTCCCTCCGCCTGCAAGCCGCTCGCCGCGATCTCAGCCTCGATCCGGCCGAGCGCCGCGCCCAATTCGACAAATTCGCGCGCAAGAAAAGCGGGAATTCGCGGCTCCGGATCGCCGCGCATGGCCGCTTCCACGCGCACCAACGCGCCGAGGAGCATGTGCGTGTCGGCGTGGCGGTTGCGGTCGGCAAATTCCCGCAAGAACCAACGGCCCTGCTGCGTCGCCGCGAGCGCGGCATAAGCGACATCGTAATCCGCCTCTTGCGGCAGGGCCGCCAAGACATCCGATAGTTTCAGCGCATCGTCGGGCATCGTTACATCACTCGAGGCACCACAAAACCAGCACAACTGCCGCGGTGGCGCAATCGGGACGAGCGAGGCCGGCGCCGAAATACCCACAGGAACCGCGGCCGGACCGCAGTCGCCGCCGAAGATCCGCTCCTCACCCCCACAGCGCCGGCTCGGGTGGGTAGACGAGGCTGCCCTCGAAGCGCAGGCCGTTGGGCCGATCCTTGGCCAAGATGAGCGGCCCGTCGAGATCAGCCACCTGGGCGCGCTGCGCCGCGAGCACAGCCGGGGCGATGGCCAACGAGGTCGCCACCATACAGCCGGCCATCACCGCAAGACCGTACCGCTCGGCCTCGGACACCAGCGCCAGCGCCTCGGTCAGGCCGCCAGCCTTGTCGAGCTTGATATTGACGGCGTCATACTTGCCGACAAGGGCGGCGAGCGAGGCTCGATCGCGTAGGCTTTCGTCGGCGCAGACCGGAATCGGCCTAGGCGCACGTACGAGCGCTTCGTCGCGCCCTTCGGGCAGGGGCTGTTCGACGAGGGTCACGCCGGCATCGGCGCAGGCGGCAAGATTTCGTCGGAAATTGTCTACGCTCCAGCCCTCGTTGGCGTCGACGATAAGCTCCGAGCGCGGGGCAGCGCGGCGTACTGCCGCAATGCGTCTGCCGTCGTCTTCGCCGCCACCGGCGCCGCCAAGCTTGACCTTGAGCAAAGGTCGCCATGCCGCCCCCTCGGCCGCGGCCGCCATCGCGGCCGGAGCCCCAAGCGCAATCGTGTAGGCGGAAACGAGCGGTGCGGGCGAACCGAGCCCGGCCAACTCGTACGCCCGGCACCCGGCCTGTTTAGCGTTAAGGTCCCAGTAAGCACAATCAAGTGCACTACGGGCAGCGCCTGGGGCCATGGCGTGCTGGAGGGTGGCGCGATCACCACCCGATCGCAGCGTCTCGCGCATGGCTTCGATCGCCGCCACAATGCCGTCCGGAGTCTCGCCGTAACGTGCATAGGGAACACATTCGCCGCGACCACAGTACGCACCATCGCTCAGTTCGGCCACCACCACGACGACTTCGGTCCTGCTGCCCCGGCTGATTGTAAACGGGGCGGCCAACGGCCAGCGTTCGGTGCAGACGGAGAGTTCCATGGGGGAAGCAATATGATCGGGTATTTATCGACTCAAGAGGCGCGCGGGACCGCCGTGGTTCCCCCAATGCGGAGCGACAGACATTGAGCACTACCCTGCTCACCGGCACGGCCGAAGGCGAACGTCTGGCGCTCGCCCCCACGGGCGCCTGGACGGCGGAACGCGCAGCCGAGATCGAGACCGTTGTCGAGGAAGCGGCGCAGCGTTACGAGCACGCGCGCAATGTCGATATCGACCTCGCCAAGCTCGAACGTTTGGACACCTTCGGGGCCTGGCTCATCGAACGCCTCAGCCGCGACTTCGCCGCGCGCGGCTCGACGGCGCGCATCGTCGGCCTCTCCGATGCCGACCGCAGCCTGATGGACGAAGTGCGCCTGGTCAACCAGGTGCCGTCGACCCGACCCGCCAGACGGAGTCGGACCCTGATCGTGCTCGACGGCATCGGCCGCAACGTCGCGGAGATCGGCTGGTCGCTCGTCCTTCTCGCCCAGCTCCTCGGCGCGCTCGCTGCCGCGGTTTTGACCACGATCGTGCATCCGACGCGGCTGCGGTTTACGTCGATCACGCATCATCTCGAGCGCGTCGGCTGGCGCGCAGTGCCGATCATCCTCTTGAGCACATTCGTGATCGGCGCCATCCTTGCCCAGCAGGGCATTTTCCGTTTCCGCACCTTCGGCGCCGACATCTTTGTCGTTGACATGGTCAGCGTCCTAGTGCTGCGCGAAATCGGCGTGCTCATCGTCTGCGTGATGGTGGCCGGCCGCTCCGGCAGCGCCTATACCGCCGAGCTCGGCTCGATGAAAATGCGCGAGGAGATCGACGCCCTGCGCACCATGGGTCTCGACCCCGTGGAGGTCTTGGTGCTGCCGCGCATCATCGCGCTCGTCCTCGCGGTGCCGATGCTGACCTTCCTCGGTTCGATGTCGGCGCTCTATGCCGCCGGCCTCGTCTCCTGGCTCTACGGCGGCATGGCGCCCGCGGTTTTCATCGAGCGCCTGCGCGAGGCGATCTGGCTGCCGACGTTCGAAGTCGGCATGATCAAGGCGCCGTTCATGGCGCTCACCATCGGGCTCGTCGCCTGCGTCGAAGGCTTTGAAGTCGAAGGCAGCACCGCCTCGCTGGGACGCAGAACTACCGCCTCCGTGGTAAAGTCGATATTTCTTGTGATCGCGCTCGACGGCATATTCGCGATGTTCTTCGCCGGTATCGGAATGTGATGCGATGATCAGCAAAGAGCCCGCGATGAAGCGAGCCGCCGCTCCCCAAAGGGGGGAGGGTTGGGGCGAGAGGGCACCCGCCCCCAAGCCGGAGCCCGTTCACGCGCCCCTCTCGGCGGTTGGGCGGGAGGTGAATGCAGCGCATCGCGCGACGAGCAACGACGCGGTGATCAGCGTGCGCGATCTGGTCGTAGACTTCGGCGGGGCGCCGGTGCTCGACCATGTGACGCTCGACGTCTTTCGCGGCGAGATTCTGGGCTTCGTCGGCGGTTCCGGCGCCGGCAAATCCGTGCTCATGCGCACCATCATCGGACTCTTGCCGAAACGCCAGGGTGTGATCGAAGTTTTCGGCACCGATCTTGCGGGCGTCAGCGACCGCGAGCGCCGCACCGTCGAACGGCGTTGGGGCGTGCTGTTCCAGCAGGGGGCGTTGTTCTCTTCGTTGACCGTGCGCCAGAATGTGCAGTTCCCGATGCGCGAACACCTCGATTTGTCGCCGCGTCTGATTGACGAGATTGCCCTTGCCAAGCTGGAAATGGTCGGACTCGATGCCTCCGTGAGCGACAAGTTTCCCGCCGAACTCTCCGGCGGCATGGTCAAGCGCGTGGCGCTCGCGCGCGCGCTTGCGCTCGATCCCGAGATCGTCTTCCTCGACGAGCCGACCTCCGGCCTCGATCCGATCGGCGCCGCCGAGTTCGACGAGCTGATCCGCACCTTGCAGCGCACGCTGGGTCTCAGCGTGTTCATGATCACGCACGACCTCGACAGCCTGCATGCCGTCTGCGACCGTATAGCCGTGCTCGTCAGCGGCCGCGTGATCGCGGCCGGCACGATCGAGACCATGCTGGCATCCGAGCACCCCTGGCTCAAATCGTATTTCCACGGCAAACGCGGGCGGCAGATCGCAGACAAAAGCGAGCATCAAATCGCCAACCAGGTGTCGCACCGCATCCACCGCTAAGACCGCACAGAGAGGCTCTCATGGAGACCAAAGCCAATTACGTCGTGACCGGCGCCTTCACGCTGGCCGTCATCGCGGGCGTGTTCGGCTTTATCTATTGGTTCCAGAACAGCGGCGGCGGTGAACGCACCACCTACCGCATCGTGTTCACCGGCTCGGTCGCTGGCTTGCACCCAGGTGCCTCCGTGCTGTTCGATGGTCTGCAGGTGGGCGAGGTCAAGCAGCTTTCCCTCGATGCGCGCGACCCGAACAAGATTGCTGCCCTGATCGCGCTCGAAAGTGGGGTGCCGGTGCGCACCGATACCAAGGTGTCATTGCAATTCCAGGGGCTGACCGGCCTCGCCCGGGTCGCGCTCGCCGGCGGATCGCCGCAAGCGGCGCGTCTCGTCGCCACGGCTGACGGAGTGCCGACCCTCTATGCCGATCCGGGCGCCGAGGCCGACGTCACGCAAGAAGCGCGCAAGGTGCTTGCGCACATCGACGGCATGGTCGCCGAGAACGAAACGGCGCTGCATGCCTCGCTGCACAACATCGAGACGGTTACATCAACGCTGGCGAAGAACTCGCAGCGCCTCGATCAGATCATGGCCGGCCTGCAAAGCCTCACGAGCGGCGGCGCCGACGGCCACGGCGAGATCGGCGATGCCGCCTTGTCGATCCGCCGCCTCGCCGACAACCTCGACAAGCGCACGGCCGAGATTTCGGTCGGACTCACCCATTTCTCCAATTCCGGCCTCAAGCAATTCGAGGCCCTCGCTATCGACGGGCGCCGCACCCTCGCCGAGCTGCAGAAGACGATCAAGAACATCGACCGGCATCCGACACGGCTCATTTTCGGGCAGTGAAGTAAACCTGTCCGCTAGCGTCCCAATTCCGAAGTTCGCATCATTTTGCGGCTCGCTCGTTTGCGAGCTTCGGAATCGAAGGACACGAGCAACTTATTGATCTGGCGTGGCTTTAGTTCAGAACCCGCGTGAGGAGCTGGCGGCAAGAATGATCCTAAATCCGTGAGTTGCGGCCCTAAAAGTGCTCGCAAACCTCTTGGAATTTCAGGCAAATTAGGAAAATCGAACAAGTGCGGAGCGGTTCCAATTTGGAGACCTCTAAGGTGGCTTATTTACTT
>JAKAPE010000060.1 GCA_021811945.1 Pseudomonadota bacterium | reverse complement strand
TTGCTGATATCCGCCGTCGTCAAAGCTTCTGCGACCCCATTCATGATGGCGGATTTGCGTCTGCCCGCTTTGTAGTCTTCGAGAACCGCCACGAGGTAGGCGCGGTGCTGTCCGGCGAGATCGGGGAAGTCGGGGCTGAGGCTCACTCCGTCGGCGCCGTGACAGCCGGCACATTGTGCCGCTGCGGCCTTGCCGCTCGCGGCTGAGCCGATCATCGCTTCTTTTGGCATCGGTGGGAAAACGATCTTCGGCGTGTGAGGATTGTGGCAGGTGATGCACTGCTGCGTTCCCGCATGAGCGCTGATGACGATCTGGGGCTGCGCTGCGGGACGCGACGCCAGCTTTTGGTGGCATTGCGTGCAGAGTATCACTGTGTTGTTCGGAACGCGCATCGTGCCGGTGACGCGTTCGTACCGCGCGTGCATCAGAAGCTGTTGAGTGTGCCTGACGGCAGGCGGTGGCGCGTTGCCGAGGAGCGGATGCGTGCCGGCCGGACCGTGGCAGTTCTCGCAATTGACGCCGTAAGTTTCTCCGTGCTTGAGCTCATGCGCGCCATGCTCGGCGGCGACCCGGTGAACGCCGGTCGACCACTCGTGGAATTCTCCGCTGTGGCAGGCTTGGCAGTACTGAGAGCCCTTATAGATCGGGGCAAAATTGGCGATTGTCGTCACGGACTTGGCACGGTAATGGCCATAGACCCAAAACGATCGGGGAACAAAGTAGGCCTTGGCGGCGAGCGCGACGATGCCGACGATGAAAAGAAGAACGACGAGGCGGACAATATGCTTGGGCATCTTCGACCACACCCGCGGCTGGCGATTCGATCTGCTAGAACGCAGGCGCGTCATCACACAGTGTGATCGCACATGTCAGTGATATTTGTCACACAGATTATAATAATTATAAATTTATTGACTGCGTGCTCGCGAAAAAAGAGTTGGATATTTGATCTGGATCAATGTCATCGAGAGCCTGCCGGCCGATTTTAATATTTTTCTTTCATGAGGATCCAAAGTCATGAGTGCGTCGCTAGGGCAAACGCGCGCGCTATCGGCAATGGATAACCCACAAGCTGGCGACCTGGATCGACCAGTTCGTCACGTCCGGCTGCGTCGGCTGCGGCCGCTGTATCACCTGGTGCCCGGTGGGCATCGATATCACGGTCGAAGTGGCTGCGATCCGGGCAAACCCGCAGCCGCAGACGAAGTGACGGCATGGCCAGCCTTGAACAGATTCTGCAGGAGCATCCCTTCTTTGCCGGGGCGCCGGCCGAAGAGGTGCGGTTCGTGGCCGGCTGCGGAAGGTCTTAAGGAGGCGAAGGCGCTGCTGGAGACATTGGCGCGGCGGCGAAGCAGCCAGTCAGCGGCGCGGCGAAAGCTCAACCATTAAGTTTTGCCTTTCCAGGCGCAGGACAAAAGGGAGAACGATGAAACGATCGATCACACCCGAGATGAGCAGTGAAGAAGTACGGCAAAAGCAAATCTTCGGTACTGGCGTGTCACGCGGTACCTTCCACAATGCGGATGTCACGCTCGACATTGCCGATGCCCAAAGCGCGGAGCGCTTCCTGATAATCCGGTGTTTCGTGGCAGGCGATCGCCTTCTGTAGGTTGTTGAACTCGACGAGCACGACAATTTGGTCCATGCCTGCCTCGTAGATCGTTGCCGGCTTACCGAGAGCGATTACGCGCCCGCCGGCATTGATGATCGCCGGTTTTGCCAGCTTCGCATACGCCTGCCAGGCATCGGTATTCCTCAGCGATCGATAAGTCACCACCCAGTGGGCTTTCGGCATCTCGTACTCCGCTATCTGAAGCGTTTCGATTATGATTTTGCCAGTCGATCACAGCAAAACATACCAAATACCGATATCCGCCATTAAGTCATATTTACTAGGTTCAGATGGTACAGAGAAATCGGGTGGTAGGCTATTTTGATTAAGGCAAAGCGCTGAACGGCCGCCGGCGTCACGTCGCGGCTTTTGGGTGGTAGCGGGCCGCTGCACTTGACATAGATCATGGTGCGCCGCGGCAACAGCGCAAAAGTGCTATATAATCTTAATCGTGCTTGCGGAGGTGATCGCATGGCTGCGCCCGTCCAGATGCCGCGAAAGGTTTCCGCTCTACAAACCGGTCCTGGTCCCGCGGAAATACTGCCCTCGCCCGTGGTGCAGAATGCGCCTTGGCCGCCGACCGCCCCTTCGTCTGGGCTGATCGAGCCGGAAGAGCGCGATTCCTACAGCGTGACGGCGTTCGGCGACGTTACCGACCGCTCGCTGCATGCCGCCATCGCCCGTTTCACCGGCGGTCTCTCGCCGGCCGCGCTGGCCGGCGCCTATCTGGATTGGGCCGCGCACTTGGCCAACGCGCCCGGCAAGCGCCTCGCGCTCATGGACAAGGCCATGCGCAAGGCGATGCGGCTCGCAAGCTACGCCTATCGCTTTGCGCATGAGGGCGGCAAGACCGAAGGTTGCATCGAACCGCTGCCCCAGGACCACCGCTTTGCGGAAGGAGGCTGGCAGACGTGGCCATACAACTTCATCTATCAGGCCTTTTTGCTGCAACAGCAATGGTGGCACAACGCCACCACCGGACTGCGCGGCGTCTCGAAGCAGCACGAGGAGATGGTCGAGTTCATGTCGCGGCAGCTTCTCGACATGGTGGCTCCTTCCAATTTCCTTCTCACCAATCCCGAGGTGTTGCGCCGGACGATCGCCACCGGCGGCCTCAACCTCGTCGCAGGGCTGCAGAATTTCTTCGAGGATTGGGAACGCGCGGTCGGCGGCAAGAAACCGGTGGGAACGGAGAATTTCGTCGTCGGCCGCGACGTCGCAGTGACACCCGGGAAGGTCATTTACCGCAATCGCCTCATCGAGTTGATCCAGTATGCGCCCGCGACCGCCGAGGTGCGGCCGCAACCGATCCTCATTATTCCCGCCTGGATCATGAAATATTACATCCTCGATCTCTCGCCGCACAATTCGCTTGTCAAGTATCTCACCGAGCAGGGTTTGACGGTCTTCATGATTTCCTGGAAAAATCCCGAGCCGGGAGATCGCGATCTGGGCCTTGAGGATTACCGCTCGCTTGGCGTCATGAGCGCGTTAGATGCGGTCGGCACCATCGTGCCCGATCAGAAGCTGCATGCGATCGGCTATTGTCTCGGTGGAACGCTGCTGTCGATTGCGGCGGCGGCAATGGCGCGCGACGGCGACGATCGGATCGCGACGCTGACGCTCCTTGCCGCCCAGACCGATTTTACCGAGGCCGGCGAGATCACGCTGTTCATCGACGAAAGCCAGCTCACCTTCCTTGAAGACATGATGTGGGAGCAGGGTTTTCTCGACAGCCGGCAGATGGCGGGCGCATTCCAGATGCTGCGGACCAACGACCTCGTTTGGTCGCGCGCGGTGCGCGAATACCTGCTCGGTGCGCGCGAGCCGATGAACGACCTCATGGCATGGAACGCCGACGCGACGCGCATGCCGTACCGCATGCATGCCGAATATCTGCGCAAGCTTTTCCTCGACAACGACCTTGCCGAAGGCCGCCTGGTGGCCGCCGAGCAGCCGGTCGCGCTCGCCGACATCCGCGTGCCGATCTTCGCCGTCGGTACCGAGCGAGACCATGTCGCGCCGTGGCGATCGACCTACAAGATCAACCTGCAGGCGGAGACCGACGTCACCTATCTGCTGACGACCGGCGGCCACAATGCCGGGATCGTATCGGAACCGGGTCACCCGCAGCGCAGCTTCAGGATCCACACCAAAAGGACCAATCAGCGTTATCTTGATCCGGAACGGTTCTGGAACGAAGCATTGCGCCGCGATGGTTCGTGGTGGCCGCAATGGGTCGCGTGGCTCGGTGAGCGTTCCGCGGCACCGGTGGCAGCGCCCCCGATGGGCGCGCCGCAGGCGGGCTATCCGCCGCTCGGCGACGCACCGGGCGTATATGTGATGGGGGAGTGAGCCGGAGGCGGGAACCAGGCCATGCCGTTCAGGAACCGCGCCGAAGCCGGCCGCAGATTGGCCGCCGCTCTGGCGGGCTACAGGAACGAGGAACCGACGGTGCTGGCACTGCCGCGCGGCGGAGTTCCTGTCGCGGCGGAAGTTGCTGCCGCGCTCAAGGCGCCGCTCGATTTGCTCCTGGTGCGCAAGGTCGGCGTGCCGTTCCAGCCGGAGCTGGCGATGGGCGCGGTCGTCGATGGTGCGGCGCCCATCATCGTGCGCAACGAGGATGTCATTGCGCAGGCTGGCATCGACGAAGCCGCCTTCAAAACGGTCTGCGACGCGGAATTGGCCGAGATTGAACGGCGGCGCGCGCGTTATCTTGGCGATCGCGAACGCGCGGAAGTCGCCGGCCGCACCGCGATCGTCGTCGATGATGGCGTTGCCACGGGGGCAACGACACGTGCGGCCCTGCGCGCCACGCGAATGCGACATCCGCGACAGGTGGTGCTGGCGGTGCCGGTGGCGCCAACCGACAGCCTTGGCGAGCTACGCAAGGAGGCCGACGCAGTGGTCTGTCTCGAGGACCACCCGATGTTCGGAGCGATCGGATTTTTTTATCGCGATTTCCGCCAGGTTGCCGATGAAGAGGTGATCGAAATCCTTCGCCGGTTTCCGACGCACAAGCCGCGCCAAGGCCCGCTGCCGGCGGCGTAAATCCGGGGGCAATCGTCAGCCCGCATCTTCGAGCGCGCACGCTTTGACATGCTTCGTTGCGTCTCTCGGTTGCTCGAACTCGAGCCAGCGGGCGATGCGCGGCCACGTCTCTTCGAGAATCGTCCTGCCCATGAACAGGCCTACATGGCGGCCGGGCACGACCGCCTTGCTGATGTAGTGCGCCGAGGTCCCGACCAAGTTCTCCGCTGCGAAGAGCTGCGCGGGTGCCACCAGCTCGTCGTCGCGTGCCGCCAGCAGGAATATCGGGGCGGTGATGGTGGCGAGATCAATCCGCCTCCCGAGAGCAACGAAGCGTCCGGCGGCGAGTTCGTTATTCTTGTACAGCTTTTCCACGACGTCGAGAAAGAACTTTCCCGGTAGATCGACGGTCCAGGCGTACCAGTCACGAAACAGCTCGTCGAGCCGTTTCAAGGCGGCCGAGCCGGTCGCCTCCCGCGTCTGCAACACTTCTCGCGCGTCCTCGGGCGCAACCGTTTCGGTTCCCCAGAATTTCATCACCTTGCGTCCGGGAACGACCCCGTCGCCGAGCCGCACCAACTCTCGGAACAACGCCAGCGGGCTGGCATGGGCAAGCGTCGAAAGCGCCGAAGGTGCAGCGGCGACATCGACCGGCGCACCCACCAGCACCAGCTTGCGAATCTTCACGGGGAAACGTGCGGCATAAAGGAGGGCCAGCCAGCCGCCCTGGCACAAGCCGACAAGGTCGACCGGGCCGCCGATCTCGTCCACGAGCACGTTGAGATCAGCGATATATTCGTCGATGCCGAGAAAGCGCATCTCTGTCGTCGCAGAGCGCCAATCGGAAACGAACAGCCGCCGCCGTCCCGCTTGGCGCAGCGCGGCCACCAGGCTGTGGCCGGGGGCGAAATCCGTGATCGCGGCGGTGTGCAAGGCGAGCGGTGCGCACAGCAATGTCGGCGCCTCTTTCTCCCCGCCGCTGAAATCGCGCAACCGCACGGTCTTGAGCTCGAGTGCGATCTTGTGCGGGGTCGCCCATGCGGGCTCATGCGCGGTCGGGCCGTCCGCGCCGACGGCGAGACTGGCGAATTGCTTGGCGGCAAGCGCTGCCCATTCGCTCGTCGCGGCGGCGGCGAACGCCGGCCAAAGAAACGCCAAATTTGCGAAGGGGCGACCACCTGGCTCGTACATCTAGGTTGTCCGCTGGGTTCGGATCATCCCGCCCGTCGACCGTCCACGCTCGGGCTCGCCATTCACCAACCGAGGACGCAGGTGGCGATCGTCGGACCAACAATTTATCGCGCCTTAATGCAAATTCAGCCTTGATCTGAATCAAGCTGGGCAATCAAGATTCGCAGCGTAACAATTCATGTCAAATATGTTGATTGGCTGGCCTTGTCACCGTCTTTCCCATTTTGGTGAGCCGGGTGTGGGGCGTCTCAAAAGCTGAAATTGCCAAAGCCGGTTCGCGCCTCGCTGCTTGAAAGATCGCGGGTGCGCATGCGCCGAGAGGTCGCCGAGGCGAACTCCGCGGAGACGACATCCTCGCCATCGAGCGCGCGGTCGATCTTAGCGTCTCGCCGCGCGCGGGAAGAAGTGATACGGCAAGCGTTCGATGAGCGATGAGAGCTTAATGCCCCGCGACGCGGCAGAGGTCGAAGCGGCAATCCGATGGGCGCTGGCGCGGGGCAAGGCGCTGGAACTCGTCGGCCGCGGCTCAAAGCGGGTGCTCGGCCGCGCGGTACAATGGGACGCTACCCTCGACCTTTCGGCGCTCTCCGGCGTCACGCTCTACGAGCCCGAGGAGCTCGTGCTCTCGGCAAAAGCTGGTACGTCGCTCGCCGAGATCGAGACGCTGGTCACGGCAAGCAGGCAGGGATTGGCCTTCGAGCCGATGGATTACGGGCCGCTTCTCGGCACCGCGGCCGCGACCGGCTCGATCGGTGGTGCGCTCGCCGCCAACCTCTCCGGCCCACGCCGCATCAAGGCGGGGGCAGCGCGCGACCATTTTCTTGGCGTCAGCGCAGTTTCCGGGCGTGGCGAAATATTCAAATCCGGCGGCCGCGTGGTGAAGAACGTCACCGGCTATGATCTGTGCAAGCTTCTCGCCGGCTCCTGGGGTACGCTCGCGGCGATGACCGAAGTGACGATCAAGACCCTGCCGCAGGCGGAGACCGAGGAAAGTGTTTTGGCGCTTGGCCTCGGCGACGCCGCGGCGGGAAAGGCGATGACGGCTGCTCTGGGCTCCTATGCCGATGTGTCCGCCGCAGCGCATTTACCGGCTTTGGCCGCCGCGCGCATCGCGCAGAGCGCGCCGGCGGGTGACGCCGTCACCGCCTTCCGCCTCGAAGGCGTCGCCCCCTCTATCAGGCACCGCAAGTCCGTGCTGGAGACGCTCATAGCGCCGTTCGGCACGTTGGCCACGCTCAAAGAAGCGTCCTCGCGTGCGCTATGGCAGGCGGTTCGTGACGTGACGCCATTCGCAGCCGCGGGGCCGGGCGGCGGGCGTTATGTCTGGCGCCTCTCGACGAGGCCGTCACACAGCATCGACGTCGGTCGCACGCTCGCCGATCAGCTCGGTGCAGAACTTCTCTTCGACTGGGCCGGCGGGCTGGTTTGGGCAGCATTGCCGCCGGCCGACGATGCCGGCGCGGCGCTCGTGCGCGCGACAGTCGCGGCGGCGGGCGGTTATGCCACGCTCATCCGCGCGCCGGCTGCCGTGCGCGCGGCAGTCGCCGTCTTCACCCCGGAGCCTGCGGTGCTGGCAGAATTGACGCAACGCGTGCGGAAAAGCTTCGATCCGCAGGGCGTGCTCAATGCTGGGCGAATGTGGGCGGGCATATAGAGCCATGCAGACATCCTTCACGCTGGCGCAGCTTGGCGATCCGGATGTGGCCGAATCGGAAAAGATACTCCGCGCCTGTGTGCATTGCGGCTTCTGCACCGCCACCTGCCCGACTTACGTACTCAACGGTAACGAACTCGATTCGCCGCGCGGACGCATCTACCTCATCAAGGACATGCTCGAACACGACCGGCCGGCGACGGCGGAGGTCGCCGAACATATCGACCGCTGCCTGTCCTGCCTCGCCTGCATGACGACATGCCCGTCCGGTGTGCACTACATGCATCTCGTCGACCATGCTCGCGCCCATATCGAGCGCACCTACCGCCGGCCACTGCCCCAGCGTCTCATGCGCGCCGCTCTAGCGGCGCTCTTGCCTTATCCACAGCGTTTCCGCTTGGCGCTTGCCGCGGCGCTTGTTGCAAGACCGCTGGCGCCGCTTGCCGCGGCGGCCGGGCTCAAGCGCCTTGCCGCCATGCTTTCGCTGGCGCCGGTACAGTGGCCGCGCCCGCCGCTGCGCCCGCAGATATTTGCCGCCGCCGGCGGGCGCAGGCGCGGCCGCGTGGCGCTGCTTGCCGGCTGCGTCAACGACGTGCTGACGCCCGAAATCAACGCCGCCGCGATCCGCGTACTCACGCGGCATGGCATAGAGGTCGTCGTGGCTACGGCCGCCGGCTGTTGCGGCTCGCTCGTGCATCATATGGGCCGCGAAGGCGAGGCGCTCGCCCAGGCCCGCCTGAACATCGATGCCTTTACCGCAATCGAAGATCTAGACGCGGTCGTGATCACCGCCTCGGGCTGCGGGACGACGATGAAGGACTACGGCTTCATGTTGCGCGCTGATTCGATCTATGCTGAGCGCGCCCGGCGCGTCGCCGGCTTGGCCAAGGATATTTCCGAGTATCTCAGCGCGTTGCCTCTCAACGCTACGGCGCCAGGGGCGCCGCCGCTGGCCGTCGCCTACCACGCCGCCTGTTCGCTGCAACACGGACAGCGAATCACGCGGCAGCCGAAGGAGTTGCTCGCCAGACTGGGCTTCAAGGTCAAGGACGTGCCAGACGGCCATTTGTGCTGCGGTTCAGCCGGAACATACAATATTCTCGATCCTGCCATCGCAAGGAGGTTGCGCGCGCGCAAAGTCGGGACTATCGAGAGATTGCGACCTGATGTGATCGCAGCGGGCAACATCGGCTGCATCACGCAGATCGCCGCGGGCACGGATCTCCCGGTTGTCCACACCGTCGAGTTGATCGATTGGGCAACCGGTGGGCCTTGTCCGCCGCGGCTTCGGGAGCACCGGCGGCTAGCGGCGATGCGCTCGTCTACGACGGTGAGTTGAGCAGGGGGCTCGCTCGGGGTGCAGTGCCGGTCTCGCAAGGGGGCCGACGGATTCAACATTGGCAGCATTGATCGGGAGGACGATCATGGCGAAGAAGGCAAAGGCGAAGAAGAAACCCGCGGCGAAGAAAAAGGCGGCGGCTCCGAAGAAGAAAAAGGCGCTGAAGGCGGCGGCGAAAAGGCCGGCCCGGAAGATGGCCGCCAAGAAGGCGGCGCCGAAACGCAAGGCGCCCGCTCGCAAGCCCGCCCCGGCGCCCGAGGCGGAGCCTGCTCCGGCGTGGCCCGCGCCGATGGGCGACATCGGCGGCGAGAGCACCTGAAACGACGTACTGGCTGCAAGGCGTCGGCGCGTGGTGCAGGAGGGTGCACCACGCGGTACGCTCCCTGCTCTGAGGGGGCATACGCGGCGCGTTAGGAAGTTGCAAACCGCGGCCGCCGGGTGGACCGGGTCGCGCTGGGGATTCAGGCGCAGGTCCGGATATCGGTTGAGCGCAGTGGCATGCGGTGCCTTTGGCCGGTCGACTCAACAGTATTGGGCTGTGTTCAAATGAACTGCCCGCAGCGCAATCTGGCGGTGAGGCGCAGCCGTGTCGATCGTTGCTGACCTAGGTTCTCGGCGAACAAGATTTTTGCCGAAACGCAGGCTTTCGCTCGAACTAAAGGGCCGGTCGACTTGTTACCGGTCATGCTCGGCAGGAGGAATCCGATGTCGGCGACTTACAACATCCTGATCATGGGCGCTTCTTATGGTTCGCTGCTTGCCTCCAAACTGCTGTTTGGCGGACATCGCATCAAGCTGGTCTGCTTGCCGGCGGAAGCCGATCTGATCAACAGCGAGGGTTTTCGCGTGCGGCTGCCGGTTCGTGGCCGCGCTGCGCCGGTCGAACTCGATTCGCGTAGGCTGCCGGGAAAGGTCAGTGCCAGAGGCACCGCCGGCATCGATCCGAAGGACTACGATCTGGTGGGCCTCGCCATGCAGGAGCCGCAATATCGTTCTCCCGGCGTGCGCGAGCTGCTCGATGCCGTGGCGCGGGCGAAGGTGCCGTGCATGTCGATCATGAACATGCCGCCGCTTGCCTATCTGCGACGCATCCCAGGCCTTGAAGCCGACGCGCTCAAGACGGCCTATACCGACGCCGGCGTCTGGAACAATTTTGATCCGGCCTGCATCACGCTTTGCAGTCCCGACCCGCAGGCGATCCGACCGCCGGAGGAGAAGGTCAACGTTTTGCAAGTGACGCTGCCCACCAACTTCAAGGTGGCGCGCTTTCCCGCGAAAGCATACACCGCGATCCTGCGCCAGTTGCAGGACGAGATCGAAGCCATCCGCTACGACACGCCGGAGGGCAAGATCGAGCTTCCGGTCAAGCTCAAGGTCTACGAGTCGGTGTTCGTGCCGCTCGCCAAATGGGCAATGCTGCTCGCCGGCAATTATCGTTGCATAACCGCCGACGGCATGCGCACGGCGCAGGAGGCCGTACACAGCGACATCGAGACCTCCCGCTCGGTCTATGATTTCGTCAACGATCTGTGCGTCAAGCTCGGCGCCAGCCGGGTCGACCTGGTGCCGTTCGAGAAATATGCTGCGGCTGCCCAGTCGCTGACGCGTCCGGCCTCGGCCGCCCGCGCCTTGCAGAACGGCGCTCAAAACATCGAGCGTGCCGACAAGCTGGTTCAGCTCATCGCGGCGCAACGGGGGCTGCATCACCCTGTCATCGATGCCGAGGTGGCTCTCGTCGATGCGCGGCTCGAAACCAACCGCAAGAAAGCTGCGGCGTAAGCAGCGGTCATGCGACCGCCCGAGCGGCGCGGCGCGCCTAACCGCTTCGTGCAGATCGGCTATTTGACCTCGACATCCTGCCAGAAGCCGAATCTGCCGCCGACCTGCGCCATCTCCGGCCGTGGCGCTTCGTAGGACCACGCGGCACGTCCGTGCCGTTTGCCATCGACGATCACGTCGTAGAACTGCACTCCATGGGGACAGGCTCGATCGTCAACGGTCTTTTCCGCCTTCTTCAGCAGCTCCATGCGTACCGCCGCGCGCGGAAAATACTGATAGCCCTTGCACACGACGACGTCGTCGCTCTCGGCGATGACGCACCCATCAACACGTGCTCTCATTGCGACCTCCGTGGAACCCGCGCCAGTGCTTGGCCCCATGATAGCGGAATTGCTCCACTGCCTCGGTCCGATCCGAGGCCTGTGGCGATATGAGCCACGGGAGGGGTAAACGCGCGCATGAGCTGTGTCCGGCACGCCACAGTCGCTATGAATCTTTAAGAGCCAACCGAGTCCGCATAAAAATGCGGTATCTGGCTCATGTTTCATCTTGTCCTATGCGGCCGTTGAAAGTTCCGTGAAACAGAAACGGGCGTGGGCAGCCAGGGAAAGCCCGGCGCACTGCCGGTTTCGGCGAAGTCTTTGGGCGTCCTCCGCCCAGAGGCGGAAATGGGGCTAACCATGAAACGCGTTGCTTTTTTGTTGCTTGTGGCCGCCGGGCTGGTATCGACATCCGCTTTTGCCGCCGACATGGCGCTCAAGGCGCCGCCACCGCCGCCGCCGCCGTCGCCGTGGGATATCGCCATCACCGGCGGCCTGATGTCGGACTATATTTTCCGCGGCATCACCCAGTCGAATCACCAACCGTCGACCGAGTTCGGGCTTGAGCCGCGCTACAACTTCAGCAAAGACCTGCAGGGCTACGTCGGCGTCTCCGGCGAAAGCATTGATTTTCCCAATCGCGCCGCTGCCGAGGTGGATTTCTACAGCGGCATCCGTCCGACATTCGACAAGCTCGCGCTGGATTTCGGCGTCTGGTACTATTTTTACCCGGACGGCCAGTGCTTCAACACCGCCGCGCTTTGCGACAGCCTCGGCGGCGGTTCCTCGGTGGCGCCGGCGTTGCCGAACGGCAACGTGATCAAGGAGAACATGAGCTTCCTCGAGTTCTACGGCAAGGCCACCTACACCGTGAACGACAATTTCAACTTCGGCGGCAGCATCTGGGGCTCGCCGGTGTTCGGTAATGGCTTGGCCGGGGTGATGAATTCCGGCGCGTATGGCATCTACTACACCGGCAACGTGACGCTCACCGCGCCGTCGACGTGGTTCCCGAACGGCATCGGCGCCTACGCATCGGCCGACCTCGGCTATTGGCAGCTCGGCACGTCGGACGCTTTTTATGCCGTTCCGGCGTTCCTGGCCGGCGTTCCCTACACGAGCTACTGGAACTGGGATGCCGGCATTGGCTTCACCTGGAAAATCTTCACGCTCGACTTGCGCTATTATCAGTCCAGCTTGACCAAGGCCGAGTGCAACGTCTTCACCAGCGACCAGACGGCAAGCTTCTCGCCAAGCGCGGTGACGTCGCAAAACCCGACCGGCCTCGCCTCAAGCTGGTGCGGCGCGGTCTTCGTCGCCAAGCTGTCGATCGCGACGGCGCTCAGCGCCCTCAAATAGACCGTCGCGACGGCGCCAGCGAAGAAACGGCCGCGGCAATCTCACTCCGCGGCCGGGACCAACTCCGCTTCGCGCAGCCGATAGCGGCTGTCGTCCGGCACCAGCTCGACGCGGCGACGATGGAAGGCGCCAAGCTTCGAGCGGTGGCCGATGGACACGATGGTCGCGCCGGGAAGCCGCTGATGAAGCAAACGGTAGAGCGCCGCCTCCGCCGCTTCGTCGAGCGAGGCGGTGGCTTCGTCGAGAAACAGATAATCAGGCCGCTGCAAAAGCGCGCGCGCAAGCGCCAACCGCTGCTGCTCGCCGAGCGAGAGCATCCGGTTCCAGTGCGCCTCCTCGTCGAGGCGGGTCACCAACTGGGGCAACCCGATGGCGGTCAGTGCCTCGGCGATGCTGGCACCGTCGAACGCCCCGGCCGGCGCCGGGTAGGCGACGGCCGCAGCAAGCGTCGCCACCGGAAAATACGGCCGCTGCGGCAGCAGCATGACCCTGGCGTCTGTCGGCACTGTTATCCGGCCCGAGCCGAACGGCCAAATGCCAGCTATGGCGCGGAACAACGTCGATTTGCCCGCGCCCGACGGTCCGGTGACGAGAATACGTTCACCGGCCGGAAAGGCAAGGTGCGGCGCCGCGACGATCGGCGCGCCGTCGGGCAGACGTACGTCCAGCCGATCGATCGCAAACGCCGTGGCTCCTTCGCGCGGCACCACCGCTACTGCGGGCTCCGCCGTCGCCGCCGCACGACCGGCTGCGATCGCCTCCTCGAAGCCGGTCAAGCGCGTGATCACCGCGTTCCATTCGGCGATTGAGCGGTATGAGGTGATGAAATAGGAAAGGGCGCTTTGCACGCTGTTGAAGGCGGAGGCCGTCTGCATCAGGCCGCCGAGTTGCACCAGCCGGGAAAAGTAGGCCGGGCTGACGACCAAATAGGGAAAGATCACCGACGCCTGCGAGTAGCTCGCGGTGAAGAACGTGAGCTGCTTTTGCCGCTGCATCAGGGCGAGCCAGTTGCCGACGACGAAGCCGAAGCGGCTGAGGTGGCGCTCGCGTTCGGCCGCCTCGCCGCGCAGCGCAGCGATCTGCTCGGCGTTCTCGCGCGTGCGCACCAGATTGAAGCGGAAATCGGCCTCGTAGCGCTGCTGAAGGAAGTTGAGCGGAATGAGCCGCCAGCCGATCAGATGTGTCAGCGTGGTACCGATTATCGCGTAAATCAGCGCCGCCCAGACCAGATAGCCGGGAACATCGATGCGCGCGCCGAACAAAGTCAGCGGCGCGTGTGCGGACAGGTTCCACAGAATGACGATGAACGAGCACAGAGTCACGATCGAATTGAGCAGGCCGATACTGATGGTAAGCGTGTACTGCACGAACATCTGCAGATCGTCGGCGATGCGCTGATCGGGGTTGTCGGCCGCGTCGCCAAGAAGCTGCATGCGGTAATGATTGGCCGAGTTGAGCCACTGACGTAGATAGCTCTGCGTCATGAAGCGCCGCCATCGGATCTGCAGCCATTGATTGAGGTAGGTCTGATAGACCGCGAGCACGGTATAGACGGCCGCCAGCGCGCAGAAGAACAGGATGGCGCTGACGAAGGCGTGCCAGTTGTGGTTTTGCAGCGTATTGTAAAACCGATTGTACCACTCGTTGAGAATGACCTGGATGGCGACGAGTGACAGTTCTATGCCGACCACCGCAGCGAGCAGGATGCGCCCCGGCCAGCGGTCGTCGGAACGGAAATATGGAAGCGACAGCCGCCAGATTGTGGCGATCGTCAAGGCGAGACGTTGCACGGAAGACCTCCGGTCTGGGGGGCGATATGGGGCGACAGGGAACATTCAATGCCTATTGGACTGCACCGACGGCTTTGTCCGCCACCCTCACCGATAAATCGGTGGTGCATCGCATTATAATGGCTTTATTCATTGTCAAACTGACTCGCTCCTTGCGGCCACACGCCCCAATAGCGGTTGCCGCGCGCATAGCCTAGCCCCACAAGGGGTGGCAAATAATCCTGCGCAATCTCGTTCTCTTGATGTCGGCCGGCAACCGCCATACGGCCATCCGCCGAGAGGCCGACGGGGGGCGACCGCAAATTGGACTTGACGCCGGCGTCTCCCGTGCGGCCTTATTGTTCGGTGCCGTCCCGGCGTCCCGCTCTATGCCCTTTCCGGAGATATGATGGCTATCCTGCGCCGGTGCGCCGCGTGTTTTCTTGTCTGCTTCGTTGTTGCCGGCGCCGTTGCGCCGGCAATGGGCAGCGACCGGGGTTTCCCTTTCGATCAAGAACTCATGCTTGACGCCGCGCCTACGCGTGGCGCCAAACGGGTGCCGATCCTCGAGATCGAGGGCGACGGCGCCGCCTCGATCGATCTTTGGTGCCAGAGCCTTCGCGGAGAAGCCAGGGTATCGGCGGGCTCGATCACCATCGTGCCGAGATCGGAACCGATGCCGGAACCGACGCGGGCGATGCCATGCTCACCCGCGCGCCAAGCGCGCGACGAAAATCTCCTGGCCGCGCTCTCCGGGGTGACGAGCTGGCGGCGCCGCGGCGACATCATCGAGCTTTTCGGCACCACGACGCTACGCTTTCACTTGATGACAAATTGATCTTATCGGCCTCGCCGAGCAGGATCAGATCTTGGTCGCGCGCGTCATCAGGAAGTGTTGATGGACAGCGTTGTCCTCGAACACCTCGGCGATCATCGCCTCATAGTCAGTGCGCAGGTCTGCCAGCGTCGCCGGATCGTTTGCCAGCAACGCGACGAGCTTCGCCAGCGGACCGATCACTTTCTCGTTCGCCATGCGGAAATGCTGCGGGCTCAGCGCCGGCACGATCATTGTGTCGCGCTCGAACAGGACGTTGCTCACCGCTGCGCCGAGCCGTTCGCGAATGACATTGGGATCGCCCCAAAGGGCCGGAGAGGGTGGCGGATCGACCCCCGGCGGTAGCGTCGGTGACGGCATGTGGCGCGCGATCAGCGCGAAATTGCGGCCGACGAAAAGTTCTGGCGGCCAGGTCGAGAACGCGATCCGGCAGCCTCTCTTGAGCACCCGCAGCAACTCCTGCACGGCCACGGCCGGCCGCGGCCCGAACATATGGCCGAACTGGCTGAGCACCACGTCAAACGACGCATCGGGATAAGGCAGCGCCTCGACGTCGCCCTCCGTAAAATCAATCTCGACGCCAGCGGTGCCAGCGTTCTTGCGCGCGCGCTCGATCAACGCCGGCGACAGGTCGAGCCCGGACACCCTGGCGCCGCGGCGCGCCGCAGTGACGGCAACGACACCGGTACCGCAAGCCACGTCGAGTACGCGCTGCCCCGATTGAATCCCGGCGAATCGGACCAATCGCGCCGCCGGCGCTGCGGTGAAAATCTCGACCGGTGCGAACAGCGCCCAGAGTTCGCGCTGGGCAGCTTTGAATTCTGCGAACGGGTCGGCATTCGCGGCGGTCATCGTGGGCTCCTATAACAGCGTTTGCGGTAAGCTTTAAGCCGCTTTCGCCAGGAAAGGAAACGTCATGGATCAGAACCGCTACGACAGCGGGCTTGTCAAACGCCGGAAAATTTTGGGCGACATTTACGTCGACCGCGCGCTGGCAAATGTCACCGATTTCAATCGCGATTTTCAGCGCCTCGTCACCGAATATTGCCGGGGCGAGGCTTGGGACGACGACACGCTCAAGCCGCGCGAGCGCTCGATCCTCAACCTCGGCATGATCGCCGCGCTCGGCAAGATGGAGGAGTTTGCCACTCACGTGCGTGGCGCCCTCGCCAACGGGCTCACATCGAACGAAATCCGTGCCGTGCTCACCCAGGTCGCGATCTATTGCGGCATCCCGGTGGGCGTGGACTGCTTTCGTGTGGCCGGCCGGATCGTCGCGGAGCATGAGACGAACAACAGATAAGCGCTTTGTCACTCGCTGCTTTGCTCGGCGCACCAAAAAAAGGGCGCGGTGAGCACCGCGCCCTTTTCCGGTTCGTCAGACAAAGAAATCAGAAACCGCCCATCCCGCCCATGCCGCCGCCCGGCATTGCCGGCATGGCGGGCTGTTCTTTCGGCATCTCGGCGACCATGGCTTCGGTCGTGACCAACAATCCGGCGACTGAGGCGGCGTCCTGCAGCGCGGCGCGCACCACTTTGGCGGGGTCGACGATGCCTTCGTCGACCATGTCGACATACTCCTCGCCCTGGGCGTCGAAACCGAAGGTCTCCGACTTGTTCTCCATGACCTTATTGACCACGATCGAGCCCTCGACGCCGGAGTTTTCGGCGATCTGGCGCATCGGTGCCTCCAGGGCCTTGAGCACGATGTTGATGCCGGCCTGCACGTCGGCATTGTCGTTTTGAAGCCTGCCGACGGACTTCTTGGCGCGCAGCAGGGCGACGCCGCCGCCCGGCACGATGCCTTCCTCGACCGCGGCGCGGGTGGCGTTGAGCGCGTCCTCGACGCGGTCCTTCTTTTCCTTGACTTCGACTTCGGTGGCGCCGCCGACGCGGATCACCGCCACGCCGCCGGCAAGTTTGGCGAGCCGTTCCTGCAGCTTCTCGCGGTCGTAATCGGACATGGTCTCCTCGATCTGCTGCTTGATCTGCGCGACGCGCGCCTCGATGTCTTTCTTCTTGCCAGCGCCGTCGACAATGGTGGTCTTCTCTTTCTCGATCACCACCTTCTTGGCGCGGCCAAGCATCGACACCGTGACGCTTTCAAGCTTGATGCCGAGATCCTCAGCAATGAGCTGCCCGCCGGTGAGGACTGCTATGTCCTCCAGCATGGCCTTGCGACGGTCGCCGAAACCCGGCGCCTTCACCGCCGCGACCTTGAGCCCGCCCCGGAGCTTGTTGACTACGAGCGTGGCGAGCGCCTCGCCCTCAACGTCCTCAGCCACGATGAGCAGCGGTTTCCCCGATTGCACAACCGCCTCAAGCACCGGAAGCAGCGCTTGCAGACCGGAAAGCTTCTTCTCGTGGAGGAGTACATAGGCGTCCTCGAGTTCGGCCAGCATCTTCTCCGCATTGGTGACGAAGTAGGGCGACAGATAGCCGCGGTCGAACTGCATACCCTCGACGATCTCGACGTCGGTCGTTAGGGCCTTTGCTTCCTCGACCGTGATCACGCCCTCGTTGCCGACTTTCTGCATGGCTTCGGCGATCATCTTGCCGACAGTGGCATCGCCGTTCGAGGAGATGGTGCCGACCTGCGCCACCTCGGCGGATGAGCCCACCTTCTTCGCCCGCTTCTTGATGTCGGCGACTACCGCATTGACCGCGAGGTCGATGCCGCGCTTCAAATCCATCGGATTCATGCCGGCGGCCACTGCTCTGGCGCCTTCCTTGACGATCGCATGGGCGAGGACGGTTGCCGTCGTGGTGCCGTCGCCGGCCTGGTCATTGGTCTTCTGCGCCACCTCGCGCACCATCTGCGCGCCCATGTTCTCGAACTTGTCCTCAAGCTCGATCTCCTTGGCGACAGTGACACCGTCTTTGGTGACGCGGGGAGCGCCGAAACTCTTCTCGATAACGACGTTACGCCCTTTGGGGCCGAGCGTGACCTTGACGGTGTTGGCAAGCGTTTCCACGCCGCGCAGCATGCGCTCGCGCGCATCGCTGGAGAACCGTACATCTTTTGCAGTCATTGTTTTGTTTGCTCCTGAGAAGATTTGTATTCGACCGTCACCCTGAGGTGCGAGCGAAGCGAGCTTCGAAGGATGATCGGCCCGGGCCGTCGCCCTTCGAGGGCCGCGTTGCGCGGCCACCTCAGGGTGACGGAATTGGATTTCAGGCGATTACGCCCATGATGTCCGACTCCTTCATGATCAGGAGTTCCTCGCCGTCGAGCTTGACCTCGGTGCCAGACCATTTGCCGAACAGCACGCGGTCGCCGGCCTTGAGGTCCATGGCAATCAGCTTGCCGTTCTCGTCGCGACCGCCGGGGCCCACCGCGACGACCTCGCCCTCCTGCGGCTTCTCCTTGGCAGTATCCGGAATGATGATGCCGCCCTTGGACTTCCCTTCGGCTTCGATACGCTTGACCACTACCCGGTCGTGCAGGGGACGGAATTTGAGCTTCGCCATGATTACCTCGTCGCCGCACTCGGGCGGCCCTTCGCGTTGGACGGAAAAGCTTTGTGTTACCGTAGCTTGGCACTCTCGTCGGATGAGTGCCAGCGGCATTCGGGAAATAGGGTCTGCCTTGGCTGGTGTCAAGCGACCGAGGTCGAGCCACAAAAGCGGGGACTAGTTCATCAATTTTGAAGTTCGAATCATATCAGGCGGCTCGATCGAGCTTGTAGGACCAAGTGTGAACGACTGGATGACGGTTGAATTCGTCCATGGCTGCCATGA
>JAKAPE010000343.1 GCA_021811945.1 Pseudomonadota bacterium | reverse complement strand
CTATATGCCAGCCTTCCAGCCGTATCGGGGAAAACCCGCCGTACGGAATGATAGGGAGGATCGAGGAAACGTCGGCATCATTCGAAGCCCGGTCCGCGCCTCGATCCTACCCGACTTCCAACGGCATGGCCCTCGACTCCTCCTCCAATGACGCGGTCGAGTCCCGCGGGTGATCGTCACTCGTATTCCTTGATGGCGATCGACCTCACCACGCGCTCCGGCTGCGGGCGGATAAGATCGATCGACAGCAAACCGTTCTTCAAGTCGGCGCCCGCCACTTCCATCCCTTCTACCAGCACGAAGGTGCGCTGGAATTGACGCGCGGCAATGCCACGGTGAAGATATTGCCGGCTCTTGTCGTCGTGCTGACGACCGCGGATGACGAGCTGGCTTTCTTCCAGCGTCACATCGAGCTGATCGCGGGTAAATCCGGCTACCGCCAGCGTGATGCGCAGCCGTTCTGGATTATGGCCGTCGCCGGAGATGCGCTCGATGTTGTAGGGGGGATAACCGTCGGCCGCCTTACCGACTCGATCAAGCATGCGCTCGATCTCGTCGAAGCCAAGCAGAAACGGGCTCGAAAGCGGCGAAACCCTGGACATTTCAAAGTCCTTTTTCAGCGACTTTGCGGGGCCCGCATGGCACCCCATCGTCGGGCGGAACAGTTCCGCCACAACTTCAATGATATGGCTTTGCCGGATCGGCGGTGCAAGAGGCTTCAAGCGCTGCGCCAAAAAGCAGCGAAGCAGCTAAAGCCGAATGCGAGGTGTCGCCGACACGTTACGGCTCCCAACGCAGCGGTCCCGGCAGTGCGCGTTCGGCTTCCGCAATAAGCTGCGCCTCGTGCCGCCGCACGAACACGGCGGCAACAATGATGGCGACCACGGTGGCAACACCGACGGCGATGACCATCGGGCCGGCCAACCGCTCGACTTGGCGCCCAAGCATATAGGCAGCAACACCGAAGAACGATACCCAAGCGATCGCGCCGACGACGTTGGCGAGCAAAAAAAACCGCCACGGCATCCGGTTGGCTCCCGCCAGAATGCCGGCGATGCTCCGCAACACCGGGACGAAGCGGGCGATGATGATGATCGCGGCTCCATGGCGCAGGAAAAGGTACTCGCCGAGCTTGATACGGCTTTCGGTGATGCGCAGATAAGAGCCGTAGCGCAGCAGCAGCCAATAGCCGAATTCCCGGCCGATGACATAGCCGATCATCGGCCCGACGATCGCCCCGCCCACCGCAGTCAGCATGACGGAAACGATGTTGAGGTCGTGCTTGGTCCCGGCGATGACCGACGCCAGGATGAGCGCCGTCTCTCCGGGAAAGGGAAGACCGACGCCTTCGAGGCCGATCACAGCGGCGACGACGACCAAGCCGTAGGTGTGAACGAGGTGGGCGATGGAAGGCATGCAACAAGACGGCAAAGAAGACAGTTGGGTGGGGCGACGGCGGCAGACCCTTATAGGGCATTTTTCGTCACGGCTACACCGTATCGCGGCGATGGCGCTCACCGCGATTTCGGATTAAACCGACGGCCGAGGACGGCGAGCGAAGGCAAAAGGGCGCGGGAACCGATGCGGACGAACGGTATTCGCCGGCGGTCTTCGACATCGCTCATCATTGCGCTCTTCGGCCTTGCGCTCTTCGGCGCGATGCTGGTTCTTGGCGGCTGCGCGCACGAGCATCCTGCGAATGTCGACGCCGACAGCGGGGTCGACGCCTATCCATCAAACTACAAATCCGACATTCTTGCTGCGATGCACGCTTATCTGAACGATCCCACCGGAATTCGCGATGGCAGCGTTTCGCCGCCGGTGCTCAAGCCGGTGGGCGGCATCAATCACTATGTCGCCTGTGTGCGCTTCAGCGCCAAGAAGAACGGCAACGTCTACGACGGCGTTAAGGAGATCGCGGGCGTCTTCATCGCCGGCCGTCTCGACCACTTCCTCGATCCAGCGCCCGCGCGCCCGCTCTGCGCCGGCGTGAGCTACGCGCCGTTTCCCGAGCTGGCAAAACTGCCGCCCTGATCGACGCACCGGACGAAACCCGGCGTAACACGCAGCCTCGCCGGCCGCGCCTATGTTCTCGATAAGGGCCACATCGTCTTCGAAGGTCCTCGCCGAAAAGTTGCAGACCTCGCCACAGATCATGAACCGCTATCTCGAAGCGTGACCGGGACGGTTACCGGCGCGCCCCGAGCCGACCGGCGATTCCCGCCGGGAAAAAATAAACGCTGAGCACGAAGAGGACGCCGAGCCACAGCAGCCAGCGGTCGGGGTGGAAAATAAGTGGGAGCAGCGGCAGGCCGACGGTCGCGTGGCTCACCGCGGCCATCAGGCTTTGCAGATAGGTTTCCGCCAGCACGAAGAGCGTGGCGCCGATCGCCGCGCCGTAGAGCGTACCCATGCCGCCGATCACCACCATCAGCAGAATGTCGAGCATGATGTCGAAGGAGAGCGTCACCGCCGGCCCGGTGTAACGCAACCAGATGGCGCAAAGGACGCCGGCAAGGCAGGCGGCCGCGGCAGCGAGGCAACTGGCGATCGAGCGGTAGACCGCTATGCGATAACCGATCGCCTCAGCGCGGAACTCGTTCTCGCGGATCGCCTGCAATACCCGTCCGAACGGCGAGTTGACGGCGCGGAGCATCAGCAAAAACAATATGAGCGCCGCGAAGAACACCAGATAGTAGGCGAGGATCTGCCCGCCGAGCGCGAGCGGCCCTACGGACAAGTGAAAACCCGGCCGCAGCTCGACCGGCAGGCGGAAGGTGCGGCCGTCTTCTCCCCCGGTGAGAGAGCTGAGTTGCGATGCCAGAATCGAGAAGGCAGAGGCCACCGCCAGCGTGATCATGGCAAAAAACAGCGCCCGTACCCGCAGCGAAAACAGGCCGATGACCAGCGCCAGCGCCAATGCCACAACCAGCGCAACCCCGGTGCCGACGAGCATCGAAGTCCACGACGGGCCGAAATCGTAAAGCGCGAGCCCGGCACCGTAACCGCCGATGCCGAAGAACATGGTATGCGCGAAGGAGATGATGCCGGTATAGCCGAGCAGAAGATCGTAGCTCGCGGCCAGCACCACGAAATAGCAGATTTTCGCCGCGACGTTCAGCGCCTCCATGCCAGGAAACAACAATGGCGCCAAGGCGAGGCCGGCGAAGATAACGAACATTGCCAGCGCCAGCGGTCGGCCGCGCGGCGGGTCGTCGGAGAGGATCGCGCGCAGGATGCTCATCGCTTCGCCATCGGATAGAGGCCGCGCGACCGCCACAGCAGGATCAGCGCCATGAGCAGAATATTCGAGCCGAGCGCCAGTTTTGGCGCCAAGAAGCCCGTGTAGTTCGCGGTCACCGCCACCAGCAGCGAACCGATGAAACAGCCGCCCACCGAGCCGAGCCCGCCGATCACGACCACGATGAAGACGAGCACCATGACGTCCATGCCCATGCCCGGCGTCAGCGCTTCGCGATAGAACCCCCACATCACGCCGCCGAGGCCGGCGAGCGCCGAGCCGGCCACGAACACACCGACGAACAGCCGGCGGACATGATAGCCGAGCGCTTCGACCATTTCGCCGTTTTCCACTCCGGCGCGGATGAGAAGGCCGATGCGCGTGCGATTGAGCACGAGCAGCATGGCGGCGAAGATGGCGAGGCCGATGCCGACGGCGACGAGCCGGTAGCGCTCGACGGCGACGTCGCCGAAGAGGAGCACGCCGCGAAACGCCGTCGGCAGCGGCAGCGCGATCTGCACCGGGCCGTACACGGCGATAATGATCTGCTCGGCGACGATCAGGCCGCCGACGGTGACCAGGATCTGTTTGAGATGCTCGCCGTAGACCGGCATGATGATGATGCGCTCGAACGCGTAGCCGAGCGCGGCGGTCACCGCCATGGCGAGCGCGATCAGCGCCGCCAGGGCGGCGAGATTGAGCGCAAGTGAATCGGCGGCGATGAGGCCGGCAAGCGCCGGCACCAGCGCGGCGGTGGCATAGCCGCCGACCGAGATGAAGGCGCCGTGGCCGAA
>JAKAPE010000342.1 GCA_021811945.1 Pseudomonadota bacterium | reverse complement strand
CCCGGAAATGGCGGCAATCTGGTCGCCGCAAACGCGCTTTCGCATATGGTTCGAGATCGAGGCGCATGCTGCCGACGCGATGGCCGAGCTTGGCATCATTCCCAAGGAAGCCGCGGCGGAGATTTGGGCCAAAGGCAAGGACGCCACCTTTGACGTGGCTCGCATCGAAGAGATCGAGCGTGAGGTCAGGCACGATGTTGTCGCCTTTCTCACCCATCTCGCCGAGATCGTCGGGCCACAGGCGCGCTTCGTGCATCAGGGGATGACGTCCTCCGACGTGCTCGACACCTGCTTCAACGTGCAGCTCGTGCGCGCCGCCGATTTCCTCATCGCCGACGTGAATATTCTCATGACCGCGCTGCGAAAGCGCGCGGAACAATACAAGTTCACCCCGACGATCGGCCGCTCGCACGGCGTCCACGCCGAACCGACCACGTTCGGGCTCAAGCTCGCCTACGCCTATGCCGAGTTTTTCCGCGCGCGGCGCAGGCTGGAGGCGGCGCGCGCCGAGGTCGCGACCTCCGCGATTTCCGGCGCCGTCGGCACCTTTGCGCAAATCGATCCGCGCGTCGAAGCGCATGTGGCGAAGGCGATGGGGCTAAAGGTCGAGCCGATCTCGACCCAAATCATTCCGCGCGACCGCCATGCCATGTATTTCGCCATGCTCGGCGTCGTCGCCTCCTCGATCGAGCGCCTGGCGACCGAAATCCGGCACCTGCAGCGCACTGAGGTTCTGGAAGCCGAGGAGTTCTTTTCCGCGGGGCAAAAAGGCTCCTCCGCCATGCCGCACAAGCGCAATCCGGTGCTGTCGGAGAATCTGATCGGACTTGCCCGCATGGTCCGCGCCTATGTGACGCCGGCTCTGGAGAATGTCGCGCTGTGGCATGAGCGCGACATCTCGCATTCCTCGGTCGAGCGCATGATCGGTCCCGACGCGACGACGACGCTCGATTTTGCCTTGGCGCGGTTTGCCGGGATCATCGACAAGCTGATCGTCTACCCCGAGAACATGCGCAAAAACCTCGAGCGGCTCGGTGGGCTGGTTCATTCGCAGCGTGTGCTGCTGGCGCTGACCCAAAAGGGCGTCGGGCGCGAGGACGCCTATCGTCTCGTCCAACGCAACGCGATGAAGGCATGGCGTGGTGAAGGCGATTTCCATGCCCTGCTCAAAACCGATGCCGAGGTGCGCAAATATCTGAGCGAGAAGGAACTCGCCGCGAATTTCGATCTCGATTTTCATTTTGCTCAGGTCGACACGATCTTCCGCCGCGTCTTTGAGGAGGCGTGAGCGGCACCGTTCGTGCCGCAAGGAGCGAAAGCGACCAAGCAGTCGAGATAGCGTGCGGAGGATTCGGACTGCGCGCGACGACGCCCCTTCGGGTCAACTTCCGTTCTCCACTGCTTCTCCACTGCCTTGTCCCCTACCTCCTTTGCCGACTCAGCCGCCTGACGTAACGTCATGCGCCCCTGGGGAGAGCGAATCATGGGACGATTGGTACGCAAGCCGCAGTTGCCCGATCTCGATGAGCAGATCGCCGGACTCGAAGGCATGCTGCAAGGCAGCATCGGCGGTATGCAGATGGCCGGTGCGCAATCGGGCGACAATTACCTCGAGCGGATGGTGAAATACGTTCCCGCCGAGATCATCGCCTTCTCGATGCTGGTCAATTCGATTCTTGGCCAGGCCGTAATATCGGGCGGGCCCAAGGCCGCCATGGCCGGCTTTCCGGTTATCGACATCGCTGCCGGCGCTTTGATTCTCGCCTGCCTCCTCACCCCGCTGTTCTGCTGGTACGTGCGCGAGGAGGGCGATGCATGGATCGTCAACGCGATCGTTTCCACGGTGGCGTTTCCCTTCTGGGCCTATCTGATGGGCGCTGTCGCCTTCGCCAAGTTCTACGACGGCAATCTCGCCGCGATCCTGGTGCTGACCTTCACGGTCGTGAGCGGCCTTATTTCCCCATGGCCGCGCAGGCCAAAGCGTCGCAAGCGGACAGAAACAGTGTCCGCAGATGGGCCACATCTGGTGGAAGCGCTGACGGCCTGAGAAGATCGCGGCGCCGGTGTCCGACCGCCCGCGAGAGACTTGAACGGTGCTGTTCGCGCGGAGGGTTGCGGGCGCCTGATTCCTCGTGTTTCCTGCGCCAATGGAGCCGCGAAAGACCGTTCTGGTATTCGATTCCGGGCTGGGGGGGCTCACGGTGTATCGTGAGATCGTGGCGGCGCGCCCGGACGCCGATTTCCTCTATGTCGCTGACGATGCGGCCTTTCCCTACGGAGCGATGGCGGAACGGGCGCTGGTGGCCCGCGTCGTTGAGCTTATCGGCGGGCTGATTGACGCGCGACGCCCTGATCTTGTGGTCATTGCCTGCAATACCGCTTCAACCATCGCCCTGCCCGAGTTGCGCCGGCGGTTTTCGCTCCCGTTCGTCGGCACCGTGCCGGCCATCAAGCCGGCCTGCGCAAGTTCGCTGACCCGGCGCGTGTCCGTGCTCGGGACGGAAGCAACGATCGCACGCGAATACACTCGTGCGCTTATCCGCGACTTCGCTCAAAGCTGCCGCGTGACCCTGGTCGGCTCAAAGCGGCTGGCGGCCTTTGCCGAGGCTGAGCTTGCCGGCACGCCGGTTGCGGATGCGGCAATTCTTGGCGAAATCGCCCCGTGTTTTTGCGACGACGGAGAGCGCACCGATACCGTCGTGCTCGCTTGCACCCATTATCCGCTTTTGATCGAGCGTCTTCGGCGGCTGGAGCCGTGGCCGGTGAACTTCCTCGATCCGGCTCCGGCGATCGCCCGGCGGGTCGTCGATCTCCTCGCTCCAGCGCCGTTGATCGATCGCACGGGTTCACGGCGTGCCATTTTCACTTCCGGTCGCCCGCCGGCCGCGGTGCTTGCCCAGTTCGGCATAAGCGCCGAAGCGGTCGCAACCGAGACGCCGGCGGTTTGACACTACGCCTCTTTCCACCTAGATACCCGCGCGGCGCTAGCTCACTGGCCTGCGCCACGTATCGCGACCCGTGGTCTTGTTGGCCGGCGCTGCGGCCAAGACCTGTCGGTCCCATTCCCTGCCGCCCCTCCCCTTTGAGGCGGAGGCAGAGAGTGTTGGGACAAAGGAGGGCGCGATCCTCAACCGGCATTTCCGCTAGTTTCAACGAGGACGCGAATGACCAAGCGCCATGAGGCGAAATACAAGATCGACCGGCGGCTCGGCCAGAACATCTGGGGCCGACCCAAAAGCCCAATCAACAAACGCGAATATGGCCCCGGTCAACACGGGCAGCGGCGCAAGGGCAAGCTCTCCGATTACGGCGTGCAATTAAGGGCCAAGCAGAAGCTCAAAGGCTATTACGCCAACATGTCGGAACGGCATTTCCACGGCATTTACGACGAGGCGCGGCGGCTCAAGGGCGATACCGGCGCGCATATGATCGGGCTCCTTGAGCGCAGGCTCGACACCGTCGTGTATCGGGCCAAATTCGTTCCGACGATATTTGCCGCGCGCCAGTTCGTCAGTCACGGTCATGTCAAGGTCAACGGCCGGCGGGTGACCATCCCGAGCTTCCGGATAAAGGTCGGCGACCTGATCGAGGTCAAGGATAAGTCGAAGCAGCTCGCGCTTGTGCTCGAAGCGACCGCCCTCGCCGAGCGCGACGTGCCCGACTATATCGATGTAGACCACTCGAAAATGACGGCAAAACTCTCGCGCGTGCCGGTACTCGGCGATGTGCCCTACCCGGTGCAGATGGAACCTCATCTGGTGGTCGAATATTACTCGCGCTGAATGAGGTTTCGCTCGTTTTCGGGCGCGCCGCCGATATCAGGAGCGCGCAGCCGTTCTTTTCGCGCTTGCGTGTGCAGACGCGCGGTGGACACCTTGACGGTGACGCCCGAGGTCGGTCGCCTACCTTTCAGATCACTTGCTTAATCTTACTGCATGTGCGCCGGGAGACCGGCAAGGAGTAGGGGGTGCAAGTCCCCTGCGATGAAGGAGTAGCGGTCCACATCGGCCCCGAGCCGTGCGTCAGCAGTCGCGAG
>JAKAPE010000341.1 GCA_021811945.1 Pseudomonadota bacterium | reverse complement strand
CCATCGATGGAGGAGATTCTCGCCTCCATTCGCCGCATCATCGCCGACGATGACGCCAGCAAGTCCGCGCAACGCGCGGCAGAAACTTCAATGGCAGTATCCCGCGCCGCTGCGCCAACGCCTGCGGCGTTCTCTGTGCCGCCGGCCGCTCCGCCCGAGCCGAGCCTTGCCGAGGGGCGAGACGAGATGCAGGCGGCCGACGATCCCGCAGTAACGCCCGACGCGGACTTGGAAGAACAAGCTTCCGACATTCTCGATCTCACCGACGCGATGGCGGTATCGCCGCCGGTGCCGTCTGCGCCCGCCGCGCCAAACGCCACTTCCGGTCCGGGCCCGCAGTTTCGCCGGATCGAGGGTCATTCCGACGTGAGCTTCGACGACGCCAGCGAAAATTCGCCGAAGCAAAGCGCGGGCGAAGGGGCACGTCGGCAGGCTGTCCGTGAGGCAGACGACCGCGGCGCGGATGCACGCGGGCAGCTCATGTCGAGCGATACCAGAGCGGCGGTCGATTCCGCTTTCAATACACTGGCCCAGACGGTGCTGGTGCAGAACGCGCGCACGCTCGAGGATTTGGTGCGCGAGATGTTGCGGCCGATGCTCAAGGCTTGGATCGACGACAATCTCCCCAGCATGGTCGAACGCCTGGTTCGGGACGAGATCGAACGCGTCTCCCGTGGCCGCGCCGGATAACGATGCGGGCGAGGATTGAATTACGCTTCTCCGGGAGCGACGATTATTCGTGTGCTTTGTCGCTGTTCTCCCGCGAGCTTGTCATACCAGTTCCACATCAGACTGACGGAGGACAATCATCAACTTAGGCCTTCAAATGGCTCACCTCGCAAGAACCGATTCAGGCCGTTATGGAGTTGGTATCAGCTCTCCGGGAGCGGAATGAACTCCGTTTCGTCGCCCGGTATCAGCGCGAATTTTCCGGTCTTTCATTCTTCCTTCGCCTGTTCGATGCGCAGCTTGCAAGGTCCGTCGCGATACTGCAGCGGCGGCAGGCGCCGGCCGCGGCGCGACGTTCGCTTCGCGCTTTGCAGATAGGTATGCTTGGGGGAGCGGATCGGCCAGCGCCGATGCGCGCACAGCAGCGGCGAGTCATGATTACAGCCCCATCCGCCATGAGCGTGGCCCTGCTCCTCGCGCTGAGCTTGTTCCTCGGCTTGGCTTTCGAGGATTTTTTCGCCCGCACGCAAAGCAAGCGCCCAGGCGGCATTCGCACCTTTCCGATGCTGGCTGTCACCGGAGGCGTGCTTTACCTCTTCGATCCCGAGCATTTCGTGCCTTTCACCGGGGGCCTTGTCGTGCTCGGCGTCTGGCTTGCGATCTTCTACCGGCAGCATGTCCGCGAACTGGACGAGCAGGGAGAGCGCAATGTCGGCCTGGTCGTCCCGGTGCTCAATATCCAGGCCTACGTCCTCGGCGCCCTCGCTCTGGCCTTGCCGCCGTGGGTCGCGGTGACGGCGACAGTCACGTCGGTGCTGCTGCTCACCGGCCGGGAAAAGCTGCACGCGCTGGCGCGAGGCATCGAGCTCAGGGAAATCGTCATCGCCGGCGATTTTCTGATCATCACCGGCATCATCCTCCCGCTGTTGCCGAATAAGCCGGTGACGACGCTGACGACCATCACGCCGCGCCAAGCCTGGCTGGCGCTCATCGTCGTCTGCACCCTTTCCTATGCGAGTTACCTCGCCCAGCGCTACTGGGCCGCCGCCGCACGCGGGTTATGGATGGCGGCGCTGGGCGGCCTTTATTCCTCGACGGCAACCACGGTGGTGCTGGCGCGGCAGGCCAAGACGGGAGCAGTGATGCGCGCGCACGCGCAAGCCGGCATCACGCTCGCCACCGCCATCATGTATCTGCGCATTTTCGTCGTGGTGGCGTTCTTCAATTTTGCCCTGGCGCGGCGACTCGCTCCCGCGCTTTTCGCCCTTTCGCTGATCGGACTCGCAATCGGCGCCCTGCAATACCGCTTTACCAAGCCCGCGCCCGAGGAAGCGAGCTCGCAGAAACCGGGGCTGCAGCCCTTCGGCGGCAACCCGCTGCAGCTCGGCCCCGCGGCCCTCTTTGCCTTTCTCTTCGTCGCGGTGTCGCTGTTGTCGAAATGGATCACGATGCGCTTCGGCATCTCCGGCATCTATTCGCTCGCCGCAATCGTCGGCGTGACCGATATCGATCCGTTTGTGCTCAACCTGGCGCAAGGTGGCACGACGGGTGTTCCGAACACCGCGCTTGCTGCGGCCATCCTCATCGCCGCTTCGTCCAACAATGTTCTCAAGGCCGCCTATGCCGCCTTCTTCGCCGGCGGGCGGGCGACCACGGCGAGCGCCGCCGCACTGGTGCTACTCGCTGTTGCCGGGGTCGTCATCGCCCTTGTCCTGGGCGGCGCTTAGATCAAAGAGACCCGCCGTCAGCGACTGTCGCCTTTGCGTGACGCAACAAGCCCGGTGCGGCGGCCCCTGGCTTTGTCGGTCATGACACGGTTTGCGGTTGTCAGTATCCCGCCGACACCGGGCCCGCCCAGTTGAAACGCCACACGAACTCAGTCGAGATCATTTGGGTATAGATCGTCGAATTCTGCGTGAAACCGGTCGGCACACCCGTGGCGGTCACGATGAACGGAACACTGACCGTATCAAACTGAGAATAGCGGTATTCGGTCTTCCAGAACAGCCCGGGGATGGGCAGAAAGTCGAGCGCATATTCGAAGCCCGTGCCGATGAACCAGCCGTTATAGGTCTGCGCAGCCAAACTGTTGCCCGTGGGCGCGAATGGCGGAACAAGACCACCGTAATTTATCTGATCGAAACGGGCCTGCGTGAAACCGCCGTCGAAATAGGTCAGAACACGCGGAGTAACCAACAAGCCGGCGCGACCGCCGACCGCCCAGGCACTCGGTTCGTTTTCCGAGCCAACGCCTAGGCCTGCCGTGTTGGTGCCTCTTATGCTGCCGCCCTCGAAATCGCCGAAGGCGCCGATGACGACGTTGGGGGTCCAGAAACCAAGCGGCAGGGAGAACTGGTAATCGCAGCCGGCCTGACCCTGGCCGAACCATCCGCGGCCGCCGGCGGTGTTGCTGGCTGTAAGCTGCGCACCTGCCGGACTCACGTCAAATTCGTCCTGGTTCCACATCCCGTAGCCGCCGCCGCCGCCGATGTAGCAGCCGGTCCAGGTCGGCGGCGGGGGCGGTGGCGCCTTATAGGGGAGCGGCGCGGAAATGTCCGCCGCGAGAGCCGAGCCCGACGCCAAAACGACGGAAGCCAACGAAGTAATGAGGAATTTTTTCATATTGTCCCCCATGAAGTGCATCATGGCCGAAATTTTGACGCCGGATTTGAATCGCCAACCGACACCCTTGATCGGTTATCGCGGGGCCAACTCTGCCCTGCAAGCGGCGTTCCAAGCCATTTCCGCTTCACCCGCGAATTCTTCCCAGGTGTGCTTTCGTGGCAACGGACAGGAATGCTGCAGCTCAAGCCGGCGCTCAGTGGATCGTCTGGTCGCTTTGGTAAGTTGCTACCAACACGCAATTTTTCTCAGCGGCCGTGCGCTGCAGGAGCTTCTCCTCGCTCATGACGGTCTCATAGTCGGTGCGATAGGTCAGCGTGCCGATGACGGCGCCGGCCGTGCCCTCATCTGCCTTGCTCATGAGGGCGCGCAGTTGCTTCTCTCGCTCGACCAAGGCCTTCCATTGCGTTACAAGGCCCTTGCAGTGATAGCCGTCGAAATGGCTGGGATCGATGATCAGCCTGCCGACACCGCCGACCTCACCACAACCGGCAAGCGCGAGGGCGGCAAATACCGCGCCCGGTCCGATACAACTCACCACAATGCGCCGCAGCCGCTGCATCCTCGATGACCAAGCGCACATGATGGCGACGCGGTCAGGCCGCGAGGCAAGGACAAAGCGAAGAGCCTTGCTTGCCGCTCAACGCCATCGAAGCATCCCGGAAAATAAGGAAACCCTCGAGCATCCCGCGCTCCGCATCAAGTTCTCCGTCCGGTTCGCAGTTTCCTGCGCCGCAAATAAGGCAGGGTTTG
>JAKAPE010000059.1 GCA_021811945.1 Pseudomonadota bacterium | reverse complement strand
AAGCCTTCCCCGTCTGAAGACGGGGGTTTGAAACCAAAGAAACTGACAAAAAAAACGGCTGAAGCCTTCCCCGTCTGAAGACGGGGGTTTGAAACCAAAGAAACTGACAATCAAGTCTAGAACAGATCAACCTCTCTCCGCAGAAGCGGCGGATATTGATGACTTTGATGTGCAGAATATCAAGGATGCGCGCGAAAGGATTAATCGATCTATTGCTCTTCGGCGTGGACAACAAGCTTTCCGAGCCAAGCTTCTTGCCGCCTATGACCGGAAATGCGCGGTGACTGGGTGCAGCATTCAGGATTTGTTGGAGGCAGCGCACATCGAGCCCTACCGAGGTCTTCCAACAAATCATATTCAAAATGGACTGTTGCTCCGATCTGATATCCATACGTTGTTCGACTGCAGACTAATCGCGATCGATCCCGCATCGATGAAGCTTATTCTGTCGCCGCGATTGGCCCGGTGCAGCTATCGAAGCTTGGCTGGCAGAAAGATTCGACTCCCGAAGAAACTCCATCAGATGCCCAGCAAGGATGCACTGAGAAGGCACCGGCACTTAGCTGGTCTATAGGCGGATAAGTTTGCATTAACTGTCAGATGCGGCATCTTACGCCGCGTCGGCCTCCATCACCCCCACCACCAGCCGCTTGCCGAGCGCGCGCAAGGCGGCGGCGAGCGCCGGCAATTTCGTCGTATGCTTCGGGTCAAGAATACGGCGCACTTCCTTTTCGTCCTTGCCGATGCGGCGCGCCAGTTCGCTCTTGCTGATCCCGGCGGTCGCGAAGGATTCAAGCACCGCGAGCTTGGCCGCCACGTCGGGCGCAACCGCAATGTCGACGAGGTTGCGGCTCTTGGCGCGCGGCTTCGGCAGCAGTTTTCCAAGTGCCGCGTAAGTCAGCAGCGCGAGGCCAAGCGCTTCCTCCGCCATAGCCCGGGTGTCGGCCTCGCCTCGACCCTGAGTAATGGCTTCCGGCACATCGGGAAAGGTGACGACGACATTGCCGCGCCGCTCGCCCGGCTCCAACAGCGCACGATAAACGTAGGACCGCATCTCAAATCTCCTCATGGCGAACCAGTCCGCGCGCGCTCAGTCCACCAACCCGAGTTGCTTGCGAATCTTCCTCGCCGTTTTGGGATCGATCTCGCGTGACGGCACAGTGGTCACTCGGTTGCCGACGAAAACCATCATGTGTCCGCCTTTTCCGCGCCATTCTTCGGCTCGGAACGACAGACCCTTCCTGCGGGCCTCCTCCCTCAGTTCGGCCATGAATTTATCGCGCTTGTTCATCGCCGTTGGAATTCGGCAGAAGGAGCATCGCCAATATAATCGGACAAAATTATCCGATTGTCAAATCACCCATCAGGCCGCCGCCGGCTCTGCTTCACGCAACGCGGTGATCCGAAGGAACAGCGACGCAGGGTCGACGTCGGGATGGTTGTCCGGCAAGAGCGCCATGGCTGAGATTTTTTCCAGCAGGCCATCAAGAGTTGGCGCGTCGGCGGCGGCCGGAATATCATCGCAATGGTCGCTCCATGCCGACGCATCGGCATCCCAGCTCGCGGAAATCGTAAAGATCACAGGCTTGCTCATCCGGGTTTCTCACGGCCCCCCAAGTCGGGCGATCAAGCGGGCATTTTCGAATTGAAAACGCTAATCCTCTTCCCCGCTTTCGCGAGGACGAGCGGACGGGAATTATCGCGTCCGGTCTAAGCCACTAATGAATGATCGCTTCCTGCTTGAGACGGGCGATCTCGTCTTTCACCTGCAATTTTCGCCGCTTCAATTCCACGATTTTGAGCCCGTCGGTCGACGGGTGGGAAAGCGCCTCGCTGATCTCCTGCTCCAGCGCCTGATGCCGTCGTTCGAGTTCTGCCAGATGCGATTCAATCGCCATGTGGCCTGCCTCCTTGCGTCTGCGACCCCATTGCGGAAATGCTACGCTCGTGTTCCAATATAGGCATACTCCCTTTGCACTGCGGCGAAAATCCCCCGCTGTGCATAGTGGCGCCACTGGGCTTGTCGGGCGCCGGCGAAAACGCCATAATCCATAGTAACTTAGGGTCAATGGCCGGAGCGCGTGAGCGGGCCCGGCCCGACCACGGCGGCAATGACAAAAGAGGAAGAAGGCGAGTTTCGGGCGCAGCTTGCACGCTTGCAGCAGGAGCATCGCGACCTCGACGCCGCGATCGCGGCGCTCCAGGATTCGCCGGGCGCCGATGTGATCCAGGTGCAGCGCCTGAAGAAGCGCAAGCTGCAGTTGCGCGACCGCATCACGTTCATCGAAGACCAGCTTACGCCCGACATCATCGCGTAATGCAATAACCTCCCGGCTTCCCGTATACCATATGGCCGCATCGGCATGCGCGAGGGTGTCGCTGAGTGCGTCGAGCAATCCCGCGGCCGCAACCCCCGCGGAGGCGCCGACGACTATCGAAAAAGCGCTCGGGCGCCATCGCGCCGGCGTGTCCTTTGCTGGGATTATTTGGCCTGCAGAAATGCGATCGGCTTCACTTGCGTGTCGACAAAAACCGCCGCCGTCAACGGACCGCCGAACACCGCTGCGGTGTCAAGGTTGAGCCGATTGCAGTGCAGATCGGGTGCGTCGGTTGCAAGCGGCGTGTGGCCGTGCACGACCAGGCGGCCGAAGTCACGGCTGTCGGCAAGGAACCGTTCCCTGATCCAGATGAGATCGCGGTCCTCTTGCGCGTCGAGCGGCTTCTCCGGATCGATGCCGGCGTGAACGAAGAAGCGGCTGCCGTCGTCGCAACTGAGCGGCAGCGCGCGCATCCAGTCGAGATGCCTGCGCGGCAAATCGCGTACGGTGCCGACGCGATAGCTTGCAAGCGTCGCCGCACCGCCCTGGGTGAGCCACAACGCTTCCGCCATCGTGCCGTCGACGGCATCGAGCGCCATCGCCTCGTGATTGCCTTTGAGCGCAATCACGCGACCCGGGAGTCGCGACTGCAGGGAGATCAGATAACGGACAACGCCCGCGCTTTGCGGCCCGCGGTCGATGTAATCACCGAGAAAGACGAAAGTCATCGACCGCCCCTCGGCGTGCTCCTCGCAACGCGCAATCAGCCGCCGCAGCTTGGGCAGCGAACCGTGGATATCGCCAATGGCATAGGTGAGCGGCATCGTGGACGTCGCTCGACCATTGTGGGCCTGGTGCAAAAGGTGGCGGGATTCGGGCATAATCGTTCAGTGGGAGTTCACGAAGAAATGGTAACCTGGGTCACGGTTTGAGTGCGGTGGACAAGCCGTTCTGCCCGAGGCGACGCCATGAGAAAAATTTTCACCGCTCGTCGCGGTCGCGGCCATCGGCGCGGCCGTCGTTTTGGTGGCGTTGGATCTCGGCTGACGGATGGCGTTTGGGCACCAAACTTCCGCCGAATATGCATCCATAATGGCAGTCGAGGTCATCAGGGTATCGGGGGTTTACGGGGACTTCCGCTCGCTCACATTGGGATCGGCGCCCGACCGATCGCTTAAGGAGAAAATATGCGCAAATCGCTCATTGCGGTTGTCGGCGCCGCGGGCATCGGCTTGGCCACTTTGTCGGCTCCGGCGCCCGCCAACGCCCAATGTCTCGGCTGCGCCATTGGTGGACTTCTTGGCGGCGTTGCCGCCGGCGCAATCGTCGGCAGCGCCATCGCCAACGGCCCGCCACCTCCGCCGCCCGGCTATTATTATCCGCCTCCGCCCCGGGCCTACTATGGGCCGCCGGGGGCCTATTACCCGCCGCCGCCGGCCTATGCGGCGCTGGCACCGGGTTGCCATTGGGGACACCGCCGGATCTGGGTTGAAGGCTATGGTTACCGGTGGCGGACCGTGCAGGTCTGCCGCTGACGGGTGGTATCTTGCCGACTTCGGACGGCCGGCTTGCACAAGCCGGACGACTTGCCTTGACGCATGCCGCGGCGCTGATGCGGCAACACCATGCGGCCGCGCGTGCTGTCGCCGCGGACAGGCGGTTGTCGCTGCGAGCCTACTTGCCGCAGTCGATGACGGCGCTGAAATGGATCGGCAGCATCGCACTCTGCATGTATCTCGGCGCCGCGGCCACTTTTTACATCAAGCAGCGTTCGCTGATGTATTTCCCCGACACCGTGCCGACGACGCCGGCGCAAGCCGGCCTCCCCGAGGCTGCGGTGGTCAACCTCACGGCGTCCGACGGCACCCACATCTTTGCTTGGCACGTCCCGCCGCGCGACAGTAAGCCGGTCATCATCTATTTCCCCGGCAACGGCGGCGCGCTGCGTACCCGCGCTGCGCGCTTTCGCCGGCTGGTCAACGACGGGATCGGTCTCGTGGCGCTCGAGTATCGCGGCTACGGCGGTTTGGGCGCAAGTCCGACGGAACGGGGCCTCGTCGCCGACGCTCAAGCCGCCTATGCCTTTGCTGCCGCACATTATCCAGTGCCGCAGCTCGTGCTGTGGGGCGAGTCGCTTGGCTCCGCGCTTGCCGTCGTTCTCGCGGCCGAAAAACCAGTCGGTCGCGTCATTCTGGAGGCTCCCTTCACTTCTGCGGCGGCGGTTGCCGCCATAGACTATTGGTACTTGCCGGTGCGCCTGCTGATGAAAGACCCATACCGATCCGACGAGCGCATCGGCAAAGTGACGGCGCCGGTCCTCATCTTGCACGGCGTGCACGATCGGGTCATTCCCTTCGCCATGGGCGAGCGGCTGTTCGAACTGACGAAAGCGCCGAGACACATCGTGCGTTTCCTTGATGGCGGCCACGAAGATCTTGATGCGAACGGTGGTCTGGACGCCGTCGGACGATTCCTCGCCGGGGACTGGGACTGAGCAAAAGAGGCGGGTTCCGTACGGGCTCGATCCAACGGCTATCGTGTGGTGCATGATCGTCGAGCTTACCAGTTTCCTGTGACCATCCGCACGATAACCGGCAGCAGAATCACCACGAACAGCACCGGAAAGATGCACACCATCATCGGCACCGAGAGCTTGGCCGGCAGGCTATAGGCCTTCTCCTCGGCGCGCGACATACGCTTGTGGCGCATGTCCTCGCTGTAGACGCGCAGCGCATCGCTGATGCTGGAACCGAATTCGTCCGACTGCTGGATCAGGGCGGCGAAGGACCGCGCCTCTTCCAGGCCGAGACGGTCGCCGAAGTGATCGAGCGCCTCGGCCAGCGAACGGCCGGCGCGGATTTCCAGAGTGGCCATGTGAATGTTGGCGGCGAGCGAGGGAAAGGCATCGCCGAGCTCGCGGCCGACACGATCAAGCGACGCCTCCATGGCGAGACCGGCATCGGCGCAGATGACCAGGAGGTCCAAGAAATCGGGGAAACCGGCCTGGTACTCCTGCCGCTTCGCGCCGATGCGGCGGTCGAGATAAAAACTCGGCGCCAGATAGCCACCGAGGCCGGCAGCGATGATGAACAGCCAGAACGAGGATTTGCCGCCCATGCCCAGTATTGGCAGCGCGAAGAACGCAACCGCGGCGGACGCCACCGCCATGGCGGTACGGGCAAGGAAGAAATAGGACGCCGCCTGCGGGTCGTAGATGCCGGCCTGCATCAGACGGTGGCGCAGCATTTTCATGTCCTTGCTGTCGGCCGACGAATAATGCTTCGCCGTAAGTTCGATCAGCTTTTGCGCGGCCTTGCCGCCCGAATAGCGCAGCGACCGCCGGCCTGCGGCCTGCTCGTCAACATTAACGCGCGCGGCGCGCCGACGCACGGCGCTGCGGGCGCGTGCGCCCACCATGAGCGCGAAAGCGAGCGTGCCGACGGCGAGGAAGACAAGCAGGCTGAGCATGAACGACGTGTCGTTGCCCCACAGGCCGGAAGAAATCCCGTTTGCACCCATCGCTCAGACCTTGAAGTTGACCATCTTGAACATGATCAGATTGCCGAGGAACATCCAGCCGGCAGCGCCGCCGAGCAGGATCTTGGTCAAAGGCTCGTGCCAGACGGCGGCGTAGAAATCGGGCGCCACCACCTGTACGATGATGAACATGCCGATCGGCAGCGCCGAAAGGATCATTGCCGATGTGCGCGCCTCCGACGCCAGGGCGCGGATTTTCCGCCGCATCTTGAATCGCTGGCGGATGACGCCGGAAAGGTTTTCCAGAATTTGGCTAAGATTGCCGCCGGTCGAGCTCTGGATGCCGACGGCGGTAACGAACAGCGGCAGATCGTCCGAACCGATGCGAGCGTAAAGGTTGCGCATCGCCGTTTCCAGATCGGCACCAAAGGTGATTTCGTCGGAGGCGATACCGAACTCGCTGCCGATCGGGTCGGTCATTTCCCGCGCCACGAGGGTGATGGCGATCGGCACCGGATGCCCGGCGCGCAGGCTGCGCACGATCATGTCGAGGGCGTCGGGAAATTGCGCGGCGAACTTCCCCTGGCGGCGGCTGCGCAGCAGCCGCAACACCAGGTAGGGCAGTGCGGTCGCGCCCAACAGTGCCGCCAAAAGCGCCTCCATGACATTATGCTGCAAAACCAGCGTCGCGGCGAAAGCAACGGCGCTGGTCGCGGCGACGACGAGTACGAGGCGACCGAAACCCATGGTCAGGCCCGACTGCAGAATAAGCCGGTTGAGCGCGATCAGCCCCAGCCGGTAATTGCCGCTGTTGGTGAGGCCGCGCTCGCGGCGCAGCTCGATGAGCACGGCCTCGCGGTCTTTCTGCTCCTTGGTCAGCATCAGCCGTCGGTTGACGCGGCTCCGATACGACGCCGTGGAGAAGGTCAAAAGATAAACGGCCTCGGCCGCCAGCCCTGCCGAGATCGCAACCGACAGCCAGAGGAGATAGATCGGATTGAAATCGAAGGCCATGCCTCGGCGCCTGGGCGGTCAGAGTGGTTGCGAGGGGTCGAAATAGGAGCCGGGAATTTTGATCCCGAGGGCGATGAGGTCGGCGAGAAAACGCGGGCGCACCCCGGTGGCCTGGAAATGGCCCTGCACCGTGCCGTCCGCAGCGGTGCCGGTGCGCACGAATTTGAAGATTTCCTGCATCTGGATGATGTCGCCTTCGAGTCCGGTGATCTCGGCGATGCTCATCACTCGCCGCTTGCCGTCGGAGAGGCGCGAAAGCTGCACGATGACTCGGATGGCGGCGGCGATCTGACCGCGGATCGAGGCGACGGTCATCGGCAGGCCGGCCATGCCGATCATCTGTTCGAGACGCGAGACGGCGTCGCGTGGGGTGTTGGCGTGTATGGTGGCCATCGAGCCTTCGTGGCCGGTATTCATCGCCTGCAGCATGTCGAAGGCTTCTTCGCCGCGGCACTCGCCGAGAATGACGCGGTCGGGACGCATGCGCAGCGCGTTCTTGACCAGATCGCGCTGGCGGATTTCGCCTTTGCCTTCGGTGTTGGGGGGGCGTGTCTCCATGCGGCCGACATGGGGCTGCTGCAATTGCAGCTCGGCAGCGTCTTCGATGGTCAAGAGGCGCTCCTTTTCGGAGATGAAGGCGGAGAGCGCATTGAGCATCGTCGTCTTGCCAGAGCCGGTGCCGCCGGAGATGATCAGCGTCACCCGCGCTTTCACGGCCGCCGCCAAGAGTTCGGCCATTTGCGGTCGCAATGCCCCGACCTCGACCAGCCTGTTCAGGTTGAACGGCTTTTTGGAGAATTTGCGGATCGATACCAGCGGGCCGTCGATGGCGACCGGCCGCACCGCGACGTTGACGCGCGAACCGTCCAGCAGGCGGGCGTCGCACATCGGGTGCGATTCATCGATCCGGCGGCCGACGGCGGAGACGATCTTGTTGATGATGCGCAGAAGGTGCGCTTCGTCCTTGAAGCGCACGCCGGTCGGTTCGAGCACGCCGCCGCGTTCCACATAGACGCATTCGTGGCCGTTGATGAGGATGTCGTTGACGGTCTGGTCCTTCAAGAGCGGCTCCAGCGGACCGAGGCCCGTCATCTCGTCGAGAATTTCCGAGACGAAGTCGTTGAGCTCCTGGGTGTTGAGGGCGAGTCGTTCGACCAGGACGTATTGCGAGACGAGTTGCTGGACGTGACCGCGGATTTCCTCTTCCGGCAGCTTTTCCAGCGCGGAGAGATTGATCTCTTCGATCAGCCGGCGATGCAAGCGGACTTTGGCGTCAAGGAGCTTGTCGGTGAGTAATGGATTGGGGTTGGCGGCAGCCGCGGCGGGCTCCTGGGCGGCTTCCGGGAACACCGTCCAGGAGACGCCCTCAAGCACGGTTTCATCGGCCGGAACAAGGTCCGGAGCGGCGACGCGGCGGGTGGAGAAACGGCCTGCCATTGGCGCGCTCCTAGGACGCCGCTGCGCCCTTCCTCCCCCGCGCAGCGGGGGAGGGGGACCACCCTGCGCAACAGGGTGGTGGAAGGGGCGATGGCTGCGTCGCTTGCCCCGGTGCCGCATGCCCCCTCCACCATGCGGAGTTTATCATCGGGCCGGCCGCTTCGGGCCGGACCCGTTGGCATGGTCCCCCTCCCCCACACTCCGTACGGGGGAGGATGAGACCTTGCCGGCGATGCTTGACGTGGCCAGGCATTTCGGTTCCTACGACCGTGCCGGCGAGAGCCTGAGCTTCTTGCCCGTGCCGGCAATCTCCTTGCCCGGCTTGGCGGCGCCCGACGGGAGGACGAGCCTTTTCAATTGCGTCGTGATCTTGTTGCCGGGCTTGACCTCGTCAAGCGGCACGCCGCGGTCGATCGCTTCGCGCACGAGGCTGTAGTTGTTCGGCACACAGGCGGCGAAGGTGTCGCCGATCGCCTGCTCGATATCGGCGCGGCGCAGGCCAGGCGAAAACAATTTCTGCTCGAAGCGGTTGATGATGACCTGCGGTTTCGGCCCCTCGCCGAGCCGTTCGCGAATCGCTTCCACCAATTGCTTGGCGTGGCGTAGCCCCGGCACTGTCGCCTCGCTGACGATGAACAATTTGTTGGAGCCCAGAAGCACGCTGTCGGTCCAGGAGAACCAGGTGCGAGGCATGTCGAAGACGACGAAATCAAAATACGTTGAGACGAGATCGAGCAGCCGCGTCACCACATCGGGATCGAACGAGCGCATTTCAGCCGGCCGGTTCGGCGTGGCAACGACCGCGAGACCTGAGGCATGATGCGAGAGCATGACTTCGAGCAATTGCCGGTCGAGCCGTTCCGGGCGCGGCTCGATCTCGCCGAGATTGAGCCGCGGCTCGATGTCGAGGTAGTCGGCGCAGGCGCCGTGCTGGAAGTCGAGATCGACGAGGCAGGTCGCAGCTTTTTGCCGTGCGCCGCTGTTGAGAAGGAGCATCGCGGTCTGCACGGCCAGGGTCGTCACGCCCGCGCCGCCGACGGCCGGAAGGAAGGTGAAGATCTGCGCCTCCGTCGCCTCGGAACCGGCCGGCGCCTTAGCGACGCGCGCGCAGGTCTGCACCAGCTCGACCGGCGAAACCGGCTTGACCAGGAAATCCGCCACCCGCATCTGCATTAGCCGGCGCGCCATTCCCGTGTCGAAACTCTGCGTAACAGCGACGACTGGCGGCCAGTTGCCGATGCGCGCGATGATGCGTTCGAGCGCGTGCAATTCGGCTTGGTCGCCGGCATCGACATCGGCGACGACGACGGCAACCCCCTCAACGTCGACCTGATCGCGCTGCGAAAGCTTGCCCTTGATCACGTCGAGGCCGATCTGGGCACTGGCACCAAAGATGGCGCGAACGGATTCCTCGAACGCATCATCGGCGGTCAGCACCACGACTCGCGCGTGGATTCCCGGAGTTATGGATCGACCGATGCGCATGGCTTCAGGCTCGCATCTTCGTTAAGCCGCCGTCACTGGCCGCCGCCTTGCGCCGTCGTAGCGACGGTCGGCGAGGCGCTGGCCGAGCTGGTTTGCGGGGCAGCTTGCGATGACGATTGCAGGTACGAACCCTGGGCGGTCATGGGATCCTCTGGCGTGATCACTTTGTTGGTGCGGTAGCGCTCGATCGCCGCCTGCATTTTCTGGCCGTTGCCGGGGATTTCGACGTTGCCGCTGTATGCTGGCCACGGTTCGCCAATTTCCTCGGCTTCGTTGGCGGCGACGGCGTCGCCGGCGCCCAGGGCAATCGTGTCGCGTCTGGCAAAATAGAGATCGGAACAGCCGGCGAGCACGGCGCCGAGTGTCATCGCGGCGACGATCATGCGTGCCGCTCGTCCCCGTTGCCCGCCTAGGCTCGCAAGGCGAGCATTGACGGGCGTGAAATTCGCCGAAGCGCACCCCGTGAAGACCGGAGGCAGCGCCCCGCAAGATTCTGCCGAGGCAATGGACTTTCCCTCGCGGCTCGCGCTTGGGCGGGAATGCGCGGAGGACCGATCAATCCTTGGCCGAGACATAGTATGCACCCCTCTTCGGCAAATCGAGGATGTGGCCGACATAGGGCCGATTGAGAGCGCCACGCGCGAGACGCGCCAGCGCCGGGCTGACCTCGGAGCGGCCCATGAGGAAGAAGTCGATGTCGTTGGCCGGCAAGGTGTTGTCGAGCGGCGTATGTGCGACGGCGGTCGGCCGCAACGGGTGAACGATATGCGGCGTCACCAGGATGACCAGATCGGTTTCTTTTTTCTGATATTCGCTCGATCGGAACAGGGCGCCGAGCACCGGCACGTCGCCCACCCAAGGGAGCTGGTCCTGGACCATGTTGTTGTTGTTCTGTAATAGGCCGCCAAGCATGAAGCTCTGGCCGTCGCGCAATTCGATGGTGGTCGATGCGCGGCGTGTGATCAGGCCCGGGACCGAGGTGCCGCTGATCGTTACCGTGGTGCTGGTGTCGATCTCGCTCACCTCCGGCTTGATCACGAGATTAATCAGGCCGCCGTTGAGCACGGTCGGGGTGAAGGAGAGGCCGACGCCATAAGGCTGGTAGATGAACCCGATGGTTCCGAGCGCGCCGGGCGAGGGAATCGGAATTTGACCGCCGGCGAGAAAGCTGGCTGTCTGGCCCGACAGCGCCACCAGATTGGGCTCCGCCAGGCTGCGGGCGAGGCCCTTCTGTTCGAGCGCATTGATCTGCACATCGAGCGCGTTGCTGCCGCCGACCAACTGGCTGATCAGAAACCCGAACGGCGCCGAGCCCGACAGCACGCCGGCGGCGACCGCCGACGAAATGGTCGAGCTGCCCGGAATAACGTTGAGGCCGCCGACCGTAGTTCCCGGCTGCTGGAACGCGCCGCCCGCCGTCGTTATCGGCAGTTGCGAGGCGGACACCTGGTTGCCGATATTGGCAATGGTGCTGCCGCTGAACATGTTCCACTGCACGCCGAGCTCGCGGCTCGCCTGGCGCGTCGCTTCGATGAAGCGCACTTCGAGCATGACCTCCTGCGACTGCATCACCCGAACGACGTTTATGGGGTCGAGGTTGCCGGGACCGCCAAACTGGCGCGCGATCATCACCGCCTTGTCGAGGGTGACGGCGTCGGGCGCCGTGCCGCTCAACATAATACGGCCGTTGATCCACGACACCCGGATGCGGCGTCCGGCAATTTGCGCGATCGCGTCCTGCACCCCCGAAACATCGTAGGAGACGCGGACATCGAGAATCTTCACCGGCTGCTTGTTCTGGTCGTAAGCGGTGACCCGCGTCGCGCCGACCTTCTTGCCGAGGATCGACATGGCATGATCCGTGAGGGGATTGACGTCGGCAATTGCGGGATCGTCGACCGTGATGTCGGCAAAACTCTGCCCGGTATGCACGTCTTCTGATTTGCCCAGCGTCACTCTCACCGTCTGGGTGTGGGCAGGATTCGACACGGCCGGATGTTGCTGCACCTGCGCCATCGCTGGGACGAGCACGAACGCGGCCATTATTGTTGCGGCGATCACCGCTGCAATTCGCCGCCGTGCCGCTCGTTCGCACGGCCTGCCTACGCTGGCGAAGTGCGTTTCGGCGCGTTGACGACCGGGCGGACGAATGACGTTATTTTTTTTCTTGCGCTGGCTTTCCACGTCGGCCTCCCCGCACTGCCTTGTCCCCAAACACAATCCATGCCCCGGAAATTTGACGTACCGTCTCTGTCTGCTCACTCATGGGCATACTCATGGGCCAGCTCCCTTGTCGGCCGCCCCGATGCCGACTTGGCCGCCTGGCCGTGGCCTTCGACGGGCACCTTAGCTTCTTCACGCTTGAAACCCGCGTCCTTGTTCGGCCGTATGACTTCCACATTCGCGAGACGTCTGTCGTTGGTCTGCAAATCCGGCAGCGTCACCCGTCGCGCCGTTTCGTCAGTCACCTCGCCCGCCTTGCGCAGCACCAGCGACAGCGTGCCGACTGCGGAGGCGAGCGCCAGCTTCTGCGCGTCGGTTTCGTCGACCTCGAGCGTCGCCGCTCTTGCCACGTGCGGCTTCTCGAGGCGCGCATCAGCCGTTTGGTCGACGGCGAGCACGCGCGCTTTCCGAACCACCACATCGTTGGTCGCGTTGTCCTTGTCGGTCTGCCGCGTGAGCACGACATCGACGCGATCGCCGGGGAGCACGAAGCCGGCGACGCCTTGGACGTCGTTGACCCGGACGGTCACCGCCTTCATGCCATCACGCAGCGTCGCCGAGAGTGTGGCGCGCTGGCCCGGGCCGGTGATTTTGGAGGCAAGGATCGGCTCGTTGGTGGCGATCGGTATCAGCACTTCCCGCTTGCTGGAGGTGAGTTGCGAAATCTTGCTGAACGCGCCTGTCGGAGACGCATTTTCGGGCCAAGGTATTTCGCGCAGCGAGAGAGTGCCAAGCGTGTCGCCGAAACCCAGCGGCCGGCTGGCGACAACGATCGTGCTCGTCGGCGTCTGTGTCCTGCGGTGCGCCTCGAGGTTCTTCATGCGCAGCGCCGCCTGATTGTTCAGCCAAGTCTGCGCCAGAAAAACCGCGAGCAGTCCGAACACGACCGCGAAGGCGATCATCACGACGGTACTCGTGCGCACGTCTGTCCCCTGTTGACGCGTCAGTCGTTCTTCTATGTCGGATCGAGTATTGCGGCGCCGGTGGTATGGAATTGGTGAAACGCCTACGCCTTTTCCCGCTATGCTCAAAATTGCCTGAAGCGCTATTCTTTACGAGGCGTGTATCGCTTCGTTCGAAATGGACGGATAACCTTTATGAAAAGCGCGCAGGGGGTGAAATTGTAGGGCGCCGTCACGATGACCAGTGTGGCGGTTCAGAAGTCCGCATCATTCTTGCCGCAAACTCCTCATGCGGACTTCTGAACCAAAGCCACACTAGATCAATAAGTTGCTAGTGTCCTTCGATTCCGAAGTTCGCCAACGAGCGAGCCGCAAGATGATGCGAACTTCGGAATCGGGACACTAGGGCAGATTCCTTTCGAGTTGACCCGTTGTCCGCTCATTCCCGCGGAAGCGGAAATGCAGGTGGCACGAATAGGCGTCGCGTAACTTTCCTGCGCCCCTGCTTTCGCAGGACGAGCGGATAGTGAAAAACCGATTTAACTTGAACGAAAATTTTCCAAATGTTCACCTTTGTGCAACGGCTTTGTCCGATCGGCAAAAGTGCTCCGGATCATTTACTCGATGTCGTATAGTTCCAATTCAACTCGAATGAAGTGGCTCCGACGGCAGCGCTGCCGCCACGCTGGTATCGGCCGCCGGCGCCGCTTGGTCGTGGGCGGATCAAGCCGCACTCCGCCTGAGATTTCTTGGTGCCGCGCCCCGGCAGTGTGTGGCACCGCCCGAGCAAGTGAGTTTCCTGCTAGAATAAACGTCTCAGGAGCCACAAGCGATGCAGATACTCGTAGTCGGGGCCGGTGTCATCGGGCTTGCCGTCGCGCGAGAAGCGGCGGTCGCCGGCCATGAGGTGATCATCGCCGAGGCGACCGACGGCGTCGGCAACGGCATTTCCTCGCGCAACAGCGAGGTGATCCACGGCGGCATCTATTATCCGACCGGCTCGCTTCGCGCGCGCCATTCGACGCGCGGCCGCCGCATGCTCTACGAGTTCTGCGCCGGCCATGGAGTCGCCCACAAGAAATGCGGCAAGCTCATTGTCGCCACCGATGACACCGAGCTGGTCAAGGTCAAAACGCTGTTGGCGCAGGGACGCGCCAACGGCGTCGAAGGGCTTGAGTTAATCGACGGCGACGCCGGGCGCGCGCTCGAGGGTGAACTCTCCTGCATCGGGGCGATGTTGTCGCCGGAGTCGGGGATCGTGGACAGCTACGGTTTCATGCTGGCGCTGCAAGGCGAGATCGAGGATTGCGGCGGCATGATCGCGTTCGAAACGCCGGTCGAGCATCTGTCCTTTGCGAATTCGCAGTGGCAGGCGCGGTTCGGCGGTCGCGACGGAGGCGTAGCCGCCTTCGACGCAGTGGTGAATGCTGCCGGCCTCGGGGCGCAAGCGTTGGCGCGCCGCATCGACGGCTACCCGGCCGCGAAGATACCGCCGCTCGTCCTCGCCAAGGGCAATTATTTCGGCTTCGCCGGCCGAGCGGCGTTCTCACGGCTGATTTATCCGACGCCGGTCGACGGCGGGCTTGGCGTGCATGTAACCATTGATCTCGCCGGCCGCATGCGTTTCGGGCCCGACGTCGAGTGGGTCGATCGCGAAAGCTACACGGTCGATCCGCGCCGCGCCGACGCGTTCTATGCGCGCATCCGCACCTATTGGCCGCGGCTGCCGGCGGGCTCGCTCAGGCCCGACTACTGCGGCATCAGGCCAAAGCTCACGGGGCCGGGTGAAAAGCCGGCCGATTTCATGATCGCCGTCGAACCCGCGCACGGCTTGCCGCGGCTGATCAATCTGTTCGGCATCGAGTCGCCGGGCCTCACCTCATCGCTGTCGCTGGCGCAGGATGTCGTCGGCTATTTGTCGGCCTGACGGTCGTTTATCTCCTGCATTGGCGGTGCAGTAGCCGCGGGCCTTTCGCCGGCAAGGCGCGCCGCCGCGCCGCGCTCGCCGAGCCGTAGGCGCAGTAAGCAGATGTCGGCGTCGTCGACGGCTGCGCGATCGAGCGGCACGAACTCGGCGACGCGCCCCCGGCGCCTGCCCACATAGGACACGGGCCCGTTCGCAGTGACTACGGTATCGCCGGCGCGCAGCGTCGGATCGTGGTCAGCCTCGATCGCCGTGAGCCCGAGCGCGTCCTTGCCGTTGCAGGTGCAGTTGGCCACCAGATGATCGCGGTAGACATAGGCATTGTCGAGGTTGGCGTAGCGGCTGCCGTCAGGGGCAACGGCACGGCCGATTTCGGCGCCGAAGAAGATTTTGGTCTTGGCGGTGGGGCACATCGCCCGGCAAATCTCGACCGGCGTCGCGTTGCCCGCGCGGCGGCTCAGTCGCTCGATCGGAAAGTGTTGCCCGTCACAAAGGCGGACGCAAAACGCCACGAAGCGGCCCCCGCTGCCGCCGATCACGCGGCCGCGGCGCGCAGGTGCTGCGGAGATTGGCGGCGGAGCCTCGACGTAGGAATTGACCGGCGGCGTGGTTTGCTGTTGCGAGCCGCCGAACAGGAAGTCGAACGGCCCTGCGGCGCTGCCCCGCGTCGGCGTCGCAATGATCGCAGCCGCACATAGCGCGCCGGCAAAGAGGGTGGCCTGCGTGCTCGTTCCCCTATTGCGATCCAAGAGCATCCTGCCAACCTCAAGTCGGCATCCTGAGTTTGTCGCGCGCCATCGTGTTCCGCCATTCGGACCGAAGACGGCGAGCGTTCAGGCGCATTTGTCGGCAAACGAATTAGCGGAAAGCGGTAAATGGCGGATGTGGAGCTATGGCAAACAACTGCTGAACGGCCCGGACTTCGGATGACTGCCGCATTCTATTCGACAACCCCACTTCGCAAGGTCGCGGCGACACCCACCTGCCCGTTGCCAGCGCCGATCACGGCTCCCCGGCCGTTCCCGCGCCGGCAGAACCCTCGCGGCCGCCCTCAGCGCCGTCGAACCCAGCGCAATCGCCTATGACTTTTACCCTCCCCTGAAAGGGGAGCGTCGGCGCGCGAAGCGCGCCGGGGAGGGGTCAAATTGTTTGACCTCTCCCCAGCGGCCCATCGGACGGCGCTTCGCACCGACCCGTTGGGCCGTCGACCTCCCCTTTCAGGGGGAGGTGGAGGACAACACCGTTTCATATGCGATAGCCCTGCCGTCGAACTGCAAGACTGGCTTTATTTCTCCCGATGCGAGCTATTCTTGCAGATTTGCCGATATTTTTGCGTCCGGCTGCCGTTTTCCATAGGGGTTTCCCGCCATACTTGGCTTACAGGTTATCGGCGGCTCAATAGGCGACGACGACCAGATTAGAAAAGATATAAATTTGATTTTTGTCATTGCAAACCAGTTGCGCCCGAACTAATGGAAAACCCGCAATTGATACCCGGTGTGCGCGGAACCCGCTAGAATGATCGTTTGTTCCTGCAATGTCTTCTCCGATCATGACGTGCGCGCGGCGCTTGCCGCCGGCGAGGCGGCTCCGCGCCGTGCGAGCGAGGTCTATTACTGCCTGGGTTGCAGTGCGCAATGCGGGCGCTGTGCGCGCACCATCCAATGCATCATGAACGAAGCGACGGCCGCTGCCGGTCCAGTTTGCGGAAGCGGCGCCTGATCCACGCCATGTTGCAAACGGCGGAAGCGGGCAGCCGCTGCGCCGCGCGTTTGCGAATTGACCGCAAAAGTTATAAGCCAAGGCTTGCTGATCTCTGCGCGGCGCCGAGTCGCCCGCCAAGTCAACTGCCACGTCAACTGCAGGAGCATGGATCATGCGCGGGGAACCGGGAGTCCTTGATTACCTCAACAAGGCGTTGCGACACGAACTGACCGCGATCAATCAGTATTGGCTGCACCATAGGCTGCTCGACAATTGGGGTTACCGGTCGCTGGCCAAGAAGTGGCGCAAGGAGTCGACCGAGGAGATGCAGCACGCCGATAAGCTTGTTGCACGCATCATCTTCCTCGACGGTTTCGCCAACATGCAGGTGCTTGAGCCGCTGCATATCGGGCAGACCGTCAAAGAGGTGTTCGACTGCGACCTCGCCGCGGAAATGTCGGCCCGCGCCCTCTACGAGGAGGCCGCCACACACTGCCATGCGGCCAAGGATTACGTTTCCCGCGACCTGTTCGAAGAACTGATGCACGACGAGGAAGAGCATATCGACTTCCTCGAAACCCAACTCGACCTCGTCGCCAAGCTCGGGCCGGAACTTTACGCCCAGCATCACATCGGCGAGCTCGACGGCGATCAGAAATAAGGTCAAAATCTATAAAATAGATCAGAGAAGGCCGTCGATCGCAACGGCTACCGTTGTTTCGAAAGGAATTTCCCAGTCAAGTGTGAAACCGCCGAAGGCGGCGGCGCTTCGCGCCGCACTTGACAGGGCAATTCCTTTCGCAAGTCTTTGTAGCCGTTGCGACCGACGGCCCCGTGCGCCAGAATACAGGCATGCCGTTCCCTTACTGCGGGATGATTTCGCCGATCAGGCCGGCGTCGTATTGGGTGAAGAACAGGCGGCCATCGGGCATGGCGGTGATGCAGCGGGCGCCGCTTCCCGGCACCGGAATGTCGTACTCGCCGACCATGATGCCGTCGGCCGACATGCGGCCGATCTTGTTGGCGAAATTTTCGGTGAAGTGAAATCATTCCCAACCCGACATTGCCGGGCTTGACCTGGTCAAGCCCGCGCATGACGAGTGTAAAGAGTGGTTCGGAGCGGGACGCGCGCTAGGAGCGACGGCGCGTCGTCACGAGCGATACCACTCGCCGATATTGAGCATCAGGCGCAAAGTGCCGTACGCTGCAAGCAAGGGCGGCGCAACGCGGTAGAGCGCCGCTCAAACATTGCCGCAGCAGGAGGATTTCATGCGGATCATCGACCTTTCGGTAGCGCTCAAGGCCGGCATCGCCTCGGATCCTCCGAGCATGATGCCGGACATCGAATATCGTGACCACAAGCAAGGCGCGCAGGAGTTCATGGGAATGTTCCCCGGTCTCAAGGCCGAGCAGCTTCCGGCGGGCGAAGGAGCGGCCATCGAACGCGTCACTATCACCACGCACAACGGCACGCATCTCGACGCGCCGTGGCACTTTGCCAGCACCATGGACGGCGGCAAGCCGGCGCTGAAGATCGACGAAGTGCCGCTGGAATGGTTCTTCTCCTCCGGAGTGAAGCTCGACTTCCGGCAGAAGCTGGACGGCTATGTCTGCAAGGCCGACGATATCAAACGCGAGCTCGACCGCATCGGCTACGCGGTCAAGCCGCTCGACATCGTGCTGGTGAACACCGCGGCGGCGGCCGCTTACGGCCAGCCGAACTTCCTCGACAAGGGCTGCGGCATGGGACGCGAGGCCACGCTTTATTTGCTGAAGCAGGGCGTGCGCGTCACTGGTATCGACGGCTGGAGCTGGGACGCGCCGTTCTCTTTCACGCGCAAGCGCTTCGCCGAGACCGGCGACGCCGGCTTGATCTGGGAGGGCCACAAGGCGAGCCGCGACATCGGCTACTGTCACATGGAAAAACTCACCAACCTCGACCTTTTGCCGCCGTTCGGCTTCAAGGTGTGCTGCTTCCCGGTCAAGGTCGCGGCGGCCTCCGCGGGCTGGACGCGCTGCGTCGCGCTGCTGGACAACTGATAGCACGAACGTCGATCAAATGAAGCGGTTGGGGTTCCGCCAATTCCTGTTGCGGGGGATCGAAAAAGTGAAAGCCGAATGGCAATGATCTGTCACCGGCCACAACCTGCATAAGCTCGCCCGCGCCGCCGCATGACGCCGTCATGCTATCCTTGCTCCACAAAGACTACGGGATCGGCTCCTAGGTGAGGGCCTGCTGCCCGGCCGGCTACCTGCAATAACGATTGATTTAACGTGAACACTCCACCGCCTAAAGGCGGTGGCTTCGGATTACGGCTTAAAGCCGGATTTGGTCCGCCATCCGGCGGACTTAGGTCACATCCCACATATGTTGGCCCCAGTAGCGCTTGCGGAGAAT
>JAKAPE010000340.1 GCA_021811945.1 Pseudomonadota bacterium | reverse complement strand
TTCCTGACCGGCTCATAGCCCTTGAAGCTCTTATCTTAACGCGTTATGTTAAGTTATGGCTGATGGCGAGCTTGAGGTACTGCTTGCCCTGGACGGAGCCAGTTTCGAGATGGCGCCGGGGGTGATCGTGGAGTTTACCGCCCGACGCACGGACGCCACGCCGGAGCGGCCGCACGGTCTTAGCTATGCGTTTGTCCTGCGCGACAAAAGCGGAGGTTCGCCTTGGGTCCGTTTCGACAACGCCCATGCGGTCGAAAAGCCGGGGAGGGGTTATGGCCGAAAATCCACGGCCTACGACCATTGGCATCGAACGGAGAAGGACAAGGGCCGGCCCTACAACTTTACGACGGCAGTGCAACTGCTCGAAGATTTCTGGCGAGAGGTGAAGAGGACACTCGATGAAAAAGGCATCCCCAGCGGGTTATAGGGTCGGCACCCTTCGCGAATTTGCCAACTGGACGAAGCAGGTCGTGCGCGAACCGGCGGCGGCCCGCGACGTACCAAAGCAGTGGTTCGACAGCGAAGAGACGGCGCGGAAGACCGCGGCAGATCAGATCTCAGCCGAGGCGATGGTGAAGCTCCTGTCGCCGGGCAATCTAGCCGTCCTTAACGCGATCCGGCAGCACAAGCCGGCATCGGTGCGCGCGCTTGCGGCCCTGACAGGTCGGAAAGAGGCGAGTTTGTCCCGCACCCTGAAGCGTTTTGCAGATCTCGGGATTGTCGGTTTCCAGAACGGGCCTCACCGCACGCGCATTCCAGCGCTCATCGCGCACCGGGTGCATCTCGACATCGACCTGACCGGCCATCATAGCGCCGTAGCCGTGGATGTGCCGAGATAGCCCCTCTGGACAATAAGGTAACAGGGGGCGGCGCGCCTTCCATGCGCAAAATATGGCTTGGCCACCCAAAGAAATCGCCCGAACCATGGGCTGATCCAGGCGATCCCTTCGGCGGTTTGTGCTTGGCGGCGCGACTCCAACGGTCAGCCCGCTGCTCGGCTTGGTGGCGCGTCTTGCCACGCCGAGCGCGATAGAGCGGGTTCAACCGGAGTTCCCGCGCCAGCGGATTGCGCTTGGGCATGGGAAGGCTCCTTTCGCTCCCATATGGCACCCCGGGCAGACGAAGGCCAGCGGATCCTTTTTGTCGCTTGATGGTTACGCCGCTACCTGTGCCAACGCGGGCGCCCTTGTGTCATCGGGTGCGACGATGTCGGCGTCAGGGACGGGAAGTGTCCGGGCAAGGCCTCGAAGCAGCGCTGCGGTGGCGCGGTCACCGGCCGCAGCGAATTGCTCGGATAGGCTTACAAGCATTTGCGGCGTCGGCCTGATCTTGTTGGCGCCAATTTTCATGAACGTGACCTTCCACAAAAGAAATTCGCGAGAAGCACTGAACGTGAAGATGTCTGTCGGCGGCAGATATATTACTGACAAGAGTTAATTTTGTGTTGATAATCATGCCTTTGAAGGCCAAGGCACATGAGGCCGCCGGGCAACAGAGCCCCTAAAATAACAGAGCGTCTGATCGCGGCAGGTTTGAATAACCCATCTAGATAGGTTATATCGCCGCATAGTCACCGTATTGCGTGCCAACGGCTTGCGCGTGGTCATCTTCGTCAACGACCACCTACCAGCCCATGTCCACGTCTTCGGTGACGGCGAGGCAAAGATCAATCTCCTGGGCGTTCATGGTACGCCGGTGTTGATTTAGGCCGATGGCATGAGCCGCGGCGATGTCCGCCGCGCCATGCGCCTTGTGATCGAGCAGCAGAGATTCCTGCTGGTTCGCTGGGAGGACATTCATGGCCGAACTGACTGATGCCCAGATCGATGCCGCAGCCGAACGCGGGCGGATCGCCCGCCTCACCGAACCCCGGGCAGCGAACGCGCGTTATGACCGCGACGCCGGTCGCGTAATCGTCGAATTGATCAATGGCTGCGTCTTTGCCTTCCCACCGCGGCTCGCACAAGGGCTGGAGGTTGCAACCGACGATCAGCTTGCCGCGGTCGAGATCCTCGGAACCGGCTATGGCCTGCACTGGGAAGCACTCGACGTCGATTTGTCTGTGCCGGGTCTGCTCGCCGGTCTGTTCGGGACCAGGGCGTTCATGGCCCGAAACGCCGGACGGGCAAAATCGCCAGCCAAGGCCGCTGCAGCGCGAAGCAACGGCGCGAAAGGCGGTCGCCCCCGGAAATCCGCCCACGCCTGATGCGGCGGGCTTGGTCAACGCCAATCGCGCCGCTCTCCAGAAAAAACAATGGCTTTTTCAAGCCGCAGATCCCTTTATCTGCGGAATTCGGGGGCAATTGGCAAGAATTATTCATTGCCGCATTGCGAATGCTCATGCAGGGCGAAGACGCGCACCGCCGACGCAGCCGCAGGTTTGATCTATGTCAAAGACTTATCGCCGTGCCCTGGTTTCGTGGGCATGATGGCGCGGGTGGCGTTCCTGGCCCGCGTCGCGTCGGTGTCACGTGCACGAACGGGACGATTTTCATGCCGAGACTGCTGATCATTCAACCAACCCCCTATCATTCTCGCAGTAAGCGCGAGCCCTACCGGATCCGCAAACGCAAAGTGATCGGCGCCGTTGCCCCCTATCTCGCCGCCCTTGCCCCATCGCATTGGGACGTCACTTTTACCGACGATGCCATCGAAGAACCGAACTATGCCGCACCCGTGGATGTCGTCGTGCTTACGGTGCGCACCGTCACGTCCTTTCGCGCCTATGAAATCGCGGCGCGTTTTCGCGAGCGCAATATTCCCGTCCTGATGGGCGGGCCGCATGCGACTTTCCACGCCCAGGAAATGGCGGCGCACGCCGATGCGGTCTGTATCGGCGAGGGTGAGGGCATCTTTACCACGATGCTGGAGGATGCCGCCGCCGGACGATTGCAGAAATTCTACCGCCGTCAGACGGTTGCTGATCTCGCCGCCATGCCGCCGCCCCGCTGGGATATTCTGAAGCCGAAAAACTATGCTTTTTACAGCCCTTTCGTCATCCAGTATTCGCGCGGTTGCCCCTATACCTGTGACTTCTGCGCCGAACGCCGCTTGAACGGCGATTACGGCTATCGCTATCGCCCCGTCGCGGACGTGGTCGAGGAAATCAAGCGATGCGGCAAGCGCCATATCTTTTTCGCGGCGAGCCAGTTCGTCGGCAACAAGGCGCGCACGATGGCGCTTCTGGAAGCGCTCATACCGCTCAAAATCCGCTGGTCTGCACTCTTTTCCGCGCATTTTTTCCTGGATCCAAAATTCACCGCGCTCGCGCGGCGATCGGGGTTGCTGCACGTCAATATGGGGATCGAAAGCATCAGCCAGAACACGCTCAAGGCAATGAACAAAAACTTCAATAAATCCCAGGAATATGGCCATATCGCGCAGATTTTGCACCAGAACGACATTAGTTTTTCATTCAATTTCGTGTTCGGCGCCGATGACGACGACCTCGACATTTTTCCCAAGACCCTGGCTTTCCTCAATGAGCACAAGGTCGACGCCGCTTATTTCAATGTTATGGTTCCATTGCGCGGAACGCCGCTCTATGCCCGCATGAGGGCCGATGGTCGGATCATCGACGAGGAAAACATGGATCGCTGGCCGGGAGTGTTCTGCCATTTCCGGCCGCTCAGATTCTCACCCGAGCAATTGATACGGGAGGTCAAGACGCTGCAGCGCAGCTTCTACTCCCTCGGTTCGATCGCGCGGCGCTTGCCGCTGCCGCGCTCGGAAGCGCATCTCGCGTCATGGAACGTTAATGTCTCGCAACGCAAAGTCGCGATAAATTCAGATTCGATGAATGAATTCGAGGATTTTTAATCGCTCGTCTCACGCACCACGTCCAGATCCTGGAGATGAACGGCGAAAGCTACCGCCTGACCCCAGTTAAACAGCGTGTTTTCCTAAGCAATTGAATAGGCGTGCGAAATCTGGCGCGGGTCTGGACTGTGGCACTACAGGACGTGACCTGCCCCCCGAAAGCGCCCTCGCCGTGATGTAGAGTCTGCCCACCCTGAAGGAGCAGACGAGATGAGGAAAAGCCGTTTCACCGAGGCGC
>JAKAPE010000339.1 GCA_021811945.1 Pseudomonadota bacterium | reverse complement strand
CTCGCGCACCAGGGAGAAACCGACCTCTGTGCCAGCGGCCTGCACACAATACCCTAACCGACGTGACCTGCTACGTTTCATCCACGGCGGGTCGGCCGCGGCCGGTACGAAACTCGCAATGACGGTTCGCTGGGTACCCGAATTCATCCCGCTTCAGCGGTAACCCGCCTCGATCTTGACTCCCGGCGGCGGCGGAACATCGTCGGGCACGAAAAAATCCTGCGCCAGCTTTTGCGCCGGATCGACGCGGTATTTTTCGAAATCGCCGATGCCGTTCTCGGCCAGAAACGTGTCGTCGATGAGGAAGCGCCCCGTAAATTGGCGCGCTGGCTTGGAGAAAATGGCGCAGGCCGCATCCGCCATGATCTCGGGCTTGCGCGCGGCGTGCATCATGGCGTCGCCGCCGAGCAAGTTTTGCACCGCGGCGGTGGCGATGACTGTGCGCGGCCACAGCGCATTGACGGCGATGCCTTGGCCGCGCAGCTCGCCGGCGAGCCCAAGCACCACGAGGCTCATGCCGAACTTGGCGATGCTGTAGGCGGTGTGCGGCGCGAACCATTTCTCCTTCATATCGAGCGGCGGCGAGATCATCAGAATGTGCGGATTGGCGGCTCTCGCGAGATGCGGGATCGCCCATTTCGAGACCACGAACGTGCCGCGGGTGTTGATCTGGTGCATGAGATCGAAGCGCTTCATGTCGGTGGCGGCGACCGGCGTGAGCGAGATGGCGCTGGCGTTGTTGACGACGATGTCGATGCCGCCGAAATGCGTCGCGGTCTCATCGAGCGCGTCCTTGACCATCATCTCGTCGCGGACGTCGACCACAAGCGGCAGCGCCTTGCCGCCGGCGCGCCCGATCTCCGCGGCGGCGGTATAGATCGTGCCCGGCAGCTTCGGATGCGGCTCGGCGGTTTTGGCGGCGATGGCGATGTTGGCGCCGTCGCGCGCCGCGCGCAGTCCGATGGCAAGCCCGATGCCACGCGAGGCGCCGGTGATGAACAACGTCTTTCCTTGGAGCGACATGGCCGACCTCATTTCTTGCGATCGAGAAACGCCTGAAAGGCGGCGCGGGCGGCATCGGACTTCAATAGCTCGCTGAAATGCGTCCCCTCGGCCTCGATACGTTTCGCGACCTCGTCGACATTGCCGCGCATCAGTCGCCGGGTGACGGCGAGCGCCTGCGGCGGTAGCGCGGCGATCTCGTGTGCCGCGGCAAGCGCGATGGCGTCGACTTCGCCGGCGCGGACGACGGCGTTGACGAGGCCCGCTTCCTTGGCTTCGGCGGCGGAGAGCGGCCGTCCCATGGCCAGCATCGAGAACGCCCGCGCGTGGCCCATGCGCAAAGGGGCAAGCAGGGTCGATGCGGCTTCGGGAATGAGCCCGAGCCTCATGAACGGCGTCGACAAAATTGCATCGTTCGCCATGACGACATGATCGCAGTGCAGCAGCAGCGTGGCACCGATACCAACGGCGATGCCGCCGACGGCAGCGACGATCGGCTTGCGACAGCCGGCGAGCGCGTCGAGAAATCTAAACGCATCGCTGCTCCACTCGGCGCCACCGGCGATGGCGGCCTGCATGAAATCGTTGATGTCGTTGCCGGCGGTGAAGACCCCCGGTGCGCCCGCTATCAATACGCAACGGACGGCATCGCTTCCATCAACCGCCCGCAGCGCGCTGGTCATTGCGGCATACATCTCGAGCGTCAGCGCGTTCTTCTTCGCCGGACGGTTCATGCGGATGATGCGCACGGCGTCATCGTCGGTTACCACGACAGCATCGGTCGCAGTCGTTTTGCCCATGGTGGTTCTCTCGCCTCAGTCCGGGAGCACGGCGGTCGCTTCAATTTCCACCTTGGCGCCGTCCTCGACCAGCCCGGCGACCTCGACCGCGGTCATGGCCGGATAATGGCGGCCCAACATGCCGCGATAGATCTCGCCGATGGCTTTGTATGAGGCGAGGTATTCGCGCTTGTCGGTCACATACCAGGTCATGCGCACGATGTGCTCGGGCTTGCCGCCGCGCAGGGCAAGGACCGTCAGCACATTTGTCAACGCTTGGCGCACCTGGTCGGCGAAGTCTTCGCTGGGAACGCGGCATTGTTGGTCCCAGCCGACCTGTCCGGCGATGAAGACGAGCGTACCGTGTGCGGCGACGTCGTTGGAGAATCCGCGTGGCCTCGGCCAGTCCGGCGGATGCAATATCTCAATCATTAGACACCCCTTGCTCGGCTAGTGTCCCGATTCCGAAGTTCGCATCATTTTGCGGCTCGCTCGTTTGCGAACTTCGGAATCCAAGGGACACTAGCAACTTTATGATTCTAGTGCCCCTTTTGAACCCGAAGTTCGCAATGAGAGTAGCGGCCCTGATGTTGCGAACTTCGGGTTCGGGGCACTAGCTGGTCTGGTTTGACGCGGCGACGGTCGCAGATCAATTCCATGTATCGCAACCGACACGCTATTAGGAGGGCTTCAGCTCCTTCAGCAGTTCCCGCGCCACGATCAATTGCTGCACCTCGCTTGCCCCCTCATAGATGCGCAGCGCCCTGATCTCGCGATAAAGTGCTTCCACGGGCTGTCCGCTGACGACGCCAAGTCCGCCAAAAATCTGCACCGCAGAGTCGATGATCTTCTGGGCGGTTTCGGTCGCGGTCAATTTCGCCATTGCCGCCTCGCGGGTGACGGTCTTGCCTTGGTCGCGCAGCCACGCGGCGCGGTAGGTGAGCAGCGCTGCAACGTCGACGCCGGTCGCCATCTGGGCGAGCGTCGCCTGGGTGAGCTGAAAATCGGCGAGTTTCTGCTTGAACATGTCGCGTGTAACCGCGCGTTTTGCCGCCTCGTCGAGCGCGCGGCGGGCAAAGCCGAGGGCGGCTGCCGCGACCGAGGTGCGGAAGATGTCGAGCGTCGCCATGGCGATCCTAAAACCCTGGCCGGGCAGGCCGAGCAGGCGGGAATGCGGCACGCGGCAACCGGCGAAGACGAGCCGCGCCAAGGGGTGCGGCGCGATCACGTGGATGCGCTCGGCGACGTTAAATCCCGGCGTCTGCGCATCGACGATGAAAGCGGAGATGCCGCGGCCGCCGCTCGCCTCGCCCGTGCGGGCGAAGACAACGTAGAAATCGGCGATGCCGCCGTTGGAAATCCAGGTCTTCTCGCCGTCGAGGACGTAGGCGTCCCCCACTTTCCTCGCGGCGCACTTGAGAGCCGCTACGTCCGAGCCGGCGTCCGGCTCGGAAAGGGCAAAGGCGGCAATGGCCGTGCCCGCCGCGACGCGCGGCAGATAGGCGCGTTTTTGCTCCTCCGTGCCATGGAGCGTGATCGCTCCCGACCCGAGCCCCTGCATGGCAAAGGCGAAATCGGCAAGCGAGGAATGACGCGCCAGGGTTTCGCGTAGGAGACAGACCGCTCGGGTATCGATCGAATCGTCGACGGCACCGTAAGTCTTGCCGCCGACCGCATGGCGCAGCCAGCCGGCGGCTCCGAGCCGGCCCACCAGAGCACGGCAGGCGACATTCACGTCGGCGTCATGCGCTTCGGCAACGTTGGCGGCCGCCCAGGCTTCGATCTCATGCGCGAGCTGGCGATGACGATCCGCAAAGAATGGCCAGTCGAGGTAGGTCTTATCGCTCATTTTGCCCCAAAATCGCGCCCGCAGGCTTGCGGCGGCTTTTGGTCAGATTGACTCAGTGCCGTCATTGCGTGGACCGAGGGTCCGGTCCCAAGCGACCGTCCAATGATAACTCAGGGACGATGTCATCCGGGCTGCTCTCGGTTTCGCTGACGATCTGTATTGCTTCGCGCCCGCAAAGACGACTCGATCTGATGGAGATTCGCTCGAAACGACGTTCTGCGTTCACTTCGCCGCCCGTCTTCGCTTTTCCTCCTCAGGCTGCCCGAGGCGGAATCGGCCTTCAGCAGGCCGAGTTTGAGTTTGGCAAGCAGACGATAGATTTGATCCACGGCTCGGAAGTCAGGTTAACGGGCAATTTCGGGTGATTTTGTATTGACTGGAGGATCGTGATCCCGTTGGCGCTCTGATTCGGCATGGAGCGCGATCATGG
>JAKAPE010000338.1 GCA_021811945.1 Pseudomonadota bacterium | reverse complement strand
CCGGCGGGCCGATGCTCGACGGCCACGACAAGGACGGCAAGCTTTTGGGTTCGGGCACCGTCGTCTGGCAGGCACGCGAGGACATTGCCGCCGGCAGGATCGACTACAGGGAATTTCTCGACATCGTCGCCGCGTCGGCGCCTTCGGTCGGCCATTGCAATACCATGGGGACCGCCTCGACCATGAATGCCATGGCCGAGGCGCTCGGCATGTCGCTACCCGGCTGCGCCGCCATTCCCGCGCCCTATCGCGAGCGCGGACAAATGGCTTATGAGACCGGCCGGCGCGCAGTCGAGATCGTGCGCGAGGATTTAAAGCCGTCCGACATCCTCACCCGCGCCGCCTTCGAAAACGCGATCGTCGCCTGCACGGCAATCGGCGGCTCGACCAACGCTCCGATCCATCTCTGCGCTATCGCACGGCACATCGGCGTCGACCTCGCGATCGAGGACTTCGAAAAAATCGGCTACGACGTGCCGCTCCTGGTGAATATGCAGCCGGCGGGGAACTATCTCGGCGAGGATTATTTTCGCGCCGGCGGCCTGCCGGCGGTGCTGCACGAGTTGCTGGCGGCCGGCCGGCTCCACGGCGATGCGCTCACCGTCAATGGCAAGACGATCAAAGAGAATGTGGCGCAGACGCGAACGGGTAATCGCTCCGTCATTCGACCCTACGCGGAACCGCTGAAAACCCAGGCCGGCTTCAAGGTTTTGCGCGGGAATCTTTTCGATTCCGCCATCATGAAGACGAGCGTGATCTCCGATGAATTTCGCCGGCGCTATCTCTCCGATCCGCGAGACCCGAATGCCTTCGAGGGCCGCGTCGTAGTGTTCGACGGCCCCGAGGACTACCACCGGCGCATCGACGATCCGGCGTTGGCGATCGACGACCATACGATCCTGTTCATTCGCGGCGCGGGGCCGATCGGTTATCCGGGCTCGGCCGAGGTCGTGAACATGCAGCCCCCTGCAGCGATGATCAAACGCGGCATCACGGCGCTGCCGTGCATCGGCGACGGCCGGCAGTCTGGGACATCCGGGTCGCCGTCGATCCTCAACGCCTCGCCAGAGGCCGCGGCCGGCGGCGGGCTCGCGCTGCTCAGGACGGGCGACCGCGTACGTATCGATCTCAACAAAGGTACTGCCGACATGCTGATCACGCCGGCGGAACTCGCGGCGCGGCGCGACGCTTTGAAAGAAAGCGGCGGCTACCGCTTCCCGGAAAGCCAGACACCCTGGCAGGAAATCCAGCGCGCCATGGTCGGTCAGCTCGCGGACGGCATGGTACTGGCACCGGCGACAAAATATCGGCGCGTGGCGCAGAAATTTGTGCCGCGGGACAGCCATTGATTTTATTTTGCAGACCTTTCAGCGAGTCTCCTATGAGCGGTCGTCCCACAATGTCCGACAAGCAAAAGACTTTCCGTGAGTTCAATGAACGAACCAAGGTAAACGCGCACTTCGGCGCGGAGTATGAGAAACTCTCGTCATGAACGAGACGGCTCGACCAGTCGGACCTGCGGTCGACCCGGCGCCCGCGGGCTGTCCCGGCCCGGTAATGCTTTCCGGCCGGTTCGGCTCGGTAAGGCGGCTCGACGCCAAACGGGACGGCGTCAGCCTCTGGACGGCGCTGCGCGGCGACGACGCGGTATGGACCTACATGTCTTACGGGCCGTTCGCCGACGATCCTGCGTTCGCCGCCTGGCTCGCCGAGAAGGAGGCGCTGAACGACCCGTATGCCTACGCGGTGCTCGATCTTGAGGGTCGCGCGCTCGGCTGGGCAACGCTGTTGGCGATCCGTCCGACGATGCGCGTCATCGAGGTCGGCAGCATCGTCTACTCGGCGGCGCTGCAGCGGACACCGCTTGGTACCGAAGGTCAGTTTCTGCTCGCGCGCTATGTGTTCGAGACCCTCGGCTACCGGCGCTATGAATGGAAATGCGACGCGCTCAATGCGCCGTCACGGCGCGCCGCCTTGCGCTGCGGTTTTGTCTTCGAGGGCATTCTGCGGCAGCACATGATCGTCAAGGGCCGCAACCGCGACACCGCATATTTCTCCATGCTAGACAGCGAATGGCCGATGCGCAAGGCTGGCTTCGAGCGCTGGCTGGCGCCCGAAAATTTCGATAAGGACGGCCGGCAGAAGCTCCGTCTCGCGGCGTTGAATGGGCAGGAGGCGTAACGGTGGCATGAGCAACAGGCTCGAAGGCAAGATTGCCCTTATCACCGCTGCCGGTCAGGGCATCGGCCGCGCGATCACGGAAAAATTCGCCGCCGAAGGCGCCAGAGTGATCGCCACCGATCTCGATGCGGACAAGCTTGCGGGATTGCGCGTGAAAAAGCTGCGCAGGCTCGATGTGCGTTCGCAGGACGACATCGCAGCACTCGGTCGCGACGTTCTTCGCGAATTAGGCCCGCTCGATATTCTGGTCAATTGCGCCGGCTTCGTGCACCAAGGCACGGTACTCGACTGCTCCGACAGGGACTGGGACTTCTCGTTCGATCTTAATGTGAAGTCGATGCATCGCATGATTAAGGCCTTTTTGCCGGCCATGCTGGAGAAGAAGGCGGGCTCGATCCTCAATATCTCCTCGGCGGTATCTTCGATCCGCGGCGTGCCCAACCGCTACGCCTACGGCGCCACCAAGGCGGCGGTGATCGGCCTCACTAAGGCCGTCGCCGCCGATTTCATCAAGCAGGGCATCCGCTGCAACGCCATCTGCCCCGGCACCATCGAGTCGCCATCGCTTGGCGAGCGCATCGCGGCGGTCTCGAGCGAGACCGGACGCTCGACCGCCGAGGTGCGCCAGAATTTCATCGACCGCCAACCCATGGGCCGCCTTGGCGCGCCCGAGGAAGTCGCCTGGCTCGCGCTCTTCCTCGCCAGCGACGAGGCGAGCTACATTACCGGCCATGCCCATCTCGTCGATGGCGGCATGGCACTATAACAGCCTCGATCGATGCACGTCCTCATCACCGGCGCTGCGGGAATGATCGGACGCAAGCTCGCGATGCGTCTGGCTGAAGACGGCGAGCTCAACGGAACGCCGATCGACAGACTGACGCTCGTGGACGTCCTAGCGCCACCGCAGCCGGAGGAATTTGGCGGGAAAATAGAGGCTTTGTCCGCCGACATCGGCGACCCCACCACGGTGCGGTCAGCCGTCGCCAAGCGGCCGGACGTGATCTTCCATCTCGCAGCGGTGGTTTCCGGCGAGGCCGAGCTCGATTTCGACAAGGGGATGCGCGTCAATTTTCACGCCTCGCGCGGGCTCCTTGAGGCCGTCCGCGCCGTCGGCGACGGTTACCGACCGCGCTTGGTGTTCAGCTCCTCGATCGCAGTGTTCGGCGCCCCATTTCCCGACGCCATCCCCGATGATTTTCTCGCCGCGCCGCTCACGTCCTATGGAATGCAGAAGGCGATGGTCGAACTTCTCCTCGCCGATTACACGCGCCGCGGCTTTCTTGAAGGCGTCGGCATCAGGCTGCCGAGCATCGTGGTGCGGCCGGGCCCCCCGAATCAGGCAGCATCCGGTTTCTTTTCCTCGATCATCCGCGAGCCGCTCAACGGCAAGGAAGCGACCCTGCCGGTCGACCAGAACATTCTGCACTGGTATGCGAGTCCCCGCGCCGCCGTCGGCTTTCTCGTCCATGCCGCCGAGCTCACAAAGGAAGAACTCGGGCCGCGTATAAACCTCACCATGCCCGGCGTCTGCTGCACCGTCGGCGAACAGATCGCCGCCCTGCGTCGCGTCGCGGGCGACAGGGTTGCCGCCCGCATTCGCCCCGCCCCGGATCCTTTCGTTGCCCGCATCGTCGCCGGCTGGCCATGCCGTTTCGACCCGCGCCGCGCGCTCGCGCTCGGTTTTCGGGCCGAGGCTTCCTTCGACGAGATCATCCGCATTCATATCGTAGATGAGCTGGGCGGCAGCTTCGTGCACTGAAGGCAGCTAGTGTGGTGGATTTGACGCTCCGATCATCATTGCGGCAACTCGTCATCGGAGCGTCAAATCCAAAACCACACTAGATTCATAAAGTTGCTAGTGTCCCTTTGCTTCCGACGTTCGTAATAGGGC
>JAKAPE010000058.1 GCA_021811945.1 Pseudomonadota bacterium | reverse complement strand
CGATCTAGCAGAACGTTCATGTGCCCGGGCATGCGGCCGGCCACCGGGTGAATGGCATATTTGATCTCGACGCCTTCGCTTTTCAGCTTGTCGGCCATCTCGCGCAGCGCGTGCTGGGCCTGCGCCACCGCCATGCCGTAGCCCGGGACGATGATGACTTTCGAGGAATTCTTCAGAATGTAGCCGGCATCCTCCGCCGAACCGAGCTTGACCGGCCGGTGCTCGGCTGCGCTCGGCCCCGCCACTTCGCCGCCGAAGCCGCCGAGGATGACCGAGATGAACGAGCGGTTCATGCCCCGGCACATGATGTAGGAGAGGATTGCGCCCGAAGAACCGACCAGCGCTCCGGTGATGATCAGGGCGGTGTTTTCCAACGTAAAGCCGACGCCGGCCGCCGCCCAGCCGGAATAGGAGTTGAGCATGGAGATCACGACCGGCATGTCGGCGCCGCCGATCGGAATGATAATGAGTACCCCGATCAGGAACGAGATGGCCGCAATCGACCAGAAGCCGATGTAGTTCTCGGTCTCGAAGAACCAGATGAACAGGCCGATCAGAGCAAGCCCGAGCGCGATATTGATCGCGTGGCGCATGGGCAGAATGATCGGCTTGCCGCTCATGCGCGCGGAAAGTTTCAGGAAAGCGATCACCGAGCCGGTGAACGTCAGGGCGCCGATGGCGGTGCCGAGCGACATTTCGATCCGGGTTTCCGGGCGGATGGCGCCGACGGCGCCGATGCCGAACGCCGCGGGCGCGTAGAGCGCGCCGGCGGCCACCAGAACTGCCGCCAAGCCGACGAGGGAATGGAAGGCCGCGATCAGTTCCGGCATCGCCGTCATCGGCACCCTGCGCGCCGCCACGCTGCCGACGCCGCCGCCGATCGCCATGCCTATGACCACCATGGCCCAGGCGGGAAAGCCGACCGGCGGCTGCGAAGCCAGCGTCGTCGCGATGGCGATCGCCATGCCGATCATGCCAAACAGATTGCCGCGCCGCGCGGTTTCCGGATTCGATAGCCCGCGCAGCGCCAGAATGAAGAGCGCTGCGGCGAGCAGATAGGCCAGCGCGGTGAAATCGGCGTTCATGCGTAACCCTCCGCACGCGTGTCGCTTTTTCCTTGCCCGCCGCTTTTGGGGAGTGAGTGATGAACGATGAAGCTGGCGCCCGGGCGAGAGGGATTAGCCCCAATGCCAATCGCATTCCCGCGACCGGGCCGCCGGCGCTCGATCTCTTGCCGATGGGAAGAGGTCAAGGAACCCGGGCTGGTGCGTCCCGTCCTCATCGCTTTTCCTTCCTGTGGAACATGCCGAGCATGCGCTGGGTGACCAGAAAGCCGCCAAAAATGTTCACCGAGACCAGGCTTAGCGCGGCAAAGCCCAGCGCGCGGGCCCAGATCGAATTGGCGCTCGCCAGGGCAACGCCAACCGCGAGCAGCGCACCGACCACAATGACCGACGAGATGGCGTTGGTGACCGACAACAGCGGCGTGTGCAATGCCGGCGTTACCGACCACACCACGTAATAGCCGACAAAAACCGCGAGGACGAAGATCGAGAAGCGGAACACGAACGGATTGACCGTGGTGCCGACGGCGTGCACCGCGCCGCCCCCCGCGGCCGCGATGATGTCAAGTTGGCCGAGGACCGAAAGAGTCACCATCATGGACCTCCTATTCCTCTCCTCGTGATGCGTGGGCTTGACCCGCGCACCGACGCCGAACGCACGGGAGTTGACAGCACCGTCACAAGCTCCGCTGCCGCATGGTTGGGCCGGGTCAAGTCCGGCAATGACGATGCTGTCGTCGGTGCCATACCCGACGCACCTCACGCCGCGCTTTTTGGTTGGAAATTCGGGTGCACGATGGCGCCGTCGCGGGTGAGGACGGTGGCCTTGACGATGTCGTCGTCCCAGTTGACGGCGAGCGCTTTCGTCTTCTTGTCGATGAGGATTTCGAGGAAAGCGAAGAGATTCTTGGCGTACATGCTCGAGGCGGTGGCGGCGAGCCGGCCGGGCACGTTGCGGTAGCCGACGATCTTGACGCCGCCCACTTCGACGACCTTGTCGGCCGCAACCCCTTCGACATTGCCGCCGCGCTCGACCGCGAGATCGACGATCACCGAGCCGGGTCGCATCGACGCCACCATGGCGTTCGAAACGAGCCGTGGTGCCGGTCGGCCGGGAATAAGCGCGGTGGTGATCACGATGTCCTGTTTCTTGATGTGCTCGGCGACGAGCGCCGCCTGTTTCGCCTGGTATTCTTTTGACATTTCCTTGGCGTAGCCGGCGGCGGTCTCGGCCGCCTTGAATTCCTCGTCCTCCACCGCGACGAACTTGGCGCCGAGGCTCTCGACCTGCTCCTTGGCCGCCGGTCGCACGTCCGTAGCGGTGACGACCGCCCCCAGCCGGCGCGCGGTGGCGATCGCCTGCAGGCCGGCGACGCCGGCGCCCATGACGAAGACCTTGGCCGCCGGCACGGTGCCGGCCGCGGTCATCATCATGGGCAAGGCGCGGGCGTATTCGGCGGCGGCGTCAATCACGGCGCGGTAGCCCGCAAGATTGGCCTGGCTCGAAAGGACATCCATGGTTTGGGCGCGAGTGATGCGCGGCAGTAATTCCATGGCGAAGGCGGTGACACCGGCCGCGGCCATGGCGCGCAGCGCCGGTTCGTTGCCGTAGGGGTCCATGATGGCGATGACGATCGCGCCTTTCTTCAGGCGCGAAAGCTCCGTCGCTTGCGGCCGCCGCACCTTGAGCACGATGTCGGCGCCGTGCGTCGCCTCTGTGGCGATAGCGGCGCCGGCGGCGGCATAGTCCGTATCAAGGATTCCGGACTTTATTCCAGCGCCGGGCTCGATGGCGATCTCCGCGCCGAGGCCGATCATCTTGCGGATGGTCTCGGGCGTCGCCGCCACCCGCGGTTCGCCGACCTCGCTCTCGGCGGCAACTGCAACTTTCATGGGTCCTCCGACGCCTTCCGTCCTACGCCAGGTCCAGACGCCAACGCGCCGCCGGCTGGTCGCGGCCGCGACCAGCAATGACGCGAGGTCCGCGACGCGGATCCGGGTCAGCCAAGGAAAATCGCCAACAGGATGACAATGACGACGATCGCCGCAAGGACACTCTTCACCAATGTCAGGAATGAACGGTACGTCTGCTCGTGCGCGGGATAATCGTTGCCCGCCGCGCTCGCGTATTCGACCCCAGCATGGCCGGCCATCGCCCTTCTCCAACCTCGTCCGTAGGCGGCGGATTTAGCGCAATTGCGCCCCCAGGGCAACGGCGCATGATGACCGGCGCATGATGACCGGCGCTATGCGGCCGTCGGAGCGGCGCGGCGCATCTGAGCCGCCGCGGCGCGCACGGCCTTGACGATATTTTGATAGCCCGTGCAGCGGCAGAGGTTCGAGGAGAGCACGTCGAGGAGCTCCTCGTCACCGATATGCGGGTTCTTTTCCAGAACATTGGCGGCCAGCATGAGGAAGCCCGGCGTGCAATAGCCGCATTGCAGGCCATGATTGTCGATGAAGGCGCGCTGCAACGGATGCAGCTCATCGCCGTTGGCGAGGCCCTCGACGGTGCGGATCGGCTTGGCGTGCGCCTGAACTGCGAACATCAGGCAGGAGCGCACGGCCTCGCCGTCGACGATGATCGTGCAGGTGCCGCAGACGCCGTGTTCGCAGCCGATGTGGGTGCCGGTCTTTCCACAATCCTCGCGGATCGCGTCGACCAGCGTGCGGCGCGGCTCGACGCTGATCGGATAATCGCAGCCGTTGATATTGAGAACGATGTCGATCTTCTCGGTCATGCGGGTTTGACGTTTCGGCTCCAACGCCGTACGCCCTCGGCGACGGCGATAACGATCCGAAACGCTGATACTGCGGAAAGCAGCTACATGTCGAGCACCAACCGCTCGCTCTTGCAGCCGGCGCAGCAGATCATGACCTTGTCGTTGGCGGCTTGCTCCTCCTCGCTGAGCACCGAATCGCGATGCTCCGGGATTCCGGAGATGACCTTCGTCACGCATTCGCCGCAGATACCGAGCTCGCAGGAATAGTCGACGTCGACACCGGCCTCGAAAAGCACTTCGAGGATTTTCTTGCCTTCAGGTATGAAATACTCTTCGCGGGAACGCGCCAGCTCCACCCAAAAGCCGCCGGATGTCGCCGCTGCCGCCTTGGGCGTAAAATATTCGACATGAACCTGATGACGCGGCCGATTCGAGGTCGCCGCTTCGAAGGCCGCCAGCATCGGATTGGGCCCGCAGCAATAAAAATGCGCGTTCGCCGGCGAAGCGGCCACGGCGGCGGCGAGGTCGAGGAATTTGCCGCCGGCTTCGTCGTCGAAATGCAGATTGACCGATCCACGCGGCATTTTCTCCAGGGTCTCGAGAAACGCCATGTCCGCGCGCGACCGGCACGAATAATGCAGCGTCCATGGGCGATTATTGGCGGCGAGGTGCCGCATCATGCACCAGATCGGGGTGATGCCGATGCCGCCGGCAAAGAGGACGACGCGCTCGGCGTTTTCCACCAGGGGAAAATTGTTGCGGGGCCCACCGATCTTGACGCTGTCGCCGACGTGCAGCTCGTCGAAGATGTAGCGAGAGCCGCCGCGGCTTTGCGGGTCACGCTTGATGGCGAGAACGTAGCTCTCGGGGTCGTCGTTAGGGTGGAGAAGCGAATATTGCCGGATGAGGCCGTTGGGCAGGTGCAGGTCGATATGGGCACCCGGCTTGTAAGGCGGCAAAGCACCTCCCTCGACCCGTCGAAAGGTGAAGGCGCTCGTATCGCGGGCGACGACCTCGGCGTCGGTCAGCCGCGCCTCGGTCAAGCCCGCGGGGGTTGGAACTTCCGGCGCCGCGATGGCCGCCCCGGCGGAGGGCATGGTCATGGCTCCCATGTGACGTAAATAAGGGGTTGTCCCCGGATTCTGCAACATAGTTCCTGTCCGATGATATATAATTATGCCAGCCGCCGGATGAATTGATTTCGCTCAACCGGCGGGTGGCATCCGCGGCACAGTCGGCAAAAACACCGCCAATCATCACCAAAACCGGTCCCGGTGGCGCCTCTTGCGCCAGCCGCTCCGGAAGTTCGGCAATGCTACCCGCCATTACCTGCTCGTCGGGGTGTGTCGCCCGCACGATCGCCACGGCGGGGGTCTTGGGATCAAGGCCGGCTGCAAGCGCACGGGCGAGGAGGTCGGGGAGCGTCCGCCTCGGTATACAGACGGCGGCTGTCATCCCCGGATCGGCAAGGCTCGCCCAGTCGATATCGTCCGGCAGCTTGCCGTCTCGGCCGGGACCGGCAATATATTGCGCCTGCCGCGCTTTGCCGCGACTGGTCAGTGACACCGAGAGGCGGCTTGCGGCGCCCTGCGCCGCGGTTACCCCGGGCACCACTTCGACCACGATCCCCGCTGCGCGGCAGGCCGCGATCTCCTCGTCAGCACGCGCGAAAATCATCGGGTCGCCGCCCTTGAGCCGTACCACGCGGCGGCCAAGATGTGCTTTAGATGAATGCTGCTTGCCTCGACTTTTCCCGATGAGCCCGCTAAGCGGGTTTCGATCATGTTGACGCGTCATTGCGAACCAGTGTGATCGGTCCGAAGCCCGCCGGCATATGGCAAGATCCGCAACACGATCGCGACGCGTTAGCGCTCCGGACCCGGAAATTCTCCACGCCCCCTTTGGGGTTCCTCCAATGACGGTTTTTGTTCGCTTCGATCGGAAAATGGCTCTAAGCCGGCTCAGGATTCTCGCTCGCGTCTGGCTGGTTATCGTCCTTGGCTGCGGATCCATTTCGGCGCGTGCCGCCGCGCCGGCGGCTGCTACGGCCGCGGCGAGCATATCGTCGGCACGCGGTGCGATGGTTCCCAGCTTTTGGGATCCGCGCCGCCGGCCAGAACGACCCGATCTTTCGCGCATCCAGACTATCCGCTTCCTTACGGCTCTCGATTATCCGCCGTTCGATTTTGCCGACCCCAACGGCAATCCCGCCGGTTTCAATGTCGATCTCGCCCGTCTCATCTGCTCCGAAATCAAGATCAACTGCACGATCCAGGCGCGGCCCTTTAATACACTGCTCGACGCGCTCAACGCCGATCTCGGTGACGCCGTGATCGCCTCGATCGCGCCGACGGCACAGGCGCGCCAGCGTGCGGATTTCAGCGACCCCTATTACCGCACCCCGGCGCGTTTCGTTGCGCGCCGCGACAGCCGCATCCGCGACGTGCTGCCGGAACGGCTCGACGGCGTGAAGATCGCGGTGATCGCCGGCACTACGCAAGAGGCCTATCTTCGCGCGTTGTTCACCGCGGCGGAGGTCAAGGCCTACCCGACTGCCGCGGCGGCGCGGGCTGCGCTGAAGGACAAGAAAGTCGCCCTCTTGTTCGGCGACGGCACGGCGCTCGCTTTCTGGCTCAACGGCACCGATTCGGGCGGATGCTGCGCCTTCCGCGGCGGCCCGTTCCTGGACAGCCGCTATTTCGGCGAAGGCGTGGGCATCGCTGTGAAGCGCGGCAACGCTCTACTTCGCCGAGCCCTGAACTGGGCGTTGTTCCGGCTGTGGGAGAAGGGAAGCTATACCGATTTGTGGCTGCGCTATTTCCCTATCAGCCCGTTTTGAAGACCCACTTGATGTCGTGCGCTGCCTACGGTCCGCGCGCGAAGGAAATAGGAATGTCGGCCGCTCCGATTGAAAATCCCAGCACCTTGCGCGAAATCGCGGAGCAGTCGCACGCCTGGCCGTTCGAGGAGGCCCGCAAAATCGTGGCGCGGCTCGGTAAGCGGCCGCACGACGAGGTGATTTTCGAGACCGGATACGGTCCCTCGGGCCTCCCGCATATCGGCACCTTCGGCGAGGTCGCGCGCACCTCGATGGTGCGCCACGCCTTTCGCGTCCTCACCGACGATAAGATCAAGACGCGGTTGATCGCCTTCTCCGACGACATGGATGCGCTGCGCAAGGTGCCCGACAACATTCCGAACAAGGAGATGGTGGCGCAGCACCTCGGCAAGCCGCTGACGCGCGTGCCCGACCCGTTCGGCACCTTTCCGAGCTTCGCCGCCCACAACAATGCGCGGCTGCGCGCCTTTCTGGACCAGTTCGGTTTCGACTACGAGTTTATGTCAGCGACGGCGTGCTACACGTCGGGACGTTTCGACGCCGCGCTTCTCAAGGTTCTGGAGCGCTTCGATCAGGTGATGGCGATCATGCTGCCGTCGCTGCGCGAGGAGCGGGCACAGACCTACTCGCCGTTCCTGCCGATCGCGCCATCGAGCGGCATCGTGCTGCAGGTCCCCCTCGTCGCCCACGATGCCAAGGCGGGAACCATTACCTACGACGACCCCGATACGAAAGAGCGCGTGATCACGCCGGTCACCGGCGGGCGCTGCAAGCTGCAATGGAAGCCTGATTGGGCCATGCGCTGGGTGGCGCTCGGCGTCGACTACGAAATGGCCGGCAAGGATTTGATCGACTCGGTCAAGCTCAGCGGCGAAATCTGCCGCGCGCTCGGCGGCCTGCCGCCGGAAGGTTTCAACTACGAGCTCTTTCTCGACGAGAACGGGCAAAAAATCTCGAAATCGAAAGGCAACGGGCTCACCATCGAGGAATGGCTGCGCTACGCCAGCCCCGAAAGCCTGTCGCTGTTCATGTACCGCGAGCCGAAGGCGGCGAAGCGGCTTTATTTCGATGTCATTCCGCGCCACGTCGACGAGTATCAGCAATACCTCGAAGCCTACGAGCGCCAAGGCGCCAAGGAGCGGCTCGCCAATCCGGTCTGGCACATCCACGGCGGCACCCCACCCAAGGCCGACAATCCGGTGACGTTCGCCATGCTCATCTCGCTCGTCACCGCCTCGAATGCGGAGAACGCCGACACCTTATGGGGGTTCATCGGCCGCTATCGGCCGGGCGTGAGCAAAGAAACGCATCCGCGGCTGGCGGCGCTGGTCGACTACGCCATCCATTATTTCCGCGATTTCGTGCTGCCGGCGAAAAAATTCCGCGAGCCGGACGCTGCAGAGCGCGCCGCACTGATCGACCTGCGCGATGCGCTGTCGCAACTCGCCACCGACGCGCCGGCCGAAGATATTCAGAACGTCGTCTACGAGGTCGGCCGCCGCGAGCCGTTTCTGGACAGAAAAAAGCAGGCCAAGGACGGCAAGCCCGGCGTCGCGCTCGACTGGTTCAACATGCTCTATCAGGTGCTGCTCGGCCAGGAAAAAGGCCCGCGCTTCGGCTCCTTCGTCGCCGCTTACGGCATTTCGAACACCATCGACATGATCGACGGCGCGCTGGCAAGGTCGGCATGATCTTGTGCGCTTCGCGGCGCGAAGATAGGTGTCACGTGCTGCGCGCCGGCATCTATTGCAGAAACGGATTGGTCGCTCGTTCCCGGCCGATGGTGGTGGTCGGTCCGTGTCCGCTGATGATCGCGACGTCGTCCCCCAGGGGCAGGAGTTTGTCCCTGATCGAGTCCAACAATTGCCGGTGATCGCCGCCGAGAAAATCGGTGCGGCCGATCGAGCCGGCGAACAGCACGTCGCCGACGATCGCGAGACGCTCCGCCGGATTGAAATAGACGACGCTTCCCGGCGAATGCCCGGGACAATGCAGCACGTCGAAGGTCAACTCGCCGACCTGGACGCGATCTCCATCTTCCAGCCATCGATCCGGCGTCACGTTCGCAGCGTTCGCGATGCCGACGGCGCCAGCGCTTTCGACCACGTACTGCAACAGAAACAGATCGTCCCTATGGGGACCCTCGATTGCCGCCTTGCGGCGCGCCTTCAACTCTGTGGCGCCGGCCACATGGTCGACATGGCCGTGGGTGAGCCAGATCTTGTCGACCGTGACCTTGGCCTTGGCGATGGCGCGCTCAACGTCCTGCAGGTCGCCGCCCGGATCGATGACCGCGGCGCGCTTGGTGGCCTCGCACCAGACGAGCGTGCAGTTTTGCTGGAACGGCGTGACCGGAATGATGATGGCCTTGGTTCTGGTCATGGCGGGCGTGCGCACTCGATCGGAATGGTCTTCGGTTGGGCGTACGGCGGCTGTCCATCAGCGGTGACACGATACGGTCGGCGATAGCGGCGCGCAATGCAACATCGAATTCATTGGCTCACCCACAGGATCCGCGCGATCCACGCCACATCGTCGGCTGTCAGCATGCGGTCGGCATGCGCGGCGTTGAGCGATTTGAGATCGATCGACTTCATGGTGCGTCGGCTGAACTCCTTGAGCATCACCTCGCCGCTTCTCGTTCGGGCCACGACGCGGTCGCCGCGGCGGATCGGCGCCGCCGGCGAGACGACGATCACGTCGCCGTTGCGGTAGGCCGGCTCCATCGAGTGGCCGGAGACTTCGAGCGCATAGGCGTGCGCGTCGCTGACTTGCGGCAAGGCGATCCGGCTCCAGCCTTCGCCGACCGGGAAGCCGCCGTCGTCGAAATACCCCCGGGCGCCGGCTTCGGCAAAACCGATGAGCGGAACGGTGCGTGCCGCCTTGCCATCGCCGCCATCGCCGCTGACCCCGCTGAAATGCGTCAGTTGGACGAAAACATCGATAGACGTGCCAGTCGCTGTCAGCGCCTTGGCGATCGATTCGGTCGACGGCCAGCGCGCCCGACCCTGCGGCGTCACCCGCTTCGATTTGTTAAAGGTGGTGGGGTCGAGCCCCGCCCGTCGCGCCAGGCCCGAGGCCGACAGTCCTGCGCGCGCGGCGAGACGGTCGATGGCCGACCAGACTTGTGCATGAGTGAGCATGCGCCTCCTCTCCGTCGCTTTTGCCATCCGGAGCCTAGATGTTCGCGCCATGGCAAGACCATTGTAGGAATTTGTGCCTGTCCCCTCAACCCCGTCGCGCGCACCATCCGCGGGCTACCTTCTGCTCATTCCAACTATCGATCGACCTGATCGAAATCGTTCTTGAGGCCCAGGATTCCGCTCGCCTTCGGATAGAAGACGAAATTGGGCTCAAGGTACGTGTCGGCGGTAAACCGGAACGTGGTTTCGGTGACGAATACCAAATCGTCCAGCACCTGGCGCGCCCACAATAGGTTCAGCGCCGATTTGAGCATCTCGTGGCGGTCGCCCTTGGCAACATTGGAACGATCTCCCCCCGATCAGTTCGATGCGCTCGTCCTCGTCCAAAATGCCGGCGGCGGTCATCGCCTCAATCTCGGTGACGGTGAAGCGCCGCCGCGGCAGCCCTTCGGCGGCATTGGTGGTCATATCGCGGGAATGGCGGCTCATAATGTCATGATAGCACGGCGCGGCGGACGTTGTGGGTAGGTTGAGCGAAGCGAGACCCATCCCGACCGGCTGAGGTGCATGATGGGTTTCGCTTTCGCTCTACCCATCCTTGTATTAGCGCGAATCATTACACTGTGACCGTTCCGTGAGGAATGACCCGGTCCAGGCGGCCGCCTGGGCCGGGTCGCCGGTCGTCGGATCGCAACCCATCGCAGCCTTGAGGGCTGGGAGTCGTAGCAAGATCGCGATCGGCACTTCATCGGACCCGGATGGTTGAAGGAACCGTGGGTTCGCATCACAAGGAAGGGTCGACCAAGATGCGCAAACATAACACGATTTGTGCCGGCATCGACACCGGCAAGCGCAAGCTCGATGTGGCGCTCGCCGAATGTCCGCAGCGGCTGCAGGTCGCCAACAATCCTGAAGGCCACACGGTACTGTCAGCATGGTTGCGTCAGCATCGCGTCAAGCGGGTGGGGATTGAAGCGAGCGGCGGCCGGCGCGGCGGACAAGGGCACGCCGCGGCGTGCCGATCTGCTATGATCTCCTTCGTCGCGCGACGGGAAACCTTAAAGGCGTCGGCGCCTCGCGGACGAGAACGGAGAATCGACACATGCCAGCCTATTGGGTCGCGCGCGCGAAGGTCAACGATCCCGTGGAGTACAAGAGATACGCCGATCGGGTGCCCGCGATCCTGGCCAAGTACGGCGGCCGGGTTCTGGCCCGCGGCGGCCGTTTCCAGATCATGGAAGGTCCGGAGAAATTTCGACGTTTCGCCTTGATCGAATTTCCCAGCTTCGAGCAGGGCGTCGCCTGCTTCACCTCGGACGAATACGACGAGGCCGCCGCGTTCCGCCGCCGCGGCGCCGGCGAGGTCGAGACGGTGATCGTCGAGGGAATTTGATGCGCGGTCCGAGTGATACCAACCTGCACAAATACTGACTCTCGCTCGTCATCCTGAGGTGCGAGCGCAGCGAGCCTCGAACGATGAACGGGCGCCTCGGCCGCATCCTTCGAGGCTCGCCGACTTCGTCGACGAGCGCCTCAGGATGACGGTCAAAATTTGTGCAGACTGGAATGAGCGGGTCGCAAGCCGCAGGGCTACGCCGCGGCGCGCGGCTCGCCGCCGGCCCCGCCGCCCGGCGGCGGCACCGGCAGGCCGTCGGCCGCATATTCGTTGAGCTTGTTGCGCAGCGTGCGGATGGAGATGCCGAGCACGTTGGCGGCGTGGGTGCGGTTGCCGAGGCAGTGTTTGAGCGTCTCCAGAATAAGATCGCGTTCGACCTCGGCGACGGTGCGCCCGACCAGCGCGCGCGAGACCTGCTCGGCGGCGAGCGCGGCGTGCGCGACCGATGGAGCCATCGACGAGAGGCCACCGCGCTGGTCGAGGCGTCCGCCGTCGGGCGAAAGGATCGCCTCGGGTCCGATCTCGGCGCCGCCCGCCATCAGCACCGCCCGATGCATGGTGTTTTCCAGCTCGCGCACATTGCCGGGCCAGCAATTGATCGACAGCGTGTGCCGCGCTTCGGCCGACAGCGGCCGCGCCGGCACGCCGTTGGCCGCCGCGTATTTCTTGATGAAATACTGCGCCAGCTCGATCACGTCGGCGGGCCGTTCGCGCAGCGGCGGAATTTTCAGGTTGACGACGTTGAGGCGGAACAGCAAATCCTCGCGAAAACTTCCTTCGCGCACCGCCTCGGCGAGATTGCGGTTGGAGGTGGCGAGGATGCGGATGTCGATCGCGACCGGCCTTGAGCCGCCGACACGGTCGATGACGCGTTCCTGGATCGCGCGCAGAAGCTTTGCCTGCAGCCGCACGTCCATCTCGGAAATCTCGTCAAGCAGGAGCGTGCCGCCGTTTGCTTCCTCGAATTTTCCGACCCGCCGCGCCACCGCGCCGGTAAAGGCGCCCTTTTCGTGGCCGAACAACTCGGATTCCAGCAGAGATTCCGGGATGGCGGCGCAATTGACGCAGATGAACGGTCTTCTGGCGCGGTGGGAACGCGCGTGGACGTAGCGCGCCAGCACTTCCTTGCCGGTCCCCGATTCGCCGGTGATGAGCACCGACGCCTCGCTCGGCGCGATCTGCTGGGCGAGTTTGACGACGCGCGCCATGGCCTCGTCGCGGTAGATGAGCTCACGGCTGTCGTCGGCAACGGCCGCGAGCACGGCGGCGATCAGTTCGGCGTCCGGCGGCAGCGGAATGTATTCTTTGGCTCCGGCGTGGATGGCCGCGACCGCCGCCCGCGCGTCGGTGGCAGTGCCGCAGGCGACGATCGGGACGTGGATGTGCTCGGCCTCCAGCCCCGCCACCAGATCGCGAATGGCTATGGCCACATCCACCATGAGCAGATCGGCGCCGCGACCGCAGCGCAGCACCGCGAGCGCCTGGGCGATATCGGCGGCATGGGTGACGGTCGCGCCTTTGTCCATGGCGAGCTTGGTGGCGCCGGTGAGTTGGCCGTCGAGCGTGCCGACAATAAGGAGCCGCATGGTCTTATTCCTTCTTATTCCCTGATGGCGACCGGCGTTGAGCGAATGGCGAACCGCGATCGGTAAGTAGCCATCGATGACGCATCGGCATCATTGCCCGGCGGGGAACGACGAGGCTCGCCGGATGCGCGTCGCTCGCCATCGCGCCGTTCCATTTGCCAGCGGCCTTTTGCGTTCCTCGCATTAGCCGCGCTCCGGCTTGATGATTTCTGTCATCGTCACGCCGAGCTTCTCCTCGACCAAAACGACCTCGCCGCGGGCAACCAGGCGATTGTTGACGTAGATGTCGATGGCCTCGCCGACTTTGCGGTCAAGTTCGAGTACCGTGCCCGGACCGAGCTTGAGCAAGTCGCCGATATCCATGCGTGCGCGTCCAAGCACCGCAGAGACCCGAACTGGAACGTCGAACACCGCTTCAAGGTCGGCGGCAACCCGCGTCGTCGGCCCCTCCGGCTCTTGCCCCTCCGGCTCTTGCCCCTCCGGCTCTGTGACCGGCCCCTCGGCGCCCATGGCGCCGTTCTCGAGGTTGGGCAGCGACATCTTAGCGTCCTCGCTCATTTTCCCAGCTCCTCTACCCCTTCGCTTGAGACGGCCAAGCCGCGACGGGCGCTGATGTAGCGCGTCACGGCTTCGCCGATCGACGCTTGCGTCGCGGCACTGTCGCGATTGACGCCGCCGTCTGCCCATTCGATGCGGCAATCGCCGACGGCGATACCTGGTTCGGCGAGCACGACCAGGCGGCCTTCGAAACCGCGCGGGCGGGCGATGCTTTCGAGTTGTGCGCGGGCGGCGTCATAGAGGGCGTCGTTGACGCGCACGACAAGGTGCGGCTCGGCGACCAGATCCCGGAAACAGTCGCTCGCCAATGCCGCAATCTCGGCGAACGGCTCGCGCGCGATCAGGGCAGGCGCCAGCTTTTTGGCGACCGCCACCGCCACCTCCACCGCTTCGCATTCGAGCCGCGCCGCAACGGCATCGAGGGCATGTGCGATTTCGCCCAGACTAAGTGCGACGCGTTCGAGCGCGGCGGCGACGCGGCGCCCGGCTTCGACGGCGGCATCGGCTTTGGCTTCCGCATGGCCGCGGCGGTGCGCGGCGGTTTCCGCCTCGGCGAGCTTGACCGCATGCTCGGCGAGCGTGATCGTCGGCTCCGCCGGCCTTTGCCCGCCGAGGGAAAAATCGACGTCGAAGAGGAATTTGGTCGACGCGCTCATGGCTACGCTCCGCCGCCCACTGCCGTTCGCCCCCGCGAAAGCGGGGAACGGGCGCGCGCCGCACCGAAACGGCGAGCGACTGCACTTCCGCTTTCGCCGGAATGAGCCGCACGGTATTGACTGATGTGCATCATGCGCGCCCTCAATAAACCAGCTCTTCTTCGCCGCGGCTCTTGGAAATGACGATCTCGCCCTTGGCAGCCAGGTCCTTGGCAAGATTGACGAGCAACACCTGCGCTTCGTCGACCTCGCGCAGCCGCACCGGCCCCATGGTTCCCATGTCATCCAACAGCATTTTGGCGGCGCGGGTGGACATGTTGGAAAAGAAGAACTGGCGCACCGGCTCGGCGGCGCCCTTGAGGGCGACCGCGAGCTTGTCCTTTTCGACGTGGCGCATGAGCGTCTGCGCCGAGGCAGGGTCGAGCTTAGTCAGATCGTCGAAGGTGAACATCAGCGTCTTGATGCGCTCGGCGCTTTCGCGGTTCTCCTCCTCGAGCGCGGTAAGAAAGCGGGTTTCCGTCTGCCGGTCGAAATTATTGAAGATCTCGGCCATCACTTCGTGGGCGTCGCGCCGTCGGGTCTGCGAAAGGTTCGACATGAATTCGGTGCGCAGCGTCTGCTCGACGCGCTCCAGCACTTCCTTCTGCACCGCTTCCATGCGCAGCATGCGATTGACCACATCGAGGGCGAGTTCCTGGGGCAGGATGGCGAGAACGCGTGCGGCATGTTCGGGTCTAATCTTCGACAGCACCACGGCCACGGTCTGCGGGTACTCGTTCTTGAGGTAATTAGCGAGCACCTCTTCCTGCACGTTGGACAGCTTCTCCCACATGTTGCGGCCGGCCGGGCCGCGGATTTCCTCCATGATGTTGTTGACCCGCTCCGGCGGCAGATACTGCTGCAACAGCCGTTCGGTGGCGTCGAAACTGCCCATCAGGGCCCCCGACGCCGACATCCGCGAGACGAATTCGAGCAGCAAATTCTCCACCAGCTCGGCTTGGATGGTGCCGATGTTCGACATCACGACTGAAAGCTGACGCAGTTCGTCGTCGTCGAGCATGCTCCAGACCTTGGCGCCGTATTGCTCGCCGAGCGCCAGCATCAGCACGGCCGCGCGCTGCGGCCCGCTCAGCTGCCGTTTCCCGGCCGCGGGATGTCCGCGGGGACTTGCCAAGGCGCCGGCCATGTTGCGACGGGCGGTGTCGGTGTCGCTCTTGTCGACCTTGTCGTTCTTTTCGGCGTTGGCGGATGGCATGCGTCGGGCGGTTCCACGTCGATTGGTTCAGGCGGCGGCGCTCTCGTTGAGCCATTGGCGGATGATGGAAATGGTTTCACGCGGGTTCTTGTCGGCGAGCTCGCCGACTTTTTGCACTGAGTGAGCGTGGACTTGGCCCTGGATTTGGGCGATATCGATCATCTTGGCAGTCTGGCTCAGCTGGGCCTTCGCGCTTTCGCTGCCGGGCGCAGCGGCGACGTCCGCCGGCGCGGTTTCGCCGGCACCGCCTTCGGGAGGTGCCGCCGGGGTCCGGTCGTCCGCGGCGATGATGCGCCGCACTAGAGGCCGCACCACGATGAGCAATAGGGCGATGCCGAGCAGACCCATCACGACCGTCTCGATCGCGCTCATCACATCGGCCTTGGTGAAGCGCAGCGCAGCGAGCCAGCCGCTCGGCTCGGCAAACGGAACGGCCGGCGCCTCGGCGAAACGCAGATTGGCGACGTCGACTTGGTCCCCACGCTTCTGGTCGAAGCCGATCGCTGTGCGCACCAGCGAGGCGATCTGCGCGATCTCCTGCTTGCTGCGCGGCCGGTAGACAGACTCGCCTTTGGCGTTCTTGCCGTAGGTGCCGTCGACAAGGACGGCGACCGAGATGCGTTTGACTCGGCCGCCTTCGATCACTTCGGTCTTGGTGGTCTTGGAAATCTCGTAATTGACGGTCTCTTCCAGCTTGTGGTCCTGATCGCGCGGAACGGCGCTTACGCCCCCCGCCTGACGCACATTGCCGCCGGGTATTTCATTGCCGACGGTCACCTCATTCCGCCGGCCCTTGCTGGTGTCGGACGTTTCTTCCTGGGTCTGGGTCGAGCGCACGACACGGCCGTCGGGGTCGTATTTGTCCGATTTTTCGGTGATGCGGTTAAAGTCAAAATCGGCGTTGACTTCGACGCGGGCACGGCCGGACCCGACGACGGAGGAAACGATCGCCCCCACCTTTTCGCGCAACTGCTTTTCGAACGCAGCCCGCCGCTCGTCGGCCCCGATCACGCCACCGTCGCCGTCGCCGCCGGCGCCGTCGGCGAGAAGCCGGCCGGTCTGATCAACGATCGAGATCCGTTGCGGCTTGAGCTCGCTCACGGCGGTGGCGACCAGATGGCGGATGGCGCGCACCTGCGCCGGATCGAGTGTGCCGCGCACCTTGAGCGCGATCGAGGCCGAGGGCTCGACCGTGTCGCGCGAAAACAGTGGGCGCTGCGGCATGACCAGATGCACGCGCGCGTCCTCAACGCGGTCGAGCGAGCGGATGGTGCGGGCGAGTTCGCCTTCCAGCGCGCGCAGTCGGTCGATGTTCTGCACGAAGCTGGTGGTGCCGAATGCGTCGGTCTTGTCGAAAATCTCGTAGCCGACGCCGCCGCCCCTGGGCAGGCCGTCCTCGGCCAGCGTCATGCGTAGCCGCGCGACGCGCGTCTGCGGCACCAGGATGATATTGCCGTCGTTGCGCAATTGATATGGCACGCCCTGGCGGTCCAGCTCCTTCACGATGGCGGCGGAATCATCAAGGTTCAGGTCGGTGAACAGCGGCGACATCTGTGGCGAGGTCATCCGCAGAATGAGGAAAGCGAAGAAGCCGATGAGCGTGACCGTAACCGCACCCATCGCGGCGATGCGCGGGGCGCCGAGCGTCTTGATGAACTCAATGAGAGCCTGCACCGAACCTGGTCCCCCGCCCGCGACGCCACCGCGTTTCGGTCGGCAAGATTTGCCCGGTTTATGGTTAGCGGGCGGTTAATGCCGCGCCGAAACCTCGTGGCGTCATCGTGAGGCGCAGCGCGGCATGGCTCGAGGCGCGCTGTCGGGCACTTCGCAATGACCGCAAGCCGTCACTGCCGATATTGCTGGATGCGCGTCGTACGCAGGCCGGCCAGGCCGTGCTGGTCGATGGAATATTGCCATGAGAGAAACTCCTCGACCGTGAGCGTATAGCGGCTGCACGCCTCGTCCAGCGAAAGCAGCCCGCCGCGCACCGCCGCCACAACCTCCGCCTTGCGGCGAATGACCCAACGCTTCGTTCCCGGCGCCGGCAGGTCGGCGATGGTGAGCGGGGAACCGTCCGGCCCGATGACATACTTGACCCTCGGGCGATGGGGCTCAGCCATGGCAACTCTCACAAACTCGACACAACGAGGCTCGAACCTTACGCATCGCCGCTTAAAATTTGCCTAAGCCTATTGTTCGATTGGAGGCCTTGTTTCGTGAGCAGCCGTCACCTGCTCTCGCGTTGCCGGTGCCTGCGTCGTGAGTGATGACACGCCGGCGCCCTAGAGATATTTGCTGAGGGTGCCGATAACGCTGTTCAGGCTGCTGATGCTGCTGTTCAGGCTGCTGTTGAGGCTACTGATGCTGCTGTTGAGGCTGGAGATGCCGCTGGTGAGGCTACCGTTGTTGATCGATTGCACCGCGGTAATCGGGTAGCTACTCCCGCCAACCGTGAGCGTCGGCGGGGTCTGGGTCATATCGACCCCGCTGACGACGCCTTGCACTTGGGTCGAGACTGGGACCGACTGACCGTTGGCGCCGGTGGCGGTGATCGACAGCGTGTAGGTGCCATCCGGCCAAGTCGTCCCGTTGGTACCCTGGCCATTCCAAGTGTAGCTTTGGGTCCCGGCATTGAGCGATACGGTTCCGGTGTACGCGGTTTGGCCGCTCGAATTGGTGATGGTCACGTTGGCTGTCGCCGGATTGGGAACGGTAAGACTCCAGGTGGCGGGGCTGTTGGTGGCGTTGGAGAGCGTCGCACTGTTGCCGCTGAGCGTGACCGTGGAGCCGACGAGCTGTAGCGCAGACGTGGTCGCTCCGGTCTGCTGGAGCGAGATCAGCGTCTGCATGTTGGTGTTGGTATTGATCTGCTGCTCGACCGAAGCGAATTCGACGAGCTCCTGAGTGAACGAATTGGTGTCGAGCGGGCTGAGCGGATCCTGGTTCTGCAACTGCGTGGTCAGAAGCTGGAGAAAAGTATCGAAATTGCCGGCAAGCTGTTGCGATGCCGAGCTGCCGGAGGACGAATTGCTGACCGAACCCGTCGAGTTGGACGTAGTGTTGATGGCGGTGGAGGTGATGCTCATCGTTGCCCCATCTTTGCTCGCACTATGATTTGTTACACGCGGATGTCGACCCCGCCGCCAAGACCGTGGCGGCTGTAAACCTGCGTCGTCGCGACCGGCGACAGATCGGGATCGTGCACCACGAATTGCGTCCGCTGCGGCGTCGTGCCGCCAGTGCCGCCGCCGTTATTGCCGTTATTGCCGTTCTGGCCAGTAAAGGATTGATCCCGCAGCGAGAAGGAAAGGCCGTTATCGGTGGTCTTGAGGCCGGCTTGCTCCAGCGCGCGTTCGAGGTGCGACTGCTGATGCTGCAAAAGCGCCAGCGTGTCGGCGCGCTCGACGGTGATGTGCGAGGTCGCTTGTCCGTTGCGGTCGACATCGAGGCGCACGTCGATGCGGCCGAGCTCCGGCGGGTCGAGTCGAATTTCGAATTGGTTGGAGCCCTGCTGGGTCCGTGCGGCAATGGCGACCGCAAGGCCAGCGACCGGAATGGCGGTGGTGGCAGCGGTCGACGTGCCGGGCGCGGTCGGCGTGGCCGTGGCTATCGACGGCGCTCCGGCATTGGCAACGGACAGCCCGAGATTGGCTACGCTGTTGGGGGTCGCATTTGTCCCGTGGGATGTGTTCTGGCCGGTCGATGCGGCAACGGAGCTTGCCGAAGGTAATGCTGCCGGCGCCGGCCGCACCGCGGTGGCATCGGTCCCCATAGCCGCAGCAGGTTAG
>JAKAPE010000337.1 GCA_021811945.1 Pseudomonadota bacterium | reverse complement strand
AGCGTCAAATCTAAAACCACACTAGATTCATAAAGTTGCTAGTGTCCCTTTGCTTCCGACGTTCGTAATAGGGCATGCGGCAAAGTGATACGAACGTCGGAAGCGGGACACTAGCGTCCGCACTGATTGTCGGGTGCCCCCGCCTTGTCGCGCTTCGTGTCCGCCGATGCAGAGCGCGCGAACGCCTCATCGCCACGCCGATACGTTCCGACGATCTTTCGGCCGGCTCTGCCGGGCGCAGCACGCCAGCCAAGAAGCTCAACGAGCTTGGTCCTGAGGCGGGTTTTGCGTTCCGCTGTGGTCAGCCTCGTTCGCCAGTGCGGAGAGTCGAGATCGAGCCGCGTCTGGTGGGATCGGATTCGTTCTTGCATCGATGCCGGATGATCGCCGCGGTATTTCATCACGAACTGTCGCGGGAACTGATTATAATAGTAATGCGTCATTTCAACCGGTTTTGGATTCCGCTCCGATCCGGCAATCCACAATTTCGATTTCTGCTCGATGAACGCCTTGGAAGCCGCAGACGAACGCACGTCAAGGTAGTGAAAGAGGTCAAGACCGGTATCGATCACGCGGATGCGGCGGCCTTTCTCCTTGTATTTGGGATGTACGGTAAATCCGAGCGCGTCACCACGCGACAGCACAAAGCGATGCGGCTTCACCACTCGGCAGACAAGCTCGCAGCGTAATGGATGCATGTTCAAGATGGTCTCGTAGTCGCCATAAAAGCTCACACGCTGCAACAGCAGACCTTCAACGCGCTCATCGTCGCGATATTTGGCCATTAAATCGAGAAGCCGCTTGTGGTCGCGCTGATGAATTGCTTCGTCGCTTTGAAGATAGATCGCCCAGTCTCCGGTGCAATTGAATAGCGCGATATTGGTCTGCTGCGCGAGCACATATCCGCCGAATGATAGGTTCGGATTCCACGCGCTTTCGACGATCCTCACCTTGGGGCTTGCGACCCGGCGAACGAGATCAATCGTCCCATCATTGGATGCGCCTACATTCACTACGAATTCATCGACGATCGGCAGTATCGACTGAATACTTTCCACGACCGGGTAATCCAGTCGGACCGCGTCCCTCACGAAGGTAAAGCCGGAAATTCTCATATCTGGCCGATCCCCCGCACGCCGAAGCCGTCGCTCGAATGCCAGCAAGCTCCGGGGTCGAATTGATGCGCCAGGGCACGCAACGCCGCATCGAGTGCATCGGCGCGATTATAGGTCGTCACCATGACGGAGATGAGGTTCGTGTCCATCGATCTAAGGAGTGCGGGCTACTCCGTGCATCTTCGTATCCCGCAGCCGCGCACGAATTCGATCGCGCAGTCTTCGCTTGCGGTCGCGCATCACGCGAATCGGCAGGGCGAGATAATATTTGCGCACGATCTGCCAGCGTCCGAACAGGCTCAGACCGCATCGCGCCGCTCCCGCCTGCGGCACGTACCAACCGTTCAGCCCGGTGCGGCGGATCAATCGGTATCCCGCACCGCTCAGGAAACGGTGAGTAGCGAGATTGCTGACGTGGTCTTCGATCAGAACGAGTTGCGGCTGCCAGCGCGCCAGATCGAATCCTTTCAAGACTTCGACCTCATGGCCTTCGACATCAATGGAAACAAAATCAATTGGCGCCGGCGCTTCGGCTTCTTCCAGAATGTCATCGAGCGTGCGCGCGGGAACGTCGATAGCGCCCTCCGCAATGACGCCGGTAACGGCGAGTTCGCGCTTGAGCGAGGAGTGCGGCCCTCGCAGATATAATCGCGCCGTACCGCCAGCGCTTCCCGGCGACGAACAAACCGCAGCAAAAACGCGCGCGCGCCGGGTTTCCGTTAGGCGTACGGCGAGCTCAGGCTGCGGTTCCACAAGCACCCCGGCCCAGCCCGTCTGTTCGAATTGCCAGCTTTGCGAGCCGCGCTGCGGGTCGTTAGCGCCGACCTCGACGAAAAAGCCGTTGCGCGTCGCGCGGAAGAACTCTGCCTTGAGCCGATCCTCGGCGTGGGCGGGAAAAACCGTCCGCATCGACGGCTACTCCTGTACCGCTTTCATCCGCGGCTGCATGCGTTCCACGATCGCGGTCGTGCTGTGTCCCGGCACGAGATCGACAAGAACGACCTGTCCGCCTGCGGCCTCGACCACATCGCGGCCCACAACCTCGTCAAGCGCGTAGTCGGCGCCTTTTACCAGGACGTTCGGACGAACAAGCTTGATCAATTCGAGTGGCGTGTCCTCGTCGAACACCACGACCAGATCGACGGCTTCCAATGCGGCGAGCACCTCGGCGCGGGCCTCGGCGAGATTGATTGGCCTGCCCCCGCCTTTAAGCCGGCGCGTCGACACGTCGCTGTTGAGTCCGACCACCAGCACGTCGCAGGCGGCGCGTGCCTCCGCCAACAGCCGGATATGGCCACGGTGCAGTAGGTCGAAGCAGCCGTTGGTAAAGCCGATGCGCAGGCCATGCCGGCGCCACTCGCCCAGGCGCTCGCCAAGCACGGACCAGTCGAACACGATCTTGTCCTCCGGGGCCAGCGAAGCGGCCGGCAGGATGCGATGACGCAGCTCCGCGAGCGAGACGGTGGAGGTTCCGCGTTTTCCCACGACCACTGCGGCGGCGGCGTTGGCGGCGCGCATGGCCGGCTCGAACGGCGTCTTCATCGCGAGCAGAACGGCCATCACCGCGGCGACCGTATCGCCGGCGCCCGACACGTCGCGCACCTTGACCGGATAGGCCGGAACGTGAGCCGCCGCTTCGCCTTCCACGTGCAGCGTCATGCCCTCCTCGCTGCGGGTGACCAGCACTGCCTCGCACGCGATCCTTTTCGCCAGCTCGGCCGCAGCAACGGCAATTTCTGCGTCATTGGCGAGCGGGCGATGCACCGCAGCCGCGAGTTCCCCGGCATTAGGCGTGATCAGGGTCGCGCCGCGATAGACGCTGTAGTCGTGGCTTTTGGGATCGACGACGACCGGCTTGCCGAGCCGCCGCGCCGCCTCGATGACAGCGCGGGTGACGCGCGGGGTGAACACACCCTTGGCGTAGTCCGACAGCACGACTGCGCCGACTTGCGGCAGCGCCGCTTCGGCATGGGCGATCAAAGCTGCCTCGCTCTGCGCACTGGCCGGTGCTGCCGTCTCCCAATCGGCCCGGATCAGGTGGGTCGAGTGATGCTCGGAGACAAAGCGAACCTTGCGGGTAGTCTGCCGCGTCAAATCGACCACGAGGTCAGGCGTGATCGAACCGTTGAGCTTGCCGAACGCGTTCGTCAAGGCGAGGCCGGCTTCGTCGTTGCCGATCAGGCCGACGAAGATGCAGTGGGCGCCAAGCGCGGCGATGTTGCGCGCAACATTGCCGGCGCCGCCGATCTCCACGGCGTTGTGCCGCACTGCGAGCACTGGAGTGGGGGCCTCGGGTGAAATGCGTTCTACTTCGCCATAGACGAAGTCGTCGAGCATCAGATCGCCGATGCAGAGAATAGCCTGCCGCGAAATAAGCTTGAGCGCTTCCTCGAAATCGAACATGCGCGCTTTTCCGCAGCCCCGTTTCTGCCTCGTGCTCAGCGATAGCGATCGGCGCAATCAAGATAACCAGTCACATAGCGCCGCACGGCCTCTTCGAGACCGGTGAACGAAGCAGTATACCCCGCCTGCCGCAGATTGTCGGTCTCGGCTTGGGTGAAATATTGGTAGCTGCCGCGGATTGAAGCCGGCATGTCGATAAATTCGATCGCCGGCTCGCGGCCGAGCGCCGCGTAGAGAGCGGTGATGAGGTCAAGGAAACTGCGGGCCGCCCCGGTTCCCACATTGAAGATACCCGAAACCGCCGGCGTATCGAGCAGCCAGCGGACCACCGCAACTGCATCATCCACATAGATGAAATCGCGCTTTTGCTCGCCGTCGGCTATGTCCGCACGGCACGACTTGAATAGCCGGACCGACCGACCGGCCTTGGCGTCGTCGAAGCGCTTGGCGACGAGACTCGTCATGTCGCCTTTGTGGTATTCGTTGGGGCCGAAAACGTTGAAGAATTTGAGTCCGGCCCATTGCGGCGGCAGTCTGTCGTTGCGCGCCGCGCGCGCAACAACAGGAAGGCCG
>JAKAPE010000336.1 GCA_021811945.1 Pseudomonadota bacterium | reverse complement strand
CCTTGTCGGGAAGGCCATTGAAGTCGGCGAACAGGTCCGGTATCGGCGGGTTCGCTTCTTCCCGCCGCGCGCGGCTCTGTCGCAGCAGATCGTCCACCAGCACCTTCGGGTGGATCTTCTCCTGGATGTAGAGCGGCGGCGCCTGCACGATCAGGTCGGACCAGTCCTCTTCGTCCTTGCCGCGCCAGACGAGCTGCGGGTCGAGATCGATATTGCGCGGGTAGCGCAGCGGCTTCGGCCGCTTGTCCGCATCCTCCATCACCGGCTCAAGCTCGGCGGTCGGGATATTGCGGCGCTTGTCCTTGTGGCGCAGCGCCGCGACCGAAATCTCTTTACTGCGTGCCATCGTGCTTCTGGTCCCCCCGCCTTGCGTTTTCGCCGGCCGCTTCAGGCGCCGCCCGTGTCGTCCTTCCTTCGCGCCTCGGGCGGAGCGCGGCCGGCGATCCGAGCCATAAGCGCGGCGACGGCCTCCAGGGCCTCTGCGACCTCGGCGGCCGTGGGCGAGGCCGTGTCGAGGCCGGGATAACGCGTCGTCACATACCACTGGCCGGCGGCCGCGAGCGGAAACGGCGAAGGCAGCAGATCCGGCCAATAGGCTCGGGCTCGCGTCACCAGTACGTCGATGTCGTGGGTGCGGCGCACATCCTGTGCGGCCGCGACAAGGAGCGCCTTCAAGGCCTTTTCGAGTGCCTGTTGAACGTGGAATGCGGCAAGGTCGGTTTGGCCGGGCGCCAGCGGCGTTCCCGCCCCAAGAACATCGGCATCCGCTTTCGCGAGCCAGAGCAGGGCCTCGCGCCATTGCACGATATCCTGGCGCTTAGCGGCGCTCATAAACCGTCACGCCCTCTCGCAGCACGATGTCTGCAAAAGAGCCTTTCGCGCGAGCGCGGGCCGCCAGCACGGATGCGCGGCACGGCAGGATATCGACGGCGCCATGGTAGCCGGCGCGTGCGGCGTACACCGACCGCGCCTCGAAGGCCTCGGGCGGCGTGTCATCATCGACAACAACGACGAGATCGAAGTCGCTCTCCGGCCCGGCCTCGCCGCGCGCGGCGGAGCCGAACAGGATGACCCGCTGCGGGCGGAAATGAGCGACGATCTGGTCGAGCAGCTCTGAGGGGACGCTCGCGGTTGCCATGCGCCATCCTACCGTCTCTGTCGGATCGGGCAAAATGGCATGTCAGGCCGCCCGCCCGGCGACGAAGCGCTCGATCAATGCGTCGAATCCCGCCGGGATCGCGTAGATGTTGGTGAACTCGGCGAAGGCCCAGCGGCCGTATCTGCCGAGGTTGTTGACCCCCGGAACCCAATAGGCGTCCATCGTCGTCGCTTTCTCCTTTGCGTCTTCGCCCCGGTAGCCCTTGATTTCGACGATCAGGTTCAGCGGGTCATCGTGCCCGTCGTCGATCTGGACGATGAAGTCGGGCAGGTAGCGCTTTGGCGTCGAGCCGAGCAGATATGGGACTTCGAAGCCGAGGCTCTGGTTCTTGACATAGGCGCGCACGCGCGGGTGAGCCTCGGCGACACGGCAGAACTCGGCCTCCCAATCGCTGTCGCAGATGACCCAATTCACATGGCAGCGCCGCGGGTCGGTTTTCCAACGCGTCGGCTTCGAGGTCGTAAAATTGACAAACCGGGTCGAGCCGGTCGGATTGTAGGGGTTCAGCACCGCCTTGACCGGCCGCTCGCCGACCATCGACGCCGTGATCGCCGCGGCGATGCGGTTGCACGCCATGTCGGCGATCTCCGGATAGAGAACCTGGGCTTCCTTGGTCCCGATGCAGCGCAGATAGCCGCCTTCAAGCCATTCGCGGGTGATCCGCTTCAATTGGCCGAACAGGTAGACTTTCGGCTCGCCCCCCGGATCGCGGAACTTGTCGAGCAGATGACGGGTGAGGCGGAAGAGGATCGTCGAACGGCGGATCTGATCGAGATGCTCGACAGTCAGGTTCACCGGCTCGCCGATGATCCCCTGGTCTCGGGTCTCGGTGGGGCCGGTCAGATCGGGCGTCAGCTCGAGAACCGAGTTGCGGTCGAACTTCGCGGTGAGTCGTTCTTCCGGCAGCTCGACGCGGTAGCCCTCGACCCGCGGGAAGGTGATTTCGAGGGCATCGCGGTCGGGCCGGACGGCGTGGACGCGGATCGTCTCGCGCGGCTTGACCGGCGGCGCCACGACCGGTTTGGCCGTGAAGTCGAAGGGGATGCCGAGGATGTCGGCATACTCGACGTTGAAGAGCTGTTCCTCGTTGAGATCGTAGGATTGCCGGCGCAGGCCGCGCCCGACGACTTGCTCGCAAAGGAGCTGGGTTCCGAAGGCGCGGATGCCGAGGATGTGCGTCACCGTGTTCGCGTCCCATCCCTCGGTCAACATCGAGACCGAAACGACGCAGCGGATCGAATCGCCGAGCTGCCCTGGCTTGCCGACCGTGTTCATGACCTCGCGCAGCAGCGCTTGGTCGCTGATGTTCTCGCCGGCGCGGATGTCGCCCGTTCGCGCCACGATCTCGCGGCGGAAACGCTCGATTTCGTCGGCGGCCATGTCGCGGAAATTCTTGTCGAGCGCCTCGTCAGATTCCAGTTGCGTGCTATCGATCAACAGCGTGCGCGGGCGCGGAAGGCGATTGCCGTTGTGGTCGTGGTTGCGGAACAGCTCGAAATGGCCGGGGATGGGCGTCCCTGTCCCGTCGTCGTTCTCGCGCACGAATCCCGAGATATAGTCGTAGACGAGCTTTGACGTGGATGTGTTGTTGCAGACGACAATGAAGACGGGTGGCACGAGCGTCCCGGCTTCCTGCCACAGATCGAACGTCTTCGCGTAATGGCCGTAGAGCGCATCGAGCGCCGTCTGAAGGAGCTGCGGTAGCTTCAGGGGATCGAGAGCGCCGGCCTTGCCGCGGCCCTTCTTCGGCATCTCTGTGCGGATGTGCTCCCACAGATTCCGGAATTTCGGCATGTCGCCGCCGGGGATGTTGTCGGCGACAGGCACCCGCGGCAGCTTGACGATGCCGCATTCGATCGCGTCCATCAGCGAGAAGTCGTTGACCGTCCAATGAAACAACGTGCCCTCGCGGTAGCCGGAACCGCGCAGGAAAAATGGCGTTGCCGAGAGGTCATAAACGGCGGCGAGGCCGAGTTTGCGCTTGACGGTCTCGATGCCGGAGATCCACAGCCGCGCCGCCTCGTTGTTCCGCTTCGCTTCCTCCTTGTCCTCGCCTTTGAGGTCTTCGGCCTCGGCCTGCGGCTTTTCCCGATAGCAATGGTGCGCCTCATCGTTGAGGACGACGATGTTCTTGAGCCCCATCAAGTCGCCGACCGCGCGGCGCAGCATCTCGCCTTCCGTCTCAACGGTGTTCAGCTCGGGGCCGTGGCCCTGCAACAGCGCCCGCCCGGTCTTTGAGACCTCGACGCGCTCGCGCCGCCGGAAGGCGTGGTAGTTCGTGATCACGACCTTGGCGCGCTCGATGTCACCGAGCATGTCGGTCGGCACCAGATCGCGCGTCGCGTAGTAATTGCTGAGGTCGTTCGGCAGGAGGACCGATAGCCGGTCCTTGATGGTGATGCCGGGGGTCACGACCAGGAAGGCGCGCGAAAACTGTCGGCTGCCCGGATGGCGGACGGCGTTGACGGTCTGCCAGGCGATCAGCATCGCCATCACGGTCGTCTTGCCGGCACCGGTCGCGAGCTTCAAGGCGATGCGCAGAAGCTCGGGATTGGACTGCGCGTTGGCAGCCCGCAGGTGCGCCCAGAATTTGGCGACGGCGGCGCCGCGTTTCGGCGCCACCTCGGTGAGCCAGATCGCGGTCTCGACCGCCTCCACCTGACAGAAGAACGGGCGGATGTCCGACCAATCCGGGCGGCGCCAATGCTGAAGCAGGCGCGCGCTCTCCGGGGTCACCTGCCATTGATCGGGGTTCGGCAGGCGGCGCCAGTCGTTTACATAACTACGGATCTCGTTGATGATCGGGGTCGGGTTGTATTCTTGTTCCTCACTCGATAGCCCTTCGCCGCTGTCGAACACGAAACCCGGTTGGTCGAGGGTGCGGCGCCGTTTTTGCGGTTTCGGGACGGGCGTCAGCAGCTTGGAGCGGCGGCGCGAATCGACGAT
>JAKAPE010000057.1 GCA_021811945.1 Pseudomonadota bacterium | reverse complement strand
TCCGATCTACCCTCTTTGTTCCTCCATTCCAGAGATTGGCGTTCTGGAGATTGGGCCGATGGCAACGGTGCCGATCGGCACGATCCGCTTCACGAGACGTGCGCGGGTTCGGAAAATCGTTTTGGCTGTATCAATCGTCGTTTGGACAATGAAATTTTCTGCCTGTCATGGGAACCGGCGGTCGGCACATTAGCCCATCACCGCAAGCAGGCACGTCGAGGTAGTACCGCGCGATGGCATAGCCTGCACAGTCGGAATGAACGGAAGAGCGCCGTATCGGTTTGACCAAAACGGCGCTCTTTTCAGTGTCGGGCGCTGCGATCAGCCGGCGAGGATGTCGCACGCGCCGGACGCGTTCCCCTCAATCGCCCTGGAAAACGGGCTTCTCCTTCCTCACGAAGGCCTCGTAGGCGCGTTCATAATCCTTGGTCTGCATGCAGATGGCCTGCGCCTGGGCTTCCGCCTCGATCGCCTCGTCGATGCCCATATTCCATTCCTGATGAATGCAGCGCTTGGTCGTGGCGTGCGCGAAGGTCGGACCGTCGGCGATCGACTTCGCCAGCGTTTGCGCCTCGGCGAGCACAGCGTTCGGCTCATGCAGCTTGTTGAAAAAACCCCAACGCTCCGCCTCGCCGCCGTCCATCGATCGGCCGGTATAGAGCAGCTCGGCCGCGCGGCCCACCCCGACGATCCGCGGCAGCATGTTGCAGGCGCCCATGTCGGCACCGGCAAGCCCGACGCGCACGAACAGAAATGCGACTTTGCTCCGCGCCGTGCCCAGGCGCAGGTCGGCCGCCATGGCCAGGATTGCTCCCGCGCCGGCGCAGACGCCGTCGACCGCGGCAACGATCGGCTGCGGGCACGCGCGCATCGCCTTCACCAGATCGCCGGTCATGCGAGTGAATGCGAGCAGTCCGGGTATATCGTCCCTGCGCTGCATCTCCACCAGCGGGCCGATGATCTCATGCACGTCGCCGCCCGAGCAGAAATTTCCCCCGGCCCCGGTGATCACCACGCTCTTGATGCCGCCGGCATAGACGAGATCACGGAAGGTATCGCGCAGTTCGGCATAGGATTCCAATGTCAGCGGATTCTTGCGCTCGGGACGATTGAGCGTGATGGTTGCGACCTTGCCGTCGACTTGCCAGAGGAAATGGCGCGGCTTGAAGGCGGCAAAATCCACGCGCGAAGGGCGGAAGCGCCGGGCGGTGTCGGCGGGCGCTGCGTCATCGCGATGGGCCGCGGCGGTTACACTCGGTGTCGACATTCTCATCTCCTCTAGTGTGGTGGATTTGACGCTCCGATCATCATTGCGGCAACTCGTCATCGGAGCGTCAAATCCAAAACCACACTAGATTCATAAAGTTGCTAGTGTCCCTTTGCTTCCGACGTTCGTAATAGGACATGCGGCAAGGTGATACGAACGTCGGAAGCGGGACACTAGCCGGCAAAGGTGAGCCCGCCGCTGACACTCAGCACCTGGCCGGTGATGTAGTCGGAACGCGGGCCAGCAAAGAACACGATGGCATCGGCGATCTCCTGCGGCTTGGCAAATCTGCGGAACGGAATAGCGCGCAGGAACGCCTCCTTGAGCTTCTCCGGCCGCGACCGCAACATCGGCGTATCGGTCGGTCCCGGGCAGACACAATTCACATTGATCGAGTAGCGCGCGACTTCGCGCGCCAGCGACTTGGTGAAGGCGATGACGCCGCCCTTGGCGGCGGCATAGGTGGTTTCGCCCGAGCTGCCGACGCGACCGGCGTCGCTTGAGACGTTGACGATCTTGCCCTTGCCGACGGCGATGATGGCCGGCAGCAGCGCCTGGGTGAGGTGCAGCATGCCGCCGAGATTGACGGCGATCACCCGGTCGATGTAGTCGGGCGCATTTTCCATGAACGGCTGCAGATCGTTCCACCCAGCCGCATTGACCAAGATGTCGATGCGGGGATGGCGTTCGAGCACCTGCGCAACGCCACGGCGCACGGACTCCGAATTGGCAAGATCGACGCTGACGAATTCCACGGCAAAGTTCGTTGCCGCCGCCTCCTTCTTCAACTCGGCGCCTTTTTCCGCATTGACATCGGCGCAGATGACATGAGCGCCGTTGCGGGCGAGCTCCATGACCGTCGCCCTGCCGATACCGGACGCGCCTCCGGTCACCAGCGCCGTTTTACCATCGAGGTCCATCGGCACTCTCCTTTCCGCGTGTTTTTTTTTCGCGCGAGGCCCCGCAGCTAGTGTGAGGCGCTTGCAAAGAACGCTTGGACGCGCTGCCGCGTTTCCGCGTTTGTCAGCAGGCGGCGCGTTTTCCTTCCAGTTCGTCGCGATAGCCGTCGGCTCCGGGCTCCGCAGCCGCGGCAATGCAGGCCTTGCTTAAGGCGAGGACTTCTGCGAGGTCGGCACCGGCGCAGAACACCTTCTGATCGGAACGCAGATGGAGCAGCTTCCAGTCGGAACGCGTGCTCAGATCGTCGAGCATGGCGGTGAACTGCCCTACCCACTCCCCGCTGATTGCGTTCACCGGCGGCCGGCTCAGGACGACTGTTGCGATCTGATCGGCAATCGAAACCCGCAGCATGCTACGTCCGTTCGCTCCTGCGGGCCTCGCCGGCAGCTTCGGTCTTTGCATGGGCCTTCAGCAGATCGTCGGCAATGATGAGTTTCTGTACTTCGGTCGCGCCTTCATAGATGCGCAAAGCGCGGATCTCCCGGTACAGCGCCTCCACCTTGACGCCGTGACGCACGCCGTTTCCGCCGAAAATCTGTACGGCGCGGTCGACCACGCGCTGCGCCATTTCCGTTGCAAACGCCTTTGCGATCGACGCCTCTCGCGTGATGCGCGGAGCGCCCGCATCTTTGGTCCAGGCCGCCCGGTAGACCAGGAGCGCCGCGGCATCGATCTCGATGGCGCAGTCGGCGAGCGCAGCCTTGGTCATCTGAAAATCGGCGAGCGAGGCGCCGAACAGTTTGCGCGTTGCGGAACGGGTCGTGGCTTCATCGAACGCGCGGCGGGCCAACCCCAATGCCGCGGCGCCAACGGTCGATCGAAATATGTCGAGTGTGGCCATCGCCACCTTGAAGCCGTCGCCGGGCGCCCCCAGGCGATTGGCCAGCGGCACACGGCAGTCGTCGAAACGCAATGTCGCAAGCGGATGCGGGGCGATGACATCGATCCTGTCGGCGACCGACAGTCCTGGGGCGTCCGCATCAACGACGAAGGCCGACAACCCTTTTTTGCCGGGCGCCGTACCAGTGCGTGCAAACACAACATAATGATCGGCGATGCCGCCGTTCGAAATCCAGGTCTTGAGGCCGTTGAGCCGCACATGGGCCGGTCCGTCCATCGTTGCCGTTGTCGCCAAGGCGCCGACATCGGAACCTGCCTCGGGCTCCGACAGGGCGAACGCGGCAATATGTCGGCCTTCGCGCACCGGCGGCAGATATTTGGCCTTTACTTCTTCAGTGCCGAACAGAGATATAGGACCGGTGCCCAGGCCCTGCATGGCGAAGGCGAAATCGGCCAGACCCTCGTTCCAGGCGAGAATTTCCCGCGCACTGCACAGGGTACGAACATCCAAGTTCTTTGATAACCCGCCATGGGAGGCCGGCACGACGGCCATGAGCCACCCCGCTTCGCCGAGCGCACGCACTAGGGCCCGGCAAGTGCGGTCAACGTCGGTGAGATCGATGTGCCGAGCGACTTCCCGATTGGCCCAAGCCGCGAGTTCCGCGGCGAAATGCCGATGACGGTCGGTGAAAAACGGCCAATTGAAGTGCGAGAGACTACGCATTGGTCTCCCCCACGCCGCGATCCCCCTCGCCGCCGATCTTGCCCCGCAACATGAAGCGCTGAATTTTGCCCGTTGCGGTCTTGGGCAGACTGTCGACGAACTCGATCCAACGTGGGTATTTCCAGGGGCCTATGGTTCGCTTCACGTGGACTTTTAGTTCTTCGTAAAGAGCCCGATTTGAGACGCCGTTGTACCCGTCCTTGAGAACGACGAAGGCTTTTGGCTTGATAAGTCCGTTCGGATCCTCGGCCGGAACGACGGCGGCCTCAAGAACGCTCGGATGCTCGGCCAGGGCCGCCTCCACTTCGAACGGCGACACCCAGATGGCACTGACCTTGAACATGTCGTCGCTGCGCCCGCAATAAATAAAGACTCCGTCCGGACGGTGCAGGTATTTGTCGCCGGTCCTCGTCCACTCGCCGATAAATGTCCGGCGCGACCGTTCGCGCTGATTCCAATAGCCGGCGGCCGACGTCTCGCCGCGCACAAGCAACTCGCCGATCTCGCCGTCCGCGACTTGGTTTCCGGCGTCATCGACCAGCTTCAGATCATAATTCTTCACCGCGACACCGGCCGTGCCATATTCCACGGCGTTCGGCCGATTGGTGAGGTAGAGGTGACCCATCTCGGTCGAGCCGACGCCGTTGACGATATCGAGACCAAACCGCGCTTTCCATGCTTCGCCGACGTGCGCCGGCAACGGTTCGCCAGCGGAAAAGCACAGCCGCAAGCGGCGCGATCCGTTTTCAGACATGCAATCGGGATCGGCGAGCATCGCCGCATACAGCGTGGGAACCGCGTAGAACATCGTCGGCTGATAGGTGCGCAGCGTTTCGAAAACCGACTGCGGGGTCGGCCGTTCGGGATAGAAGACCGAAGTGGCTCCCACCGACATGGGACAAATTACTGCATTGCCGAGCCCGTACGAAAAAAACATCTTCGCGGCCGAAAAGACCACGTCGTCTTCGCAGATGCCGATGCGGTCCTGGCCCGCCAACCGCGCCATGACTATAGGAGACGAATGGACGTGCATGACGCCTTTCGGCCGTCCCGTCGTACCGGACGAATAGATCCAATAGGCCACCTCATCGGCGCACGTTCTTGCCGGCGCCGAGCCTTCGTTCTCCGCCGAGAGGAGCGTATTAAGCCGCAGCACCCCCTCCGGGCCGCCGCCGACAACAATGACGGATTTTAGATTCGGCAGATCCTCGGCCGCCGCCTGAACGACGGGCAAGAGCGCGGCGGAGACGAAAACAGCCTTGGCCCGCGAATCCTCAAGCAAATAACGGTACTGGTCCACCGTAAGTCGAGTGTTGAGAAGGACCGGGACCACGCCCGCGCGGATCGCTCCCCAGAACAACACCGGGAAGTCGACCGTATCGAGCAGCACCAAGGCGATGCGGTTCTCTTGCTCGATACCCAGGCGCGCCAACATCGGCCCGATGCGCACGGCGGCATCACGCAATTCGCCATACGTGATGTTACGGGACGGATCGATGCAGGCCGTCTTGTTTCCGCGCCCCTCGGCAACATTGCGGTCGACGAAATCGACGGCGGCATTGTAGTCGCGCAGGGCGGTCATTCGTTGGCCGGAGACTGTTGACCTGACAGGACTGTTTACGCGGCAAAACTGCTCACGTGAGAAATAAGCCACCAACAAAACCAGGCGGTCCTTGATTTTAGTCAACCTGGCAATTCATTTCCGTTGCTTGATTTTTATCATGGCGCCACGCCGGGAATACGGCGATTTTTCTTTACAGCTTGGCTGTTCGGCCGGCTAAACCGGCGTGGGAGGCCAGTCGATGCCGATAGAGAGCCCGCAACTCGAGCGTCCGCAATCGCAAAAGAGACTGCTTCGATTGAAGCTGAACGGACGCTGGCGTGAGGACGCTGTCGCGGAAAATCAGTTGCTGGTCGACTACCTTCGCGACGTTGCGGCCTTGACCGGGGTGAAGACCGGATGCGACGGCGGAGAGTGCGGCGCCTGCACCGTGCTCATCGACGACGAGGCAGTGCCATCCTGCATCACCCTGGCGGCGCGTTGTGACGGCCGCGCAATCGAAACCATCGAAGGTCTCGCCCGGCAGGGGCGACCCACACGATTGCAGCGCGCATTTCATGAGAAACTAGGCGCCCAATGCGGGTTTTGCACTCCCGGAATGATCATGGCGGCGGAAGGGCTGCTGCGCCGCAACCCGCATCCGACAGAAGCGGACGTACGCACGGCGCTTTCCGGTAATCTCTGCAGATGCACCGGCTATGTGAAGATCATCGAGTCCGTGCTCGTGGCGGCGGAGACGGCGCCATGACTGCCGTGACGGTAAGCGGCAAAGCCCGCGGCGTGCCGCTTATTGACGGCATCGACAAGGTTACCGGGCGCGCGCGTTACACCGCGGATCTCGATCATGCCGGCGCCCTTATCGGCCGCATCTTTCGCAGCCCGGTGAGTCACGGCGAAATTGTGCGCCTTGATGTGTCCAAGGCTCGGGCTCTCGACGGCGTCGTCGCCGTCGTGACCGGCGCCGACTGCCCGCATACTTATGGGGTTCTGCCGGTCGCGATGAACGAATATCCGCTGGCGCGCGAGCGGGTCCGCTACCGCGGCGAACCGATTGCCGCCGTTGCCGCAGTCGACGCCGAAACCGCGGCGCGCGCCATCGGTCTGATCGAGTGCGAAGTGCGGGAGCTTCCCGCCTATTACACTTCGGCGCAGGCGCGCGCTCCTGACGCCGTGCAACTGCACGCCAACAAGCCCGGCAACCTGGAACGCGAGGTGCATCACGAATTCGGAGACGTCAAGGCGGGCTTCGCGGCGGCGGATCTGGTGCGTGAGGCGCAAATCAGCTGCGCCGAGGTCAACCACGCCCAGATCGAGCCGCACGCCTGCCTCGCCGACTACAATCCACTGACCGGGCGGCTGACCATGCAAAGCGTCTCGCAAGTCGGCTACTACCTGCACCTGATGCTGGCGCGCTGCCTGGAGATGGATACGTCCCGCATCCGCATCATCAAGCCGTTTATCGGCGGCGGCTTCGGCGCGAGAGCGGAGGTGCTGAACTTCGAGATCGTCACCGCACTGCTCGCCCGCGCCGCCACCGGCAAAGTGCTGACGAAGCTCACGCGCGAGGAGAACTTCCTGACCCATCGCGCGCGACCGCAGACCGATATCAAGCTCAAGCTCGGCATGCGGGGCGACGGCCGCCTGACGGCTTGCGAGTGCGAGGTGGTCCAGCGCGGCGGCGCCTACGCCGGCTACGGCATCGTCACCATTCTCTATGCCGGCGCGCTGCTGCAGGGGCTGTACGACATTCCAGCCGTCAAATACGACGGCTACCGGGTTTATGCCAATCTGCCGCCATGCGGGGCGATGCGCGGTCACGGCGGAGTCGACAGCCGACACGCGTTCGAGTGCCTGCTCGATCGCATGGCCCGCGAGCTTAGCCTCGACCCCTTCGCCGTGCGCCGCGCCAACCTGCTTGAGGCACCGACGCGCACTTTGAATGACCTGATGGTCAACAGTTACGGCCTTGGCGAATGCCTGGACCGGGTCGAGCGGGCAAGTCGCTGGCGGGAGCGAATCGGAACGCTGCCGGCCGGCAAAGGGCTCGGCATGGCCTGCTCGCACTACGTCAGCGGTGCGGCAAAACCGGTCCATTGGACCGGCGAGCCGCATGCGGCCGTCAACGTCCGGCTCGATTTTGACGGCGGCGTAACGGCGCTCACGGGAGCCGCCGATATCGGCCAGGGCTCCTCCACCATGGTGGCCATCGCCGTCGCGGAAACGCTTGGTATCGCGTTGGACCAAGTGCGCGTGATCGCAGGCGACAGTGCGATCACTCCCAAGGACAACGGCGCCTATTCGTCACGTATCACCTTCATGGTCGGCAATGCCGCAATCGATGCGGCCAGAAAGCTCAAGTCGATCCTGACCGGCGAGGCTGCACGCAAGCTCGAGGCCCGGGTCGAAGATATCGAATGCATTGCCGAAACCTTCCGGGTCGGTACCGGAGGGCAAGCAAGCCTGCCTTTCATCGACGTGGTGAAAGCCGCCCTCGCCGATCGCGGCCCGATCACCGTATCGGGGACGTTCACCTGCCCGCCGGAGGCGCAGGGCGGCAAGCATCGCGGCGGCGCCGTGGGCTCGACGATGGGGTTCAGCTACGCCGCGCAGGTCGTGGAAGTGAGCATCGACGATGCAACGAGCTCGGTAAGCGTCGATAAAGTCTGGGTAGCCCTCGACTGCGGGCACGCGATCAACCCGTTGGCGGTCGAGGGACAGATCGAGGGATCGGTCTGGATGGGCCTGGGACAGGCCCTGAGCGAGGAGACCCATTACGTCAACGGGCTGCCCGCCCATGCCAGCATACTCGAATACCGCGTTCCGACCATGGCCGAATCGCCGCCGATCAAAGTGGAGATCGTGGAAAGCCACGATCCCAACGGCCCGTTCGGCGCCAAAGAGGCCAGCGAGGGTGCGCTGGCCGGATTCCCTCCGGCCCTGGTCAATGCGGTCGCAAACGCGCTCGGAATCGATCTCGACGAACTGCCGGTTACGCCCGACAGAATTCACCAGGCCCTGCTTGAACGTCGCCGCGCCAAGCGCCTTGCTGCGGTACAGGAGGCTCTATCGTGAGCGGCCTTTTGCCCGATATCCGCATCGTTCGGCCGAGCGATGTTGCCGCTGCAATTGCCGCCCGCGAGCAACATCCGCAAAGTCGTTTCATTGCCGGCGGCACCGATCTCCTCGTCAATATGCGCCACGGCTTGATCGCTCCGCAGTCGCTGATCGATATCTCCCGGATCGATGAACTGACAACCATCGAAATGGGCGCCGCCGGCCTGCGCGTCGGATCCGGCGTTACCGTCGCCGCGCTCGCCCGCCATCCGGCTATTGCCAGGGATTATCGCGCAATATCGCAAGCGGCGAACGCCATTGCCGGTCCCGGCCACCGCGCGATGGGAACGGTCGGCGGCAATCTGTGCCTCGATACCCGCTGTCTCTTCTACAATCAAAGCGAATGGTGGCGCCAAGCGAACGGATTCTGCCTGAAACGGGACGGGGAAATCTGCCATGTCGCGCCGCAAGGCAAGCGCTGCCATGCCGCCTTCACCGGCGATCTCGCGCCGGCGTTCCTCGCGCTTGGAGCCGAAGTGGAGATCGCCGGCAAACAAGGCCGCCGCCGCATTCCGCTCGGCGACATTTATGTTGAGGATGGCCTCGCTCATCTCGCGATTGCCGAAGACGACCTCATCGTGGCAGTCCATCTGCCGCCAACGGCGGCGGCATCGGCTTACGCCAAGGTGCGCTTGCGCGGGGCCGTCGACTATCCGCTCGCCGGGGTAGCGGTAGCGCTGGGCGTGCGCGGCGACTCCGTTGCATCGATCCGTATCGCCCTCACCGGCACGAATTCACGGCCGTTCGTCCTCGGCGGCACCGACGCGCTGATCGGGCGCCCGCTCTCCGAGCGCAGCCTGCAGCAGATCGAACAACTGGTGCAGAAGCAGGCTCGTCCCATGCGGACGACGATCGCCTCCGCGCATTATCGGCGCCTCGCCGCTGCCGCGTCGGCGCGCCGCATCACCGCCGCTCTTTATGCCGAGCAATCGGGCTGACACTGACCCCTTCGGCTCCGCCACGGCCGGCGCCAAGAACCGCCCCGCGGTGCGCAACGCATTTACGTTTCCACTGGTATAACCGCAGTCGCCTCGAGCTCGATCTTGGCGGGATGGTCAAGGAGATCGGCAACGAAGATCATGCTCATCGCCGGATAATGCGCTCCCATGAGGCGTTTCCAGATGCGCCCCAACTGGGAACGCCCGGCGAGGTAGGCCGGCCTGTCGATGCAATAGGCGGTCATGCGACAAATATGGTTGGGTTTGCCGCCTGCTTGCGCCAGCACGGCGAGCACGTTTTCCAGCGCCTGCTCGAATTGCGGAACGAGGTCTTCGCTGCGAAATTGCTGCTGCGCGTTCCAGCCGACCTGGCCGGCGATGAAGACGATGCGGCCGGCGGGGACGACGATGCCGTTCGCATATCCGATCGGAGGCGTCCAGCCCTGCGGGTGTAACACTGACATAGCACGCACCCCTTACGCCGCCGTGGAAACTGCAGCGACAGCACGCGCTTGCGGCGTGTCCGCGCGCCTGTCCCGGTGCGCACACAGTGCCACCTTCTCCGCCGATCGCCCGAAGAAGTGATAACCCGAGCCGCCCTCGGCCAAGACGTCAAGAAATTCATCGGCACGGGTCACGCGGATGGTGCCGAGAACATCGCAGCCGCGACGCAAATAGGGGTCCGGCACCAGACCGACCGTCGGACCGACCACGACCTTGCAGGCGTCCGGCCGAGCCGCGGCGAGAATTTCATCGAGCGTATCATTGAGAAGCGTGGTGCCCGTAATCAGAAGGACGTCGGCCTGCGGCACTACGGCGGGAGCTTGCGCCGCATGGCGATAGAATGGCATCTCGTCGGCCTTGAGCGTTGCGGGATCCTGCTCCAAGACCAGATACGGCTGGCCGCGCCGCTTCAATTCGCGCAGAAACGGAACGAAGGCCCCTACCACAACAACCGTCTGTCCAGGACGAATATCGGCCGCGTCGAAGGCGTCGATGCCGCTCTTCATCTCGACCCCGGCATGCGGCCGGCGGTCCCAACACAATGCCGCGAGCGCATTCATGGTGGCGATGCCGACCGCACGGCGGATCCCATCCTGCTGTCCCAGCTCATCCAGAAAGCCGGCAGCACGACGGCCGCGCAGTTTGCCAGGGAACGGCATCGCATGCGCGGAACTCGGGCAACACACCGCCTCGGGAATCGCTTTGATCGGTGTCGCGCAAGCGCCGACATGACCCGTTGCAAGCTTGACGCCGGTGAAGAACAAGCCCACCGCCGCGCGCTCTATCGTCACCGTGTCGAGCTCATTTGCCGCGATGTCGCGGATGGCGTTGACCGTTTCCGCCAAGATGTTGTCGCTCGGCATGAAATCTCCCTTCGCCCGTCTTACCAAAGCCGTTTCGCCGGTCGGGCATGTTGGCTCGGGAAATATGTATGATCGGATGCTTCTTCATTCATGACTTAAGTCAAGGTACCACGTTAATCCAACTGCCGGGTCGATGACTTTCGCAGACGACATTTGTGCGATTGTCGGTGCCAAGACCTTAGGCGGTAAACCCGTGCAGATTATTTGGTGTCGCGAAAAGAACCACGAACGGCCGCCCGTTCGTCGGCGGCGAGCCGGCGCAGCTTGCCGACGTCGCCCACCGCCACATGTGAGGCGTGCACTGCAACACCGATGGACCTGAGCTTGGCAAAGACGCGGGACAGCGATTCCGGCTTGAGGCCAAGCCGCGCCGCAATCAGCACCTTGTCATAGGGCAAGGCGATGACGCAGGAGCCGGTGTCAACCGGGGCGAGCGAGGCCAGGAACTCTGCAACCCTCTGCACACCGCTTTGCGCCTTGAGTTGTTCGATCTGCTGTACCAGGTGATGGAGGTGAAGGGATGTGGACGCGATCATGGCCAGCGCAATATCCGGGCTCTCGCGAATGCAGCGGACGACATGATCAGCCGGAACCCGCACAACCCGGGCATTGCTGACGGCCTGAGCCGACGCCAGATAGCGCGTTCCGGTGAAGGCGGCCGCCTCGGCGTAGCTGTCGCTCCGCGTCATCATATGAATCACGGCCTCATCGCCCGATACCGCGATTCGATAGACCTTGATCCAACCGTCGATGATGATGAAGAACGCAGTGGCGGGGTCGCCCTGTCGTGCCAGCGTGTCGTGCGGAGCCAGCGTAATGACCGTCGCGGGCGCAACAATATGTTCGACGGTCTCCGGTCTGAGACCCTGGAAAACGGCGATGCGAGTGATGACTTGAAGGTCCCCAGCCGTGGGATGTGAGGCCATGTTTCAAGCCATCCGATCAGACCCCGGCGGCGGGACCCATTATCGCCGGTCGACAATGAGGAAGGCCCACGGTCCAGTCTTTCTCATAATATAGATTACCGCGGAGACACCTTTTTGATCTAAATCAAGACCCGGCACGCTCGACGGGCCATCCGATCGCGATCAGTGGAGGCGGAAACGGTCGATAACTCAGCGATTTGCGCGAATTTGCCAAAGTCTTGTGCAATCACCCTACCGCGGTCGCCGGGAGGGTTGTTTGACCGAAGTCAAGGCTTGACCAGCCTGATCATGGTCGACTTGGCGAGGCCGATACAGGTAAAATGCGGGAATTGCCGTCAATAGGCAGGTTTTTCGAGGATCTGCCAGCGTGACGCACAGTTTAAATACGAGCAAAGATCCATGGCCGGCTATTTTATTCGCCCCATGATCGGGCAACGGCACACGCTCGGTCATGAGATCATTGACGCCGATCACAAGGCGATCGGCGAGTGGTGGCAGCGGGCGGTGAACTGCGAACCGATCCAATCGAAATTCTTCATCGCCCGGCTCAAGAGCCTGATGCGCAAACATTTCGCCCACGAAGCACAGCTGATGGAGCAATCCGGCGGTACCCTCTGCGAATGCCACTGGATGGAGCATCAGCAATGGATCGAGCTCTGCGACCAGGCTGACGCGCTCAGCAGCGACAACTGGAAAAAAGCGCGATCGCTCCTGCGCATAGAACTGCCTCGACTGGTCCGCGACCACATCATCACCATGGACCAGTTGACCGTGATATTCATCAATACGCACGGGACGCACGGGGTCAGCGCGCCGCACAATTGTTGAGCGCTGCATCCGGGGTTTTTCCGTCACATCGAAGCGACGGGCACCGTTCGCGGGAAATGCCGCGGGGCGACAAGTTTCGGGCGCCGCGTCACCGCCTGGCATTGATGGGGCTCTGATCAAGAAGTCTCCGAAAGCTTCACCTGCTCACTGACATTCATGGCGCTCGTGGCCACTTTTCTCTCAGGTGCAAAGAGCCGGCTGTTGCCGGCGTCGATACCGTTTCGTTTCTTTGGCGCGGCCGCGATCTTTCACCTGCTGATGTGGACGGCGCTCGTCGCGGCCGCACAACAGGCGACGGGCTTCCGCGGCGGACCCGGTCCGGCGCTGGCCTCGGTCCATTTGCTGACGCTGGGCGTGCTGACCACCACTGCGATCGGGGCCTCGGTGCAGTTACTGCCGGTGGCCACACGGCGGGCTCTCGCCGCACATTGGCCGATCAGGCTGGTGTTTTGGCTTCTGATTCCCGGAATAGCGACCCTCTGCACCGGAATGTATACGGTTCGATCCTACATCATGATCGCGGGGGCCGGCCTCACGGTCCTCGGCCTCATTATCTATGCCGTCCTTCTTGCGGACAATCTGCGGCGCGCCCGCTCGATGCCGGTTGTCGCCGCCTATGGGTGGGCAGCCCTTGCCGCGCTTCTTCTGCTCGCGGCCGCCGGCTTGGCGCTCGCCATCGACTTTCAGGTCGGCGCTCTTCCCGACCATCGAGCCGTCGTGCTCGCCCACATGATCCTTGGCGGGTTCGGCTTCATGGGAATGCTTGCGCTTGGCTTCAGCCATGTGCTGGTGCCGATGTTTGCGCTGGCAGAAGCGCCTGCGAAGCGGCCGGCGGTCGTTGGCTTTGCGCTCGCCGCCGGGGCGGTGGCGGTTGGCGCATTTGGCGCGCTTGCCGACAGCACCGCCGTCCTCGCGTTCGCCGCGCTGATCGGGCTTGGCGCAGCCGGCGTTCATCTCTCGCTGATGCGGCGCGCGCTGACGAAGGGAATGCGCAAGCATCTCGGACTTTCCTTCGTCCTTATTCGCGCGGCGTGGCTGCTATTGCCGATAACGCTTCTGGTCGGCCTCGCCGCGTTGTTCGGACGCGCCGGGGCTAACGGACCAACCCTGTTCGGCTTTATGCTGCTGAGCTGGCTGCTGACGTTCCTGCTCGGTATCCTGCAGCGAATCGTCCCGTTCCTAGCGTCGATGCATGTATCGCGCGCGGACGGCGGCGCGCCGCCGCCGCTGTCTCGGCTCGCCGCATCGGCGCCGCTTAAGGCGCATGCGGTTTGTCACGGCATTGCCCTTGCCGTAGTGACGACGGCGATCGCCGGCGGCTATCCGGAACTTTTTCGCCTCGGAGCCGGCATAGGCCTCGTCGGCGCCGCCGCGTTCGCGTGGTTTTGCGCCGACGTGATGCGCCGGCTGGTGTGACGGCATCATCGCCACCAAATGGCGCCAGCAAATGCGTTTTGGTATCAGGAGCCGACCACACGCTCGAAGCACAACTGGTCAGACGGAAGAAAACCGCAGTGATCGAGGAAGCCGAGCAGGTCGCGGTCGCGCCAGTCGATCTCGGTGCGAATCTGCTCGACGCGCAGCGTCGCCAGATTGACCAAGAGCTGCGAGAGCAGCGCTCGTCCGACACCCCGGCCGCGGTAGTCCGGATCGACGCCGATAGTGTCCATCACCGCCATCGGCTCGACTCGACCGAATTCACCGAAATCGACGCGCGCCATGATGAACCCGACCGCCGCGCCGTCGCGCTCGGCTACAAGCGACACCCGCACATCGGATTGACGCAGCGCTTCGGTCAGCTTGCGGGCAAAATAGGCCGAGCGGTCGCGGCCGGTTATGCGCCGGTCGATCGCAACGAGCGCCCGCAGGTCGTCCTCGCGCATCGTGCGCACGGGAATGCGGTCCCTCGCCAATGGACCGAAATCCGGCGCGGCCGGCCCGCCATAGTTGATTTCCGCGGCGGCACCGACCTGTCGCGGGATTGTCATGCGTGCATATGCGGGCATCGCTGTCTCCTCAGCCATTCAAATCTCTTCCGGCGCCTCATCGAGAGGCACCGCTACAGGCCGCTGCAGCGCAAGACGCGGGGCGAGCTTGAATCCGGCGGAATCGAAGAAACGCAACAGATCGTGGCTAGTCCAGACGGCCTCTGAGTGCAATATCTGCGCACCGCTCCGACTGACGGCCGCGCCAAGCTCGCGCATGAGCAGTTGACCGATGCCGCGCTCACGGCTTTCTGCATCGACGCCGATCGCATCCAATACCGCGACGGTGTCTTCGTGGCCGAATTCACCACGCTGGACATGGGCGATGGCAAAGCCGCACAGGTCGCCGTCGCGCACGACGCCGATGTGGACGAAGTCCTCCGGATGGGCTTCGAAGGCGGCAAAGCGTTTTTCAAAGAAGCGGCGGCGGGAGTGTCCGCTGAGAGCGCGATCGATGGCGATCACTCGCTCGACATCGTTCGGGCCAAGCGGTCGGCTCGCGCGGTTCGCTGCAGCGGCTGAGGCGGCGGTCATCGACAGACCTCACGCGCTTTCGAGATATTCTGCGACCAGTTGCGACTCGGTTTCCGCGTCCATGACATCCTCCAGCAGCGGCAAGAGCGCCGCCTCCTCCTTCTGCACATGCGTGAACATGCGTTCGCACAGCTCCTGACCGGAGCGACAAAACTCCTCCCAACTCGCCGCATCAAAACCGCTTTCCATTGCCGCGCGCGCCAGACGGCCGACGCGCACGCCGATCGGACGGATCACGGTGTGCTCGTCGGTCAGATGCGCCCCGATCGGTTCATCGCCGATCGAGCCGAGATACGGAAACAACCGCTCCTCCTCGAAGGCAAAGTGACGCTGTACCTGCGCCTCTACGCTCAACGATACATCGCGCAGGAGTTCCGCGACGGCACTGTCGGCCGTCGCCGGCGGCGCGCGGCGACGATGGCGCGCGATAAACTGCTCAAGGCGCTCCATGAGCGCGACCGTGGCCGCATGCTCTTCGTGCAGTGCTTGGCTGATGCGGTTGGTATAGCTCATCGCAGCGCTCATGGGTGCAATTGCTGATACTTCGCCAATAACTCTTCCTTGCTCTCGACAAAATCGGGATTCTGCACGATGCAGTCGGCGGGACAGACCAGCTTGCATTGAGGCTCGTCTTCCGCCCCGACGCATTCGGTGCACATCAGCGGATCGATCACGTAGATCGGATTGCCGGCAGAGATCGCCTTGTTGGGGCATACCGGTTCGCAAGCATCGCATGCGGTGCATGCGTCGGTGATCGTCAGAGCCATTGCCGTCCCTTTCTCACGCCGCGCGCGATACACTGTCCAGCGCGGCGAGCTTCTCAAAACGATACGCGCCCCACAGCGCAGCCCCGATGGCGCCGGCATAGATCGAATCGGGATGACTGTGCACCGTAGTCTTCATGTCTTTCATCTTGGCGAGGTCCTCCTCGAGCGCGGCGACGAGGCCTTGGTCGAGCGCAAGTCCGCCCGTCATCATGATGACGCCTTGTCTCACCCCCACCGCCTTGAGCAGCTTTGACAACCTGCCCGCCATCGACAAGTGAATACCCTTGAGAATGTTGGGCGCGGTAATTCCGCGCGACACCATATTTATCACGTCGGTCTCGGCAAGGACGGCGCAAATGCTGCTGACGACCTCCGGGGTTTCGGCGTGCTGCGACAACGTTCCGACTTCGTCCTGGGCGATGCCGAGATAGCGCGCGATGTTTTCGAGGAACTGCCCCGAGCCGGACGCGCACTGACTGGTCATCTTGTAGCTCAAGACCTTGCCGCGCTCGTCGATGCTGATGGCGCGTCCATGCAGCGCGCCGACATCGAGCGCGGCCCGCGAGCCCGGATCGAGAAAGATTGCGCCGCGCGCATGCGTGGTCATCGAATAGAAGTGTCCGGTGTGGAACGGCACGCCCTCCCCTTCGCCCGTCGTCGCCACGTAGTCGACGTCCTTTTCCGCCACCTTGGCGTCATCGAGAACCTGCTCGTAGGCGAGGCGCGCGAGTTGCATCGGATCGCGCTGGCGAATGCGTAGGATCGCACGCGAAAGCCATTGGCTTTCGCCGTTGTCGATGCGGAACAGCGCCGCCTTGACCGCCCCGGTTCCGACGTCAATACCTGCCGCGATCGTCATGCTTCGCCTCCCTCTGCCTGCCCAAGATGTGCTCGTCGCGCGAACTCGGCAGCGCCGAGTGCCCCGGTATAGATCGATTCCGGGTCGATATTGATGGTCACCTCCCCGTAGTTTTCCCTGATCAGCTTCTTCAGCTCGCGCACGGCGGCCTCGTTCTTGGCCACCCCACCGGTGAAGGTAAACTCGTTGGTCACGCCGCCCGAACGCGAGATGATAGAAATCGCGCGCAGGATGATGGCACGATGCAGGCCAGCCAGAATGTCCTCGCGTTTCTCGCCGAGCGACAGTCGATCGCGCAACTCGGCGCCGGCGAACACCGTACAGGTCGAGTTGATCCGAGCCGGCCGCTCGGATTTCATCGCCAGCGGACCCAATTCGTGCAGGCCCATATTCATTTCGTCGGCGATATAGCCGAGATAGCGCCCGCAGCCGGCGGCACAGCGGTCATTCATCTGAAAGTTCTCGACGATGCCGTTGGCGTCGACCTGAATCCCTTTAGTGTCCTGGCCGCCGATATCGAGCACAGTGCGGGTGTTCGGATACATCATGTGGGCGCCGAGACCGTGGCACAGGATTTCCGAGCGGATGTGCTCCTTCGAGAATGGCAGCGTCACCCGCCCGTAACCGGTGCCGACGAGATAGGTCTCTTCAAGATCAATCGCGAGCGCATCCTCGATCAGTTTCTGGATATCGGCGCGCGATCCGACCGACGACTCCGGCATTGGCACGCGCCCCAGCGCGCGGCGAAATTTCTCGCTCAGCTCGCCCGTCGGCGGCCGGTTTTCCACCTCGATGATCGACTTGTCGTAGACATTGAGGAGCAGGTCATAGGGCAATCCCGCCACGCGGGCGACGTCCTCAGCAATGTTGTGATAGCGCGAGCCGGCAATGTCGCGGAAGAAGTCGGATTTGCGCTTGGCTCCGGGAGCGTAGAGATCGGCTGCCTCGGTCCGCAGGCGCCGGAATACTTCAGCGAGAGCCTCCTTGACGCCGGCTTCCATGCCGGCGAAACGCTGGCCCTGCACCTGGCCGAGGCACGTCTGCTCGAGATCGCCGAGCTGCTCGAGGAACTGCTCGAGCCGGAACGCGCGCTCAAGATCACCGAGGAAGACGTCGAGATTGACGTTTCCGCGGGCGCCGTCGAGAGCGCGGCGAAACAGCGTGAATTGACCGTCGACGCGCGCCTCCTGACTCGCCACCCGCACCGCGGTCGCGTAGTTGGAACGCGAGTTGGTGATGCCGCGGCCGACCACTTTGCGGTTCCCGTCAAGCAGAACCGCCTTGGTCGTCGTCGAACCGAGGTCGACACCAACGAATGTCTTCATTGCTTCCTCCTCAGGCCGCGGCGCGCGCGCCGGCCCGCTTCTGCTCAATCATCTGGAAGTAGCTCTCGAGCCGATTCTTGATATTGGCGGCGGAAAAATAGCGCGGATCGACCAGATCGGACTCCACGAAAGCCCCTGGCTTGCCGGTGCGTTTTTCGACCTCGCGCATGATCAAGAGCTGGCCGGCGGAGAAACTGTTGCAGCTTTTGATAGAATTGATCAAAAGGCCATCGGCGTCATAGTCCTTGACGTAGTTCGCCAACATATCGATGCGCATCGGCAGGTTGCGGTTGGTGTAGACGCTGAGGCAATATTCGGCGAGCGTTTCAAGCGGTTTGTCCGGATCGTGACGAAAGCCCAGATCGTAGACGCCGCCGACCTTGGTATAGCTCGATGCCACCACCACGGCGCCCTCGTCGTAAAACATTTTCCAGAACTGGCGGAAGTTGGTGTAGTTCGGCGGCCCTTCAACGACCAGACGGTATTTTTCCTCACCCATGTCGCCGTCCGGCGTGACCGGACCTTTCCCGGCGGCGACGCGCTCCTCGACCTCGGCGCGGAGAAACCGGTAATAGTCGATGGCGTCGTCGCTGCCGCGAAAGGCGCCGAAGATCGGACCGATATAGTAGATGCCGCCGAAGTAGGCATCGATCGGCGACGGCTTGCACTTGGCGCTTTGCAGGACGCGCACGAGGTCATCCTCGGCCACCACCGATTTCTTCAGATACTCGCGCAGCCGGTCGATATCGAACTTGACTCCCGAAATACGTTCGAGTGCCGGAATAACCTCTTCCTTGAGCTGCTTCACCATGTACTCGATCATGTTCTTGGTGATCTTGCCGTCGCCCATGTAGGGCGTATGCAACATGATCGTCTCGCATTGGTATTGCTCCCGCAGCAGCTCGAACCACTTCATGAAAGTGAAGCAGCCGGTATAGGAGAGGAGCAGAACGTCCGGATTCGGCAGCTTCTTGCCGTTGGGGGCGATATTGCCCTTGGCCATCATGCCGATATCCGACTTCACATAGGTACAGACGTCTTCCGAATGTCCGATCTTCTCCGCTTCCAGCACGAAGCCGCCCGACTGCCGGCGCAGGCCGCTTTGGATGGCGTTGACCTCGGGCAGATTGTTGACGAGGCCGAAGCACATGATCAGCTCGTTGAGATTGCCCGGC
>JAKAPE010000335.1 GCA_021811945.1 Pseudomonadota bacterium | reverse complement strand
GGAGTGGGAAGAATGGCAATGATGGGCGAACAGGGCGGGCAGGAATCAATTTTTACACTGGAGGCGGCGCGGCTCAAGTTTGGCGGCGGCGCCGTGGAGGAGCTGGGCTGGGATCTGGCGCGGCTCGGTCTCGCCCGGGTTTTCGTGGTTGCCGATCCGAGGCTGCGCACCTCCGGAGTTCTCGATCGGATTGGCAATATTCTTGCAGCCTCCGTGGTCGCCTTTGACGCAACCATCTCAACCAAGACGAACGTCATTGAGGCTGCTTCACTGATTGCAGCGTCGGTTGCAGGAGAGCGGGCGGCTTGCCCATTAGGGCTTCGTTAGGCTCGATTTGAGCGCAGCAAGGAAGCGCGCCGCTTCCCCGCCGGTCACCACTCGGTGATCGAAGGTCAGCGACAAAGGCAAGATACGGCGCGTGACTTGCCGACCCTCTTCGGCGACCACGCGCGGTTCGGCGCGACCAGCGCCGATAATGGCGACTTGCGGCGGCACGACCACAAGGCTGGCAAAGCGGCCGGCGATCATGCCGAAATTCGACAGCGTTATCGTTGCGCCACGCAACTCCTCGGGGGGAATCGAGCGTGCGGCAGCATCCGCGCGCATACGGTCTAGCCCGGCGCGCAAATCGGCACTATCGCGCTCGCCGACATTGCGCAGCACCGGCACGATCAGTCCGCCTTCAAGGTCGACGGCGATGCCGACGTCGACACGGCTGAGCAGACGCCGTTCGCCGGCTTCGGCATTGTACCAGGCATTGAGCGAGGGCTCGGATTTGCAGGCCGCCGCGATCGCCTGCACGAGCCGGATGGTGATGTCGGCGTCCTTCGACCAAGCGTCGATATCGACCTCGTCCGTGACCGTCGTCGGAACCACTTGCGCATGCGCCAACGCCATGCGCTGCGCCATGGTGCGCCGCATGCCTTTGAGTGGCTCGGCCGGCCCGGCTTCCGTCAGGCTGCGGGCGGCGCGCTCGACATCGGCGCGCGTGATAACTCCGCCCGGACCGCTGCCTTGGATGAGGTTGAGATCGACGTCGAGCTTGCGCGCCAGCGCGCGAATCGCCGGCAGAACCTGGAGGCCGCCGACACGCGCCGGCGCCCCGGTCTCTCTCTTTCCGGTTTCGCCGCGCTCAACCTCGCCGACAACTGTGCCGGTGTCGGCGCCGGCTTGCTCGCTGAATTCGACCAGCGCTGCGCCGACCTTCACGACATCGCCTTTGCCGCCGAAACGCCGCGCAACGGTGCCGCTCCAGGGTGAAGGTATCTCGACAACGGCTTTATCGGTTTCGACCGAAACGAGAGGCTGATTGGCGACCACGTGATCGCCTTCGTTGACCAGCCAAGTGACGATTTCGGCTTCTTCGAGGCCCTCGCCGAGGTCGGGCAAAGTGAATTGGCGTGCCATGACGGGTTATTGCATCAGTCAGGAAACTTGCAGGTCTTCCGCGCGGCAGCGACGACGCGCGCCACCGACGGTATGTATTGCCGCTCGAGCCGCGGCAGCGGGATCACGGTGTCGTAACCGGTGACGCGCGCGACCGGAGCTAAGAGCGACAGCAGCGCGCGCTCGGCGACCAGGGCGGCAATTTCGGCACCGAATCCGCCGGTCCGCGCAGCTTCGTGAACGATCACACAACGGCCGGTCTTGGCCACCGAATTGACAATGGTCTGCTCGTCGTACGGCTTCAGCGTGGCGAGATCGATCACTTCCGCGTCGATACCGTCTCCCGCCAGCTCGTCGGCGGCTTCCAATGTGTCTTTGACCATGGCGCCCCAACTGACGAGCGTCACATCCCGGCCCTCGCGAATAACAAAGGCCACGTCCAGCGGCATGGCCTCGCCGTTATCCTCGACCTCGCCTTTCACCGCGCGATAGATGCGCGTCGGCTCCAGGAAGACGACCGGGTCGGGGTCGCGGATGGCGGCGAGCAACAGGCCATAGGCGCGTTCCGGCGCCGACGGGATCACGACGCGCAAGCCTGGAATATGAGCGAGCATGGCCTCGGTCGCTTCCGAATGGTGCTCGGGGGCGCGGATACCGGCGCCATGCGGCGTGCGTAGCACCATCGGACAGCTGAGCCGGCCCTGCGTTCGGTTGCGCAGCCGCGACGCGTGGTTAACCAATTGATCGATGCACGGATAAAGGAAACCCATGAACTGGATTTCGCCGACGGGCCTCAGTCCCTGCGCCGCCATGCCGACGCAAAGTCCGCTGATCAGGGCCTCCGACAGCGGCGTGTCAAAAACACGCTCGACGCCGAAGCGCTTCTGCAAGCCCGCGGTCACGCGGAACACGCCGCCATTGACCCCGACATCTTCCCCAAACACTACAACGTCGGGATCATCCGCCAGAGCGCGGGCGAGCGCCAGATTGACCGCGTCGACCAGCGTGAGCTCAGGCATTCTTCTGTTCCTCGGCTTCCTTGCGCTGGGCCGCATAGACGCTCGGCAGTCTGGCATAGAGATGATCAAACATGGATTCGGCGGCGCGCGGCGCGGCAGCGAGGTAGCGGTCGATTGCCGCATCCACGCGCTGCTCGCATTCGGCGGCGATCTGCTCCTCCTCAGCCTTGCTCCAATTCTCCCGGCTGATCAGATAGCCGCGCAGGCGCGCAATCGGGTCCTCCTTCCAATGCTCCTTGACTTCCTCGGCCGGGCGATACCGCGAAGCATCGTCGGCTGTGGTGTGATCGCCCAGGCGATAAGTGACAGCCTCGATCAGGCTCGGGCCTTTCCCGGCACGCGCCGCAGCGATGGCCGTTTCGGCGGCAGCGTGCACGGCAAAAATATCGTTGCCGTCCACCTGCTCGCCGCAAAAACCCGCCGCAATCGCTTTTTGCGCCAAAGTCTGTGCCGCCGTCTGCCGCTCGAGCGGCACCGAAATGGCCCATTGATTGTTGTTGACAAGGAACACGACCGGCAATTTCCACACACCGGCGAAATTCATGGCTTCCGCGACGTCGCCCTTCGAAGTGGCGCCGTCGCCGAGGATGCAAACCGCAACGCGGGCTTGCTGGCGGTATTTGAAAGCATAGGCAACGCCGGCCGCATGCGGGGCTTGCGAGCCGACCGGTATGCAAAAGGGAAAGTCCTGCTTGGGGCCTGACCAGTTGCTGCCGCGCTCGTCGCCGCCCCAGAACAGAAGGATGTCTTCCATCGTCACGCCCCGCCACAGCAGCGCCGCATTGTCGCGATAGCTGGGAAGCAGCACGTCCGCGGGCTGCATGGCGCTGGCGACGCCGACCGCAACGGCCTCCTGGCCCAGCGAGGTGGCATAGGTGCCGAGGCGGCCGGTGCGTTGCAGCGCCACGGCTTTCAGATCGAACGCGCGCGCCAGCATCATGCCGCGGTACATCGAAACAACTGATTCTCTGTCGCCGGCAAATTCCGGAAGGTCACGCAACAGAGTGCCATCGGGCGCCATGTAGGCGCGCCGACGCACTGCGAATTCTGCAATCACCGGAAGGTCTTGATCGGCCCTGGTGTCTTGGCCGACAGCAGCTTCAGGCGGCACCATAATTGCACCGATCAGCGAGCGGGAAAGCCACAACAACGTGCGAGGGCATGTAAGGGGTCGTTACCGTCCTGTCTCGACCGATATATGTACCGATATCTGGCCGGCAGTCACATAACTTTATCTTGGCATGATTGTTTCGCTATCGTACCAATCCGATTTTGCCGAACCAAGCAACCGCCGCAAGGTCGCACTGCCGTCGACCGCGTCAACATCTGCCTACAACTATAGTCCATGGGATCGGTCGAATCGAGATTGAAGTGGACACCGAAAATGGAAAGACCGTTTCCAATGAGAAATTGTGCGGGAGCTATGGGGATGGGTGGCCTGACGCTCGTGTTTCTTGTGACCACCGCGATGGGCAGCGCGTCGGCCATGCCGATCCATGCGCCAATAATGGTCCGCGCGGCACAAAGCGTTCTGGAAATTCGCTGGAGGTGGCGTTGGGGCGCACATCGTCATTGTCTCACGCATCGCTGCGCGAGCGGGCGTGGGCACTGCCTCGCACACCGTTGCCAGTAGTTGCGGATAATGCCGCAGCTCATCATGCCGGCACGTTATTTTTTGTTTGAGATCGCGGCACCCCAGATCATCGCATAAGGCGACAGGCTGGATGGGCTGCCGCCGCGCAAGGCCGAGCGTCTT
>JAKAPE010000334.1 GCA_021811945.1 Pseudomonadota bacterium | reverse complement strand
AACTGGCTCGTCGGCGGTGGTAGCTTCCAGCAGTGGCCAAGTCACCGATCGCTTTGCCGCTGCTCCCGGGCCGTTATCGCGATGGCCGTGAGGCGCGGGTCATCCTTTGGCTAGGATGGCTTCGACGGCGGTCGCGAGCCGGGCAAGGCTCTGCTCGATGCGTCCGACGCGGAAGGCGATGTGTTCGAGCGCATAGGCTGCGCGCTTGTCGGCCGAAGGCAGGCTCTGGGCATCGTAATCCGCAACGAAGTCCTGCTCGAGCTCGCGCACGAGCCTCGCACGGCGTAGAGCGGGGTCGACCATGGCATTTCTCCTGATCAGGAGCCGATAATTATCCGAGTCGGCGGTCTCCACCAATGCAGCGGTGACCGGCCTTCCCGCAGCTCTGTGCGCCGAGTCCCATAAAAAATTGCCAAGAATGCCGCCGAAGGACGGATCGATGCGCATCGCTGCGAAGTTGATGTGGGTCCGTTCGGCGCAATCTTTGGCCAAAGGCACGGCCCGCATTGGCCGTGATTTGGCCCGTAACCTGCCGCAACTTCTCCGCCGCAGGGCCGGATGTGCGCCGCAGCGGAAAGTCGGCGGCCGGTGGTAACGCGCAAGCGACATGCATGCGAGCTTTTCCTGCGACTTTGCCTGCGGTCTTTGCGTTATGTCATTGTTCCGGACGAGGCCGATCGAAAATTATGATATTATGGTTGGCAAACGAATGTGCGGCTGTCGTCAACCCCATGGTGCGGCAGCCGCGGGACGATAGCCGAAGCGATGCCGAGCGAGACTGCCATTTCCACGTTCCCGATCCGGCTGGCGGGCGACGACCGCAAGCGCCGGAGCGATCAGGGCGGACCGGGGACCGCTGTCATCACCAGGACACGGCCGCAAACCAAGCGGCCGAACCTCTATCGCGTCCTGCTGCTCAACGACGACTACACGCCGATGGAATTCGTGGTCCATGTGCTCGAGCGCTTCTTCAACAAGGATCGCGAGACGGCCCACAGGATCATGATGCACGTGCACCAGCACGGAATCGGCGAATGCGGGGTCTTTACTTACGAGGTGGCGGAGACCAAAGTGACGCAGGTCATGGACTTTGCCCGCAAACATCAGCATCCTCTGCAATGCATCATGGAAAAGCAGTGATCCACGTGGAGAAGCGGCCAATACAAAGGAAGAGATGCTGAATGCCTACGTTCTCGCGCAGCCTCGAACAATCCCTCCACCGCGCGCTGGCGCTGGCCAATGAGCGCCATCACGAATACGCGACGCTGGAGCACCTCTTGCTGGCGCTGATCGAGGATCAGGACGCTGCGGCGGTGATGCGGGCCTGCAATGTCGATCTCGACAAGCTGCGCCGCAGCCTCGTCGCGTACCTCGAGACCGAGCTCGACAACCTCGTCACCGACGGAGCGGAGGACTCCAAGCCGACCGCCGGATTCCAGCGCGTCATCCAGCGCGCCGTGATTCACGTGCAGTCGTCGGGACGCGAGGAGGTGACCGGCGCCAACGTGCTTGTCGCCATCTTCGCCGAGCGCGAGAGCCACGCCGCATATTTCCTGCAGGAACAGGACATGACGCGCTACGACGCCGTCAACTATATAAGCCACGGCATCGCCAAGCGGCCCGGCATGTCGGAGGCGCGTCCGGTGCGCGGCGCCGAGGAGGATACCGACACCAAGAACGGCGATGAGCCGAAGAAGAAGGGCGACGCGCTCGACGCCTACTGCGTCAACCTCAACAAGAAGGCGCGCGAGGGCAAGATCGATCCGCTCATCGGTCGCGAAGCCGAGATCAGCCGCACCATCCAGGTGCTCTGCCGGCGCCAGAAGAACAATCCGCTGTTTGTCGGCGAGGCCGGCGTCGGCAAGACTGCGATCGCGGAAGGCCTGGCGCGCCGCATTGTCCATGGCGAAGTGCCGGACGTGCTGCGCAACGCCACCGTCTTTGCCCTCGACATGGGCACGCTCCTTGCCGGCACCCGCTATCGCGGCGACTTCGAAGAGCGGCTCAAGCAGGTCATCAAGGAGCTCGAAGCCTATCCCGGAGCCATTCTGTTCATCGACGAAATCCACACCGTGATCGGCGCTGGCGCCACCTCGGGCGGGGCCATGGACGCCTCCAACCTGCTCAAACCGGCCCTGGCGTCGGGAACCGTGCGCTGCGTCGGCTCGACCACTTACAAGGAGTACCGCCAGTATTTCGAAAAGGACCGGGCACTGGTGCGCCGCTTCCAAAAGATCGACGTCAACGAGCCGACGGTTCCGGACGCCATCGAAATTCTGAAGGGCCTAAAGCCTTATTTCGAGGACTATCACAAGCTCCGCTACACCAACGAGGCGATCAAGGCGGCGGTCGAGCTGTCGTCGCGCTACATCCATGACCGCAAGCTGCCGGACAAGGCCATCGACGTGATCGACGAGTCCGGCGCGGCGCAGATGCTGTTGCCGGAGAGCCGGCGCAAGCGGACCATCGGCATCAAGGAGATCGAGACCACGATCGCCACGATGGCCCGTATTCCGCCGAAAGCGGTGTCGAAGGACGACGCCGAGGTGCTCCAGCACCTCGAAGACACGCTCAAGCGCGTGGTCTACGGCCAGGACAAGGCCATCGAGGCGCTGGCGGCTTCGATCAAGCTCGCCCGCGCCGGGCTGCGCGAACCGGAAAAGCCGATCGGCTGCTACCTGTTCTCCGGCCCGACCGGGGTCGGCAAGACCGAGGTCGCGCGCCAGCTCGCCGCGGCGCTCGGCGTCGAGATCATCCGCTTCGACATGTCGGAATACATGGAGCGTCACACCGTATCCCGGTTGATCGGCGCGCCGCCCGGCTATGTCGGCTTCGACCAGGGCGGGCTCTTGACCGACGGCGTCGACCAGCATCCGCATTGCGTGCTGCTGCTCGACGAAATCGAGAAGGCGCATCCGGACCTGTTCAATGTGCTCCTGCAAATCATGGATCACGGCAAGCTGACCGACCACAACGGCAAGCAGGTCGACTTCCGCAATGTGATCCTGATCATGACCACCAATGCCGGCGCCGCAGACATGGCGCGGCATGCCTTCGGCTTTACCCGAACCAAGCGCGAGGGCGACGACATGGAGGCGATCAACCGGATGTTCGCGCCGGAATTCCGCAACCGGCTCGACGCCATCATCACCTTTGCGCACCTGTCGCCCGAAGTGATCGCCATGGTGGTGGAGAAATTCGTGCTGCAGCTCGAAGCGCAGCTTGACGACCGCGACGTGACCATCGAGCTCTCCGATGAGGCCAAGAGCTGGCTCATCGCCAACGGCTACGACGAGCTGATGGGCGCGCGGCCGATGGCGCGGGTGATCCAGGAGCACATCAAGAAGCCGCTCGCCGACGAGGTGCTGTTCGGCCGGCTCAAATCGGGCGGCCACGTGCGCGTCATCATCGTCACTGACGAGAGCGGCAATAGCAAGCTGGGCTTCGATTACCCGGACGGTCCGGTAACGCCGCGCCCGGAAAAGCTGCCCGAGCCGCGCCGCGCCAAGAAACGCCGTTCGACGCCGCGGCGCAAGCCGCCGGGCGGTCCCGGCAGGCCCGGCGGCGGCAATCCGCCACCGCACCGCGGTTCGGTGCCGAAGGTGCCGCTGGTCAAGGCGTGAAGCGCCCCGCCGTATCTCATCAGGGCCTTGAGAGGGTAGCGGCAGCCAGCGCCTTGCGCACCGTCCCCGGTTCGCGCGCTATGACGCGCAGGTAGGCGCGCGCCGCCGCGTCCGGTTCCTTGCGGCCCTGTTCCCAATCCCTGAGCGTGCCGAGCGGGATGTGGAAGACCGCGGCAAAGTCGTCCTGCGAAAGCTTGAGGGCGCGCCGGATGAGCCTCACTTGCGGCACCCGGGGCATGCGGGACAAATCTTCCTCGCGAATGGGCCGGGCATCAGGGTCGGCGAGCGCCGCGACGCGACGCTGCTCCTCGGTCATCGCCTCAAGGGCACTCCAGTCGATTCTGGGTTTCTTCTTAGCTGCTTTCTTCATGGCGCAGTTTTCGTTCGAAGGGTTCGGCGGCGCGCGCCGAGATAGTGCGGATGCGCTCGTCGCGGAGCGTGAAGGCAACAAACAATAAACCTAAATCCGTGAGTTGCGGCCCTAAAAGTGCTCGCAAACCTCTTGGAATTTCAGGCAAATTAGGAAAATCGAACAAGTGCGGAGCGGTTCCAA
>JAKAPE010000333.1 GCA_021811945.1 Pseudomonadota bacterium | reverse complement strand
GCTCGGCCTCCAGGTGATGGTCGGACTCGCCGGCCAGCTCTCGCTCGGGCACGCAGCTTTCCTGGGAATAGGTGCCTACACCGCCATCCTGCTGGAGAAGGGCGTCGGCCTTTCATTCCTTCCCGCGCTGGCGGCGGCCGGGTTGCTGATGGCCCAGCTCATTCGCCTGTCCGGCGTCTACTTCAAGATTGCGACCTTCGGTTTCGGAATCGTCGTCTATCAAATCCTGACCAACTGGAGCAGCCTCACCGGCGGCCATGTCGGCGTTCGTGCGATTCCGCCGATCGTGATCCTCAATCTGCAAATCACCACCCGCGTCGGCCTGTTCGCCGTCGAGATGGCCGCCCTCACGATCATCTATGTGCTTCTGGTCCGGCTTTGCCACGGCCGCATCGGCCGGGCTCTCAGGGCGATCGGGCAGAACGAGACCGCGGCCCGCAGCATGGGCATTCGCGTGGATCGATATCGCATGATCGTCATCACGCTCGGCTCCGGTATCGCAGGCCTGGCGGGGGCTTTCCTGCCGCATTTGATGCGGTTTCTGAGCCCCGAAAGCTTCACTTGGTACGATTCGCTCCTGGTGCTCATCATGATTACGGTCGGCGGACTTGGTTCGCTCCCGGGCGCGATCGTTGGAGCAGCGCTATTGACGATTGTGCCGGAGTATCTCCGCGATTTTGCCCAATACAAGATGCTGGCTTTCGGCGTCCTTCTCATTGTCTCCATGATCCTGATGCCGGCCGGGGTGGCTGGCGTGCTGAGAGCTGCTCTGATCGGAACCCTGAGACGCGGCGGGAGAGTTCAATGAGCAGCGCATCGATTGTCAATCCGCTGCTCGAGTTGCGTCATGTAACCCGCCGCTTCGGCGGCCTGGTCGCCGTCAACGATCTCACGATGTCGGTTGTGAGCGGCACCATTCATGGGTTGATAGGACCGAACGGCGCGGGAAAAAACACGATACGAACCCGGCGCCGACACGGGCAAGGTTGCTCTGGTGCACGACGGCGAGGAGGGGGGCATTGTCCTGGCCGGGCGGCTGGAGGTGACTGTCGATAGCGAACGGAAAATACTTGGTCCCGGCGACGCCTATTACTTTCAAAGCCGTCGTCCGCATCGCTTTCGATGCGTCGGCGCTGCGGTGTGCGAGGTCGTGAGTGCTTGCACGCCACCGACATTTTGATGGCGCCGGCTGTCGCGTCCACGGCCTTTCCAAGCGCCACTATTCACAAAGATGAAATTGTTTTCTCTTTTGTCATCGCCGAATCGAATGCCGAGGGTACCGGAAGAATCGAATGAATAGAAAAATAATTGTTTATTCAATGTCTTGAGCGCGTCGCAATGCGTTGGCTTGCTGGCGATTGGGAGCGGCGATAATCGAAATAGCCGCGTGAGCTGTATTGACATTTGTGAAAAAATATGATTATATTTCACACTTACGGAATTGGAGGCGCCAAGTGCAGAATATCCCGACTAGCTCCCAGGTTGTCATCGTGGGTGGGGGCATCGTGGGGTGCGGCGTCGCCTACCATCTGACGCTCCGAGGCTGGACGGATGTTGTTCTGCTGGAACGAAAGCAATTGACGTCCGGCACGACATGGCATGCGGCGGGCCTGGTCGGGCAACTCCGGGCCACCCACAACCTCACCCGTCTCGCTCAATACACCACCGAACTCTATCGTACGCTGGAGCATGAATCCGGACAGGCGACCGGATTCCAGCAGATCGGTTCTCTCGCGCTGGCGGCGAATGAAGAACGGTTCGAGGAATTGAGGCGCGGCGCGTCGATGGCGCGTTGCTTTGGACTCGAGGTCGACGTGCTCTCGCCTGAACAGGCCAGGGCGCTTTGGCCGTTGATGACGACGGACGATCTCGTCGGCGCGGTGCATTTGCCCAAGGACGGCCAGACCAATCCGGTCGATACCACGCAAGCGCTGGCGAAGGCTGCGAGGAGCCGCGGCGCGCGGATCCTCGAGAATGTGAACGTGACGGATATCATCGTCGAGAACGGTAGCGCGAGGGGCGTGCGGACCGCGGAGGGCGATATTGCTGCAGAGTACGTCATCAACTGCGCCGGGATGTGGGCTCATCGCCTCGGTGCGTCGGCCGGCACGACAGTTCCGCTCCATGCCGCCGAACACTTCTATATCGTCACCGAAGTCATTCCTGGTCTGCCAAGACACCTGCCGGTGCTCCGCGACGGCGATGCCTGTTCCTACTTCAAAGAAGATGCGGGCAAGCTGCTCGTCGGCTGGTTCGAACCGGTGGCTAAGCCATGGGGCATGAACGGAATTTCGGAGAATTTCTCGTTCGATACCCTCCCCAACGACTTCGAGCATATCGAGCCCTTGCTGGAGGCGGCGATCCGGCGTGTGCCGGCGCTTGGCGAAGCCGGTATTCAGCTTTTTTTCAACGGGCCCGAAAGCTTCACTCCCGACGATCGCTATCTGCTCGGCGAAACGCCCGAGGTGCGCAATCTGTTCGTTGCAGCCGGATTCAACTCAATCGGGATTCAATCCGCTGGCGGCGCAGGCAAGGTTCTCGCCGATTGGGTCGTCGACGGTCATCCGCCGATGGACCTATGGGATGTCGATATCCGCCGCATGATGCCATTTCAGCGTAATCGCCGCTATCTGAAGGATCGGACGGTTGAGGCGCTAGGGCTGCTTTATGCGATGCACTGGCCGTTCCGGCAGCCCGAGACCGCGCGCGGGGTTCGCCGATCGGCGTTGCACGATCGGCTGCTCGCCAGCGGAGCCTGCTTTGGAGAGCTCGCCGGGTGGGAAAGGCCGAACTGGTTCGCCCCGAAAGGGGAGGAGGCCCGCTACCAATACAGTTACGGACGCCAGAACTGGTTCGACCAATCGGCCGGCGAACACAAGGCCGTTCGCGAATCCGCGGGGCTGTTCGATCAGTCATCGTTCGGCAAGTACATCCTGGAGGGTGCCGACGCGGAAGCCGTGCTCAACCAGATCTGCGCCAACGATGTCTCTGTGCCGGTTGGCCGGATCGTCCACACCCAGTGGCTCAATCATCGCGGTGGCATCGAGGCCGACCTCACGATCACGCGGGAAAGCGAAACCCGCTTTCTGATCGTGACCGCCGCCGCCACGCAGACGCGCGATCTTGCCTGGCTCAAGCGCAATATTCCGGACGGCGCGCGAGCCGTTGCGGTCGACGTCACTTCCGCTTACGCCGTCCTGGGATTGATGGGCCCGCGCTCGAGGGACGTGCTTTCCCGCCTGACCGACGCCGATCTGTCGAACGACGTGTTTCCTTTCGCAACATCGCAGGAAATCGATCTCGGCTATGCCCGCGTTCGGGCAAGTCGGATCACCTACGTCGGCGAGCTCGGCTGGGAGCTTTATGTTCCGACCGAATTCGTGCAGGGCGTGTTCGACGCCGTCAGAGAGGAGGGGGCTGCAGCCGGCATGCGGCTTGCCGGTTATCACGCCATGAATTCGTTGCGGATGGAAAAGGGCTATCGCCATTGGGGACACGACATCACCGATGAAGACACGCCGCTCGAAGCCGGACTCGGCTTTGCCGTGTCATGGACCAAGCGCGGCGGGTTTCTCGGCCGCGATGCTCTCTTGCGTCAGAAGGAACATGGATTGAAGCGCCGGCTGGTGCAGTTCGCGCTGAACGATCCCGAAAAACTGCTCTACCACAATGAGCCGATCTGGCGGGATGGCGTCCTCGTCGGGCGCATCACGTCCGGTATGTTCGGTCACACCGTCGGAACGTCGCTTGGCATGGGCTATATCGAAAACGGCGGTCATGTCGTCGATGCGGCTTTCGTCAACGCCGGCCGCTATGAGATTGAAGTTGCGGGAATGCGTGTGGAAGCGCGAGCCACGCTCGGGGCCCCCTACGATCCCAAGAACAGGCGTGTGAAGGATCTGGTCGAGTTGCCCGAGCTGCAGCTTTCGACGGCTTCGTAACCGCTGATCCTGGGTTTCGATCCGTCCTGGCTTTGGTAGCGAAGTTTGACGACACGCGTGCTGGCGGCGGTGAATGATTCTCGTGACGCAGCCTTTCTCTGTGCTCGGCCAACCCGGTCATGCCGAGACCGATCCGCCGCTTGGCTACGGCTTCGGCGCGCTGCAGCTCAAGCGGAAATCCCGAGGCGTCGATCGTGTTGTCGAGCATCCGCACCGCAACGGCGACGAGTTCGGCCAGTGCC
>JAKAPE010000332.1 GCA_021811945.1 Pseudomonadota bacterium | reverse complement strand
CGATCTAGGCCCGACCTCGAGTTCGTGCCTTATACCCCGCGCTATCCGGGCCGCATCCGCGACTTGGGCGGCGATTGTTTCGCCGCCATCCGGCAGAAGGATCTGATCGTCCACCATCCCTACGAGTCCTTCGACGTGGTGGCGGATTTCCTGCATCAGGCGACGCGCGACCCCGATGTCGTGGCGATCAAGCAGACGCTCTACCGAACCTCCGCCGACTCCCCGATCGTCAGGACGCTGGCGGAAGCCGCCGAAGCCGGCAAATCGGTCACGGCAGTGGTCGAACTCAAGGCACGTTTCGACGAGGAGGCCAATATCCGTTGGGCGCGCGATCTCGAACGCGCCGGCGTGCAGGTGGTCTACGGGTTCATCGAGTTGAAGACCCACGCCAAGCTCTCGCTCGTGGTTCGTCGCGAGGGTTCATCGCTCGCCTCCTATGTGCATGTCGGCACCGGCAACTACCATCCGGTCACGGCGCGCAGCTATACCGACCTCTCGTTTTTCACTGCCGACGGGGGCATCGCCCGCGACGTCGCCCGCGTTTTCAATTTCGTAACCGGCTATGCGGAACCGGCCGAACTCGAACGCATGGCGGTATCTCCGCTGACCTTGCGCAAGCGCATCCACAGCCACATCGAAGAGGAAATCGCGCACGCCAAGGCCGGCCGGCCGGCCGCGGTGTGGATGAAGATGAACGCGCTGGTCGATCCCGACATCATCGATGCGCTCTATCGGGCCTCGAGCGCAGGGGTGTCGATCGAACTCGTTGCCCGCGGTATCTGTTGCTTGCGCCCCGGAGTCTCGGGGCTTTCGGAAAATATCCGCGTCAAATCCATCGTCGGCCGCTTTCTCGAACATGGCCGTATTTATTGCTTCGGCTCGGGTCACGGCCTGCCGCATCCGAAGTCCGCGGTCTATATCTCCTCCGCGGACGTGATGCCCCGCAACCTCGACCGCCGCGTCGAGGTGTTCTGCCCAATTCTCAATCCCACGGTGCATGAGCAGGTCCTCGACCAGATCATGGTCGCCAACCTCAAGGACAATCAGCAGAGCTGGCAGCTTCTTGCCGACGGTTCCTCGTCCCGCATCGAACCGGCCTCCGGCGAGGAGCCGTTCAACGCGCATACCTATTTCATGACCAATCCGAGCCTCTCCGGCCGCGGAAAATCCCCGAAGGACGCCATTCCGCGCTTGCGGCATCGCCTCGAACGAGCATGAGCAAAGAGGCGGCACGCGTCGCGGACTGCGTTGGTTGAACAGAGATGAGCCGCGCCAAGTTCGACGCACAAGGCCGCCTGGACCGCGGTCCGCCGGTTGCCGTCATCGATATTGGCTCGAATTCAGTGCGGGTCGTAATTTATGAGGGACTAACCCGCAGTCCGACTGCGCTGTTCAACGAGAAGACGCTGTGCGGCCTCGGTCGCGAGGTGCAGTCGACCGGATTGCTTGCGGTCGATGCCGTCGAGAAGGCCTTGTCGGTGCTTAAGCGCTACCGCGCCCTCTGCGACGCGATCGGCGTCAAAAAGGCGTTCGCCATCGCCACGGCCGCCTGCCGCGACGCCAAGAACGGCCCCGGCTTCATCGCGTTGGCCGAGCGGATCTTGAGGATCGAGATCGACGTGCTCTCCGGAGCGCGCGAAGCCGAGCTTACCGGCTTCGGGGTGATTTCCGGCGTGCATCACGCGGACGGCGTCGTCGGCGATCTCGGCGGCGGCTCGCTGGAGCTGATCGACGTGCATGGTGCGCGCGCCGGGCGCGGCTTGACCCGTCCGCTCGGCGGCCTTGCCCTGGCGGATATTTCGGCCAAATCGCTCAAGAAAGCGGAAAAGTTCGTCAAAAGAACACTCGGCGAACTGCCTCTCCTGCGTGCCTGTCGGGACCGCAGCTTCTACGCCGTCGGCGGCACCTGGCGGGCGCTGGCGCGACTGCACATGTGGCAGACCGGCTATCCGCTCCATGTCATGCATGGCTATGCGATCGCCGCGGATGAGGCCCTGGAATTCGCTCGCCTGGTGCACAAGGTCGACGTCGAGACGCTATCCAACATCGAAGTCGTGGCGAATGCGCGGCGGCCGCTGCTCGGCTATGCGGCGCTGGTGCTGGAACATGTCCTGCGCATCGGCGAGCCGCGCCAGGTGGTTTTCTCCGCGCTCGGGGTGCGCGAGGGTCTGCTCTATTCGCTGCTCAAGGACAAGGAGAAGAAGAAGGACGCGCTGATGGAAACGGCGCGCGATCTCAATCGATTGCGCGCGCGCTCGCCGCGCCACGGCGAGGACTTGATGCAGTGGACCGACCGTTTCATGGCTACGTCGGGGCTCGACGAAACGGCTGAAGAGCACCGTTTGCGCTACGCCGCATGTCTCCTTGCCGATATCGGCTGGCGGGCGCATCCCGATTATCGCGGCGAGCAGGCGCTTAATATCATCGCCCATGGCGGCTTCATTGCGGTCGACCATCCGGGCCGCGCCTATCTCGCGCTCGCCGTGTTTTACCGCCATGTCGGGCTGGTCGTCGGCGACGAGACGTCGCCGCGGCTGCGCGAGCTCGCCTCGACACGCATGATCGACCGCGCCCGCGTGCTCGGCGCGGCGCTGCGCCTCGCCTATGTGGTGTCGGCGGCGACGCCGGGAGTGCTGATGCGCACGCCGCTCGCCGTCGAGCGCAGCCGCTTGGCGCTGCATCTGCCCCGAGAACTTGCAGCGCTTGCCGGCGAACGCGTGTTGAACCGGCTGCGCGCGCTTGCGCGCCTCGTCGGGCGAGAACCGGTCATGCTAATGGGGTGATGTGAGCGGTCATTGGGCAATCGATTGACCGGCGGCACCGGGACGCTTCAGCTCGGATATTCGCAGTGAATCCCTCGCGGGCTGGACATCGTCAAGCTGACGCTGGTGATCAAAGACGATATGCAGCGCAAATAGACTCTTTGTAGCAACGGCCATAAGTTGCCAGATGCAAGGCTTTTCGGGGAACGATCTGAATGGACAAGGAGGGGGGCGATGCGTCCGGATCGCCGGATGCCGACAAGCGCGGCTTCGGCGCGAATGGGCTGCCAACGGCAAAAGCGCGTGTGATCGAGTTGCGCTCCTCCGCGGCCCTCGCGGCAGCAGTGTACCTGTTGGCGCTTGGCGGAAGCATCCTGCTGGGCTTGCAGGCCACGGTTCTCGACAGTGTACCTTTTTGGCTTGGTTCGGCGGCATTTCTTGGTTGCTACGGCCGCATTTTCCATCCTCGCGCAGTGCGCCTGGCCCGCACTATCGAAGCGACGTTCATCGTCCTTGTGCTCGGTTTGAGTCTTGCTTGCCTGAGCTACATGGGCGCAGCCACGAAGCTTCCGCTGCGCGACGCAGACATGGCTTGGATTGACGAGCATCTCGGCTTTAATTGGCTCGAGTGGATGAGTTGGCTCGATTGCTGGCCGGGCGTGCTGAAACTGCTGGACGGCGCTTACGCGACCTTCACGCCTCAGCTTCTTGCGGTCGTGCTTGTTCTCGTCATCGTCAAGCGCGCGCGCGATCTTGATCGATTCTTCGTCACCTTTGTGTGCGCATCGCTCATTGCCGAATTGACCAGCTTCCTTGTTCCGACGCTCGGTCCGATGGCGACAGTGGCTAAGACGAGCAGCTTCGACAACCTGCCGATGCTTGGACGCGCCACGGCGGATATTGTGCTGGCCTTGCGAGAAGGCGCGCTCAAGAGCATCGACCTCAACGCCCTCAACGGCATCATCAGCTTTCCCTCGCTGCATGCCGCGGTCGCAGTGATCGTACCCTACACACTGCGATGGAATAAGTTGCTGTTCTGGCCGATGGTCGCCGTCGATGCAGTGATGCTCATTTCCGCCATCCCCAGCGGCAATCATTACCTTACGGATGTAATCGGCGGCGCAGCGGTCGCAGGCCTCGCTATTCTTTCTGCCGGACGTATTGAGGACGGACTCGGCCGACTGTTCGCGTTCGAGTCTGATCTGCCGCGCGGTTTCGCCGTTCCCGCGCGACAGCCACAGCCCGAGATCATTCAAGCAAGCACGACCCTTTCCGACACCGCGAGGGAGCCAAAAGTCTAACGAGGCTCCGCCTCAGACCGACGAGGCGTGTGGATAATGTGGCTCCGATCGCCGGTTACATGACGAGCTCTGATAAGACCAGGCTCAAGTTGGACCGCAAGGGTCAAACGCTCCCGCGCGAG
>JAKAPE010000331.1 GCA_021811945.1 Pseudomonadota bacterium | reverse complement strand
GTTCGATCCGCTTTATGTGCCCAGCCTTTTCGAGCCAGGTCCACCGTCGCTCTTGCAAGATCGAAAGCGCGCATGTAAATCGATGTAGTCAGAGACGGATCAAAACGGCTCACATCGCAATCGACTGTCACCAAATTGTGTTGAATAGTGATTGCGAACGTGATGTCGAGATTGTTGTCATTATCGTGCCAGTTTATTTGAGGATGGTCAGCTACCGACAGGTTGACGCCAGTGGGGAAAATCCTGCCATTGAAACGAACTCTCGGCATGGAAGCGACCCAACTGATAATCCGGCCAACACCGCAAAACGTCCTGTCGGTGCACTCTCGCGAATGTCGCAAAGCCGAAGGTGAAACTAAAATTCGATAAGCGAAGAGATCCTTGATTGGCCTCACGCGTGACGCTTATCAACGGGCCTTTTATACCCGCTCCACGAAACTGTCCACCACGCGCTTCTCGCCGGCCTTGTCGAACCGGATCGTCAGCTTGTTGCCGTCGATGGCGGTGACGTTGCCGTTGCCGAATTTCTGGTGGAAGACGCGGTCGCCGAGGGCGAACGCGGAGACGGCGCCGGTCGATTTTGCGACGAGCTCGCCTTCGATGGTCAGCGGCAGGCGGGGTCTGGTGGATGACCGCGAGGTGCGAACCCCCTCACCGTCGCGACCCCCTTCGGGGGTCGCTCGACCTCTCCCCTTCGGGGAGAGGTGAGTCAGGTCCTCGCCGGCTTCGTAATCTGCTTCGGCTTCGGAGAAGCCGCCGCGTTCGGCCTTTTTCGCCTGGGCGCGCTGCCAGCCGGGGGTACCGTAGTTGGAGCCGAAGGCGGTCATGGCGTCGAAGCGCGAGGCGCCGTAGCCGCCGAAGCCGCCTTTTGATTCGGCGACCTCGACATTTGCTTCCGGCAGTTCGTCCAGAAAACGCGAGGGAATGTTGGTCTGCCATAGGCCGTGCATGCGCCGGTTGGTGGCGAAATAGATTTTTGCCCGCTTGCGCGCGCGGGTGAGCCCGACATGGGCGAGGCGGCGTTCCTCTTCGAGGCCGGCGCGGCCCTGGTCGTCGAGCGTGCGTTGGTTGGGAAACACGCCTTCCTCCCAGCCGGGAAGAAAGACCGTGTCGAATTCCAGGCCCTTGGCCGAATGCAGCGTCATGATGCTCACCGCGTCGGCCGCGGCGGCCTTCTCGTTGTCCATGACCAGCGAGACGTGTTCCAGAAAACCCTGCAGGTTCTCGAACTCCTCCATGGAGCGGATCAGCTCCTTGAGGTTTTCCAGGCGGCCGGCGGCGTCGACGGAGCGGTCCTTCTGCCACATCTCGGTATAACCGGACTCGTCGAGCACGATTTCGGCGAGCTCCGCGTGCGGCAAGCTTTCGCGCTGCCCGCGCCAACGCTCGACCGTCTCGACGAAGCCGCGCAGCGCGCCGCGCGCTTTCGGCTTGAGCTCGTCGGTCTCGACGACGGCGCGCGCGGCCTCGCTCAGCGGCACGCGGCGTTTTCGGGCGTGGCCGTGCAGGAGCTGCACGGTGGCGTCGCCGAGGCCGCGCTTGGGCACATTGACGATGCGCTCGAAGGCGAGGTCGTCGGCCGGCGAGTTGATCAGGCGCAGATAGGCGAGGGCGTCGCGGATTTCGGCGCGCTCATAAAACCGCGGGCCGCCGATGACGCGGTAGGGCAGGCCGAGCGTGACGAAGCGGTCCTCGAATTCGCGCATCTGGAACGAGGCGCGCACCAGGATGGCGATCTCGTCGAGCGCATGGCGGCCGCGCTGAAGCTGCTCGATCTCCTCGCCGACGACGCGCGCTTCTTCTTCCGAATCCCAGGCGCCGGTGACGTAGACTTTCTCGCCCGGCACGTCGTCGGTGCGCAGCGTCTTGCCGAGCCGTCCCTCGTTGTGGGCGATGAGATGCGCCGCGGCGGCGAGGATATGGCCCGTCGAGCGGTAATTGCGCTCGAGCCGGATCACCGTGGCGCCGGGAAAGTCGTGCTCGAAACGCAGAATGTTGTCGACCTCGGCGCCGCGCCAGCCGTAGATCGACTGGTCGTCGTCGCCGACGCAGCAGATGTTTTTGGGCATCCGCTGCGGCGCCGCGGCCTCATCCTTCGAGACAGCGCTTCGCGCCTCCTCAGGATGAGGTTCGGCGGCCTCGCGTGCCCGGTCTTTAACCTCATCCTGAGGAGCCGCGCGCAGCGCGGCGTCTCGAAGGATGAGGCCCCGGCGCTCCGGCTCGCGCTTGCTGCTCTGTCCCAACAGCCGCAGCCACAAATACTGCGCGACGTTGGTGTCCTGGTATTCGTCGACCAGGATGTAACGGAAGCGGCTCTGGTATTGCCGCAGCACCTCGGGCTGCTCGCGGAACAGCCGGATGTTTTCCAGAAGCAGGTCGCCGAAATCGGCGGCGTTGAGGATTTTCAGCCGCTCCTGATAGGCCTTGTAGAGTTTCAAACCCCGGCCGTTGGCGAAGGCGACAGCTTCCCCGGACGGCACCTGTTCGGGGGTGAGACCGCGGTTCTTCCAGCCGTCGATGAGCATCGCCAGGACGCGCGCCGGCCAGCGCTTCTCGTCGATGTTTTCCGCGGCCAAAAGCTGCTTCAGCAACCGGATCTGGTCGTCGACGTCGAGAATGGTGAAATCGGGCTTGAGGCCCACCATCTCCGCGTGCCGACGCAAAATCTTCACTCCGATCGCGTGGAAGGTGCCGAGCCAGGGCATGCCCTCGACCACGCCGCCGACGATCTCCTCGACGCGGTGCTTCATCTCCCGCGCCGCCTTGTTGGTGAAAGTGACCGCCAGAATTTCGCTCGGCCGGGCGCGGCCGAGGCGCAGGATATGGGCGATGCGCACGGTGAGCACGCGCGTCTTGCCGGTGCCGGCGCCGGCGAGCACCAGCACCGGCCCGTCCAAGGTCTCGACCGCCAGCCGCTGCTCCGGATTGAGCCCGGCGAGATAGGGCGCGCCGGCCGCGCCGGCCGCAGCCGCGCGCGCGGCAATGCCGCCGGGCGGCGGCTGGTGCGGCGGGGGCGGCGGGTCGAGCGGCTCGCGGGTCTCTCTCAAGGGGTCAGCCAAGGCCGGTTCCCGATGCGAATGCCATGATTCTCCAAGGCAAAGATGGCATTTCCGCGCGGCTTTTGCGAGGCGCCGCGGCTGGGACCGGGCGCCTGTGCACATCATGCCGGCTGCAGGTCGGTCTGCGCGAAATCGTTGCCCTTATAGAGCAGCGGCGCCTGCAACTGTTTCGCCAGGGCATAGGCAAAACAGTCGCCGTACGAAAGTCGCGCTTTCGCCTGTCGCCCCTTTCCGTACCGCCTAAACGCGTCGCGCGCGATTTTGGCCTGCGTCGGAGTAAAAGGAATGATCTCAATCGCGAGCTTTGCGGTGATTTGATCGAAGTAGTTACCGCCTCGCGGCGTTTTGCTTTCGCATACGATTGCAGCTTCCAGCCACGTGGCAGCCGAAATCACGCGCCGACCATAACTGGTAGCTCGCGTCAGGAGATCAATCGCGTCGGGTTCGTCTCTCAGTATCGCAACAATTGCCGAAGAATCGATGACTACCGGTGAGGACGAAGTCACCGCGGCAACCCCCATGCGTCGTAGAGGTCGTCATCGGTCAAAAAATCGCTCGGCTTCATGTGCTTGCGTACCTCAGCCTGTATCTTCCGGATCTCGGGCCATACTCTTTCGAACTCGCGACGCGCTTCCTCTACCGTTCGGGTACCGTGGGCCGCACGCTCCGCCTTCTCGCGTTGGAGCCGCTCGCGCAGCGCTTTGCGCACGGCCTCCGTCCGCGTTTCGCCAGTCAACTCGGCGAGTTCGCGGGCAAGGCGTGTTGCCTCAGCGTCCGTTATGTTGAGCTGCGGCGTTCCCATGGTAGAAGTCCTTCGGGCTCTTTCTACCATAAGGGCGCGGTGGAGCGGATTTCAAGCCCTGCTCGGCATGGCGATGCGCCGGCCGAGGCCTTCGGGTCGCGGCAGGCTCGCATGTGCCGCCTTCATGCCGGCGAGGCGGGCGGCGACGGCGTCGGGAAAGCTCACGGTCTTCTTTGCCGCCATGTCAACATGCAGCGCCATGTTCTCGGAAGTGGCCGACAGCCAGCCTTCGTTGGCGTGGAAAAGCTGCTCGAAATAATGGAGCCGCTTCGAGTCGAAATCGATGAGCTGGAAATCAACGCGCACCGGATCGCCGGCGTGGAGCTCGCGCAGATCGGA
>JAKAPE010000056.1 GCA_021811945.1 Pseudomonadota bacterium | reverse complement strand
TTCCGATCTCAAAATACGGATCGCTGGACCCCCAAGTCCTTCATGTTTGCGCCGGTGGGGATTCCGAGCTTCATGTTCGGCGCCCCGGAACAGGACTTCGGCACTGTAGGTATGCCGGGCTACAGCGCGAGTTACGAGGACACTTGCATCCTTCATGGCCGTGCCAAAAACACCCATGCACAAAGACCGCAGTCTTGCGAGACGGAAAAACCAAATCCGGTGCGCCGGATAGGTCTCTCCGGTGCAACCGAGAGCGATATCCGAGCGCGTGTAGAGACCGCCGCACAAGAAGTTCCGGCCTCGTGTCCTTGCTCCGGATCAACGCCATCCGCTCGCTACGCTGCTCCGCTGTCAATGTGTCCATCTGTTCCGTTGGGCCTGAGACCCCTCCGAGCATCCAACAGGCGCCTGATCTCCACCTATATGGGGATCGAAATCGCGACTCGCTCGTGTCGCCCGATCTCCCTCCCCCGGCGGAAAACGCTAACAGATTTGCCTTGGAAACGCGACGCTCGATCCGCGCGCCAGCTTCCGCGCGCCCCGCGCCAGCGCATAGCCTCGACCCGGGACCGACCATTCGACTCGCGTGCTGAGCCTAGTCGCGAAAACCGCCGGTCTGAGTCGAGGAACGGGCCCTCGCAGACAGCGCTCCAAGAATCAGTGGTCCACCTGTTGCCGACGTTACACCCAAGCAAATAGGCGCCCCGGCTGGGAACCTGCCCGTGGCGATCCTCACTCTGGTAGTCCGACCCGCCGATTACCTGTCTTTCTGCGCCAGAGCCCGATGACCCCATCGGCGTTGTTGCGCTATCACATTTCCCGCCCTTTCTAATCAACCCCGCCGATCAAACCGCCTCGATGAGGCAATCCGGCGGGGGAGAGAATGGCAACAATCCCGTTTCGATCCGAAGCTTTCGCGCGCGGCGCACGCATGTTGCGCACGGCGCTCGGGACCGCTATCGCCGGCTTTCTCGAAGATCCGGGCGTAGTCGAGGTGATGCTCAACCCCGACGGCCGCCTCTGGATCGACCGGCTGGCGGGAGGATTGGAGGATACGGGGTGCCGCGTCACCCCGGCCGATGCGGAGCGGATCGTCAGGCTTGTCGCGCATCACGTGGGGGTCGAGGTCCATGCCGGCAGCCCGCGCGTCTCGGCCGAGCTGCCCGAGACGGGAGAGCGGTTCGAGGGGCTGGTGCAGCCGGTCGTCGCCGCGCCGTGCTTCGCGATCCGCCGGCCCGCCGTCGCGGTCTTCAGGCTCGAAGACTACGTCGCCGCCGGCGTCATGTCGGCCGCGCAAGCGGAGATCCTGCGGGCGGCGGTAGTGGAACGGAAGAATGTGCTCGTCGCCGGCGGCACCTCGACCGGCAAGACGACGCTCGTCAACGCGCTCCTCGCTGAGATCGCCAAAACCGGCGATCGCATCGTCCTCATCGAGGATACGCGCGAGCTGCAATGCGCCGCGCCGAACCTCGTGGCGCTGCGCACCAAGGACGGCACCGCATCCCTCTCCGACCTCGTCCGTTCCTCGCTGCGGCTCCGTCCCGACCGCATCCCGATCGGCGAGGTGCGCGGCGCCGAGGCGCTCGATCTTCTGAAGGCCTGGGGCACGGGACATCCCGGCGGTGTCGGCACGCTTCACGCGGGAACGACGATCGGCGCGCTGCGCCGCCTCGAGCAGCTGATCCAGGAAGCGGTCGTCACGGTCCCGCGGGCGCTCATCGCCGAGACCATCGATCTCATCGCCGTCCTCTCCGGCCGCGGCTCAGCGCGAAAGCTCGCCGAGCTTGCCGCCGTCGAAGGTCTCGGACCCGCGGGCGACTACCTCCTCACCCGCCTCGGAGAACCCTGATGCGCCTCTGCCGCCTTCACCGTCGTTTCGCCGGAACTTGCGCCTTTCTTGTCCTGGCGCTCGCCACGGCGCCGGCCTTTGCCGCCGGCTCCAACATGCCGTGGGAGCAGCCCCTCAACCAGATCCTGCAATCGGTCCAGGGGCCGGTCGCCAAGGTGATCTCGGTCATCATCATTATCGTCACCGGCTTGACGCTGGCCTTCGTCGAGGCGGTGCGGCAGCGGCGCCCAGCCCGCGAGGAGCGGGTGTGGCGTGGCCACAAACCAAGGCATGAGATCACAGCGCCCCACACCCCCGCATTCGTTAGGCGACTTTAAGCGCCTCTACGTTGCAGACGGCGAGCGGACGGCTAAGGCCTTTGAGTGTGAGAGGACCGAGTTCCCTGACCTCCGCCGTCTCGGCGACTGCGGCCGCAACTCGGGAAGTGACCAGAATTTGGCCGTCCTTGGCGGCGTCGCACAGGCGCGCAGCGGTATTGATGACCGTACCGATCGCGCTGTAGTCAAAGCGCCCCTCGAAGCCGATCTGCCCGAGCGTCGCAAAGCCTTGCGCAATGCCGATGCCAAAGCCGATCTGATGACCGTGCCGGCGCCAAGTCCGTGAGAGCGCCGCCATGGCATCCCGCATAGCAACCGCAAGGCCGACGGCACGGTCAACCGGATTGGGACACGGCAGCGGGTCATTGAAGTACACCATCAGCCCGTCGCCAACGAAGCGGTCGAGCGTGCCCTCGAATGTCTGGATGAGCGGCACGAGTGCCGCGTGGTAATCGCGCAGCACCGCCATGACCTCTTCCGGCTCGGCACTTTCGGAAAACGCCGTAAACCCGCGCAGATCGCAGAAGAGGACGGCGATGTCGCGGCGGTGGCTCTCCAGGATTTGCTCGTTTCCCGACGACACGATCAGCTCTGCAAGCGACGGCGCGAAAAATCGCTTGAGGCGCGCCATTCGCTCTATTTCCGCCACCTGCGCCGCGACTCGTTCCTCGAGGGTTTTGTTCCACGCGGCGAGTTCGGCTGCCTGCGCCTGCACCTCATTATGAGAGCGGATCAGCGCCGCGCGCGAGGTTTCCAAATCATGCTGCGTCGCGAGGAGCGCAGAATTGGCCGCCTGCAGCTGCCGATTCAACTGTGCTTCGCGCTCCTGCGCGAGCGTCATGTCGTAGGCTTTCTGCTGCATGCGTCGCGCCGCGTCGCGCTCAGCCGTGACTTCGAGCAGGACAACCCACAGCGTGTCGGCTTCGCGCAAGAGATGGAGATCGGCGACCCGGCCGCCGACAACCTCTATAGACGGCACGATAAAAGCCGTCTCGTCAGGGGGCAGAAGCCCTTCGAGGAAGAAGGCCTGCTCGACGGCCGGTTCGCCGATGCGTAGATTCGTCAGCCCGTAGACATCGAGATGTCCGCCAGCGCCGATCAACTTCTGCGCGTCATCGATCAGCAGATAGGCGAGCGCCCGCTCACGATAAATGAGCGCTTGCAGCTGCTCGGCGACGGGCAGGGGTAGACCCTTCATCACTCACCGCGCGACGCGCATCGCGATCGCGCTGAACGCATCTTCGACGCCTTCCCCGGTTCGCGCACTGCTCGAGTCAACCCACCAGCCACTATGCCGAAGATCTGCGATCTCGGCGTCGCGGACCGCCCACTGGTCCTCGAGATCGCTCTTGTTCACCAACAGCACGAAAGGCAGAGGGCCGGAATCCGCTTCGACGCGCCGGCGCAGCGACACCGCAACCTCGAGGGTCGCCGGTCGCGTCCCGTCTGCGACCAGCACATAGCCCGCGGCGCCGCGCAGATAGCTCATGCGAAGCGAGCCGATATCGTCTTCCCCCGCGAGGTCCCAGAGGATGAGGGTCACGGTCCGATCGGGCAGCGCCACGGTCTTCTTGTCGATTTTGACCCCGACCGTGGTGAGATAGGTTTCGGAGAAGACGCTTTCGACAAAACGCCTGACGAGGCTGGTCTTGCCCACCGAGAAGCCGCCGAGCATACAGATTTTCTTTTGCAGCGTCGGGATCATCGCTGTCCCTCTATGTGGACCTTAAAAGAAACCCGGCGATTCGCCGATCGAGCGGTCTCGGCGGACGCCGCCGCCAGCGGCTCGAGTGGGCCGACACCGCGCATCCTGAACAGATTTGGATCGACGCCGTGCTTCTCCAGGAGCACGACAACTGCTTCAGCTCGCGCCAAGCTGATCTCCAGGTTGTAGGTACCGTTGCCGGTGTCGTCGGAGTACCCGGTCACCGTTACCCTCGCGCTCACCCGCATAGCCGAGGTCAGGGAGGCAAGTTGGTGCAGCTCTCCGGCCAGCCGGGCGAGGACGGCCTCCTGCCCTCGTTCCGGCAGCGATTGGTCGGTGGCGAAGTAGATCTGTTGCGAGTGGATCACCTTGCGGAGCTTCGCGAACGCCTGTTCGTTGACATCGTGCACCCGAGAAACATCGAGACTGGGTCCGCCTGCCGGCAGCATCCGGGCAGCGGCGCGCGCTTGCAGTATCCAGGCGAACGCCGCCGATCCCTGCGCCACGATTCGATTGCCCTTGACCGCAAACTTGACGCCGGGCGGGGGGTTGAGCGACGCCTCGAGCCGCTTCAGCACCAATATTGGGTCGAGCGACTGATAGGGTTGCCAGCGCTCGACGACGCTTCCTCGGCCGATCCCCGCCTGCCGCAGCATCAGCTCAGGGTTGACGGCAAGCGGGTCGCGCAGCCCGGCTATCACGAACTTGCCGCCGCTCCGCCCCGTTTCGGTGATCACAATGCCCGGCTGTGAACGCAGCTGCGCGAGGTAGCCGTCCCAGAGCCGTTGCTCGGCCTCCTTGCGCTGCTGCTCGCGTTCAAAGGCACGTTCGTGCTGCCACCAACGCAAGCCCCCGACCCCGGCGAATGCCAGCAACACCAGCCCGATCGCGGCGATAAACCATGGAAACCCGCGTTCCGCGGGTCGCGATGCGCGCTGTCCCAGCGCCGCGATTTCACGCAGCCGCGCCTCGACGTCGGCAAAACCCGAACTGTCGCCATCAAAATCTTCGAGCGCATGGGGCCGTTCTTCGTGGATCTGAGACAGCACGCTGCGCAGCGTTTCGTGAAGCCCCTCGGGCGGATTGCCCCGGATCACCGCGGCCAGCGTTGCGAACGGGCCCGGCTCAGACCAGAGCAAGAGCTCTCCCACGCGCGCCGTGTCGAGACCCTGATTCTCGGCACCGCTGAACGAATCCCGCACGAAATCCTGGATCGCGACCAGCATCGACGAAACCAGTTGCGGGTCCTGCCCCGCGGCATCCTTTGCCGTGACGTGAGCGATCAACAGCCCCGTGTGACGGTGGATGAGAAAGACGTGCTCGACTTGATAGATGAGTGTGTGTTTGAGTACGACCTTGGCGAACGAGGTCCCGGTGCGCCAAGCCTCCGAGCGCCATCTGAGCCCGTGCCAACTGAGGCTGTGCTTCAGCGTTTCGTTGAGTCCCTGGAACGTCTCGTCGATCGTCTCGCCGATCGACTTGCGGATCGCCGGGACAATCAGCGGGTGGAGGATATTGACGAGCGTCCGCGAGTCCTTGCGGATCGAACTCTGCGCGGCCTTTTCGAGAGCGGGCGCCAACACCTGTCCCAATCGCGCGTCGCTCGACCCGAGTGCGATCGCTGTTGGCAGGGCGCGTCCGACCGCCATCGCCATCTGCTCCGGATCCTCGACGGTCTGCCTGAGGCGCGACAGCACTTCGATCTCGCGCCCGACCAGCAAAGTCCGCAATTGTTCGAGCCGCGGATCAACCGGGTCGACGCCGCCAAGAGCAGAATCGAGTCCGGGCTCGACGCTGCGTGCGAGCTGGACCAGAAGCCCGGCCAGCGTCCTGCGATCGATTTGAGTATCGCTCGAGAACGGCTGAACCAGCCGTTCGAGTGCGGCCTCGGCGGAGGTACTCACCGTGCCGGGCCTATATCAGCCGATCACCCGGATCTTAGGTCGGCTGCCCAATTCCGCGCCGGTTCACCGACGGCCTTGCCGACGGTCTTCGGTCCGAGGTCCTGGTTCAGGCATTTGGCGACCTCGATGAACAACCCAGCGAGCAGGTTCCGATCAGTCTTGACATTGCTCAGCTCGGCGAACATCCTTTCGATCGTGTTTTGGAGATCTTCGTACTTGCGCTTCATTCCTTCGCGCAGCGCCTGTACCTCACGGCTGAGGCGCTCGGCATGGTCGCGCTCGAGCTGACTTATCTGCTCCGACGTCGCACGAAGGCGCTTTTCGACCCCATCATTGTGCTCGCGCTGGGTCCGCTCGATCTCTTTGTCGGCATCGGTGCGGAGGTCTTTTTCTTCGCGCAGTTGGGCGGAGAGCGACTCGATCTGCTTTTTCGTGCTCGACTCGGAAGTGCTAAAATTGCGCGCCGTTTCCGACTCGATTTCCCTGAGGCGCTGGAAAATCCGCTCCTCGAGTTTAGAGAAGCGGCGGTCGTAATCTTGCATCTGATTTCCGAACAGCAGATCGCGAATCTTGTCTACGCCGACCGGTTCGCTGCCGGGAACTCCACTGTTGCCTGATTGTGCGACCGCTTCGAGCGCGACAGCCTCAACTTCCGGTTTCGCTGTCTTCATGATTAAAAGCCTCCCAGATCATGTGCCAGCTCGCCATACCACGGATCCGTGGGTACTTGATATAAGTTTACGTCTCACACGCGCAATATCGCAACAAAAATCAGCCGACACAAAAATCAGCCGAGGAAAGCACCACCTCGCCCGTGGTGCGCAGGCGTCCGCCAGCCGCTCAAATGCCGGGCAACCTCCGGAGAGCGGTATAGTCGCCCGGCTCGCCTGGCTCCGCCCGTATCGCGCAGGCCGCCAATTCACCGCCGCGGGGTTTGCGGTGATTGATCGTGACCAACGGGAACGGGGCGCCCTCGCGCTCGACAGCTATGCCCGCCGCGCCGATCCCTTCGCCCAGCTAGGGAAGAGCCAGGTCTCGGTCGAGCGCCCAAGCCATTCGAACCCCGCCGACCCGGGCTTGAAATTCAGCTGAGGTGGCTTGTCGCGGGCCGCGGCCGCGGTCGGTTTCGCCGGCGCGTTTTCGGGCATCTCGGCTTCGTGCATGGATCCCCCTCGCCCAGGTTCCGACCACAAAGATGGGGCACTATCGTCGGGCCTCTTGACGGCGCACAATGGCGCCTTATGATTAATGCATCAATTGATCGATTACCATAGGGATACCGGGATGGACCGACGCATCGACGCCCACATCGCCCGCACCCAATTCGGGCAGATCATGGACCGTGCCACCCGCAACCACGAGCGCTTCATCGTCGACCGCCGCGGCGAGCCCGCCGTCGTCATCATCAGCGTCGCCGATTTCATCCGCCTGGCTGCGCCGCCACCGGACTGGCTTGAGAAGGCCTGGTCCGGCGCCAAGCGTCGCGGCCTCGACGCGCTGACACGGGCGGAGATTGACGCGGAGATCGCCGCGCACCGACGCGAGAAGAAGCGCGCCGTCGCCCCCGAGGCCCGGTGATCCGGGCGGTGATCGACACCAACGTGCTGGTCTCGGGCCTTCTTACGCCCGCCGGAAACGAGGCGCTGATTCTCCTCGCCGTGCATCAGGGCCTCCTGCGGCCTTGCGTGTCGGCCGAGATGCTCGAGGAATATGCCGAGGTGCTGGCGCGCCCCAAATTCGCGTTCGCACCTGACGAGATCGCGGCTGTGATCGCAATGTTTCGCGAGAAAGGCGCGCTGGTTGCGCCGCAAGGCTCCCCGCCAACCCTGCCCGATCCCGACGACGCCAAGTTCTTGCAGTGCGCCGAGGCAAGCCGGGCCGAATATCTCGTTACCGGAAACAAGCGGCATTTCCCCCAGGACGCTTGGGGGATGGTGGCCGTCGTCAGCGCCGGCGAGCTCCTCGACCGCATCGCGCTCGAAATCTGATCGCTATGCCGCCTCTGCGCCTCGAATTCGTCGTCGGAGAGCTGCCCACCGGCTTCGACGCCTTCCCGACCGAAGCGCGCGCCGTCCAGGGACTACCGGATGGCTGACCCAATCGAGGGGGCGCGCCGATGGTACGCCGAGGAACGCGCTTCACGGCCAATGTCAGCTCGCACGCTGTCATCGAGGCCTTTGCGACGGTTCCGCGGGAGCGTTTTGTCGGAGCCGGGCCGTGGCGAATCCGAAGCCCCGGCTGGCGCCTTGTACCGGGCGACGACTATTGGACGACCGAGGGCGCTGACCCGCGCGATGTCTACCATGACGTGCTGATCGCCCTCGACGAAGAGCGCGGCATCAACAACGGCCAGCCTACCCTGTGGGCCGGATCGTTCGATCAGCTCGGAATCACGGCCGGCGAACGCGTGCTCCATCTCGGCTGCGGCACCGGCTACTACACCGCGATCGCCGCCGAGCTCGTCGGCACCGACGGGAGGATTACGGCAGTTGAAATCGACCCCGAACTCGCTGCGCGGGTCCGCACCGCACTTGCGCCGTGGCCCCAGGCTAGCGTTCTAAATGCCGACGGGTCGAGCATCTCACTCGATCCTGCGGACATGATAATCGCCAGTGCCGGCGCGACACATCCGCTGCCCGCGTGGCTTGACGCTCTCAACAAAGGCGGCCGGCTTCTGGTACCGATGACGGCTTCGGATCAATGGGGCGGAATCGTCCTGGTCACCCGGCAGGCGGCCGGTGCCTACGCAGCCCGGTTCCTGCCGCCGGCTGGGTTCATCGACTTTACCGGCGCGCGCAACCCCGATATCAGCCGCCGCCTCGCAGAGGCATTCCGGCGCGATCGCGGCATCCCCGTAAAATCGCTGCGGCGCGCGCCCGACGAGCCGGATGAGACATGTTGGCTCGCCGGCGAAGGGTGGTGGCTGTCAACGGCGGCTGCCGAAGAAGGCGATCATCATGAAACGGCTGGTCCCAGTCAGCTCGCCGACGGCTCACCTCTCCGTCGCACCCGCCGTTCTCGCCAAAAGGGGTCATCAAGAATACGCTTAACGCGCTCGGACTTCGAACCGTATGGGCCATTCCGACAGGGTTTGTCGTGCATGCTTAGAGGCCCAAATCGGGCGCCGAACCCGCTCCTCGGCCGCCTATCGAAAATCCCCTGTTTCCCGACAGTCGCCAGCGCGCCAAGGGTGGCGGATTCCCTCGGTCCACCGCCCGCTCCGTTCCCGAGCTATTCCCTTATGCTGCAAAAATGCGCGATTCGTTACTTCGGGCCGAGTCCCGCAGTCCGGGCCTTGCTTCTCCCGTAAGCCCCCGGCATGCTCCCTGCCTCTTCGAGGGGAGGAAAGGATGGCCGAGCACGCAGAAGATCCCTCATTCCGCTTCTTCCCACAGGATTACCGCTGGTCGCACGGATTGCTGGGTGCGTTGAATAGCGCACCGTGGGGCGGTTCAGAGATCGGCGAGGTGAACCGCGTGGGCCAAGCCTTGCGCGGATCGCTCGGCGACGATCTCGCTTGGTTCCGCGCCTGGGCTGCCGCGGCGGTCCGCCTGGAAACCGCCGGCCGCGCACGCCTCGCCGAAGGCCACAAGAGGAGCGGCGCCCAATACCTCTTCCGATCGGCCAATTACTATCAGATTGGCGAACGTTTTCTGACGCCGAAGACCGAGGAAAGCAACGCCGCCTATCGCCGCGCCGTCGCGAACTTCCGCGATGCCGCGGCCAATATCGGCCGGCCGCACATCGAGCCGGTGGAAATCCCCTATGAAGGCACTTCGCTCCCGGGCTACTTGGTGCATCCGGACCGGGCGGGGCAAAGCGGGCGTGCGCCGGCGATGGTGTTTTTCGACGGCCTCGATATCACCAAGGAAATTCAGTATTTCAAAGGTGCTCCGGAACTCGCGGCGCGCGGCATCGCGGTGCTGCTGGTGGACGGCCCCGGCAATGGCGAAGCAATTCGCTTCCGCGGCCTGCCGCTGCATCACGAAACCGAACGCTATGCGACGCCGGCTTATGAATTCCTCGCCGCTCGGCCCGATATCGACCCGCGCCGCATCGGGGTGATGGCGATCAGCCTCGGCGGCTATTACGCCCCGCGCGCCGCCGCGTTCGAGCCACGCTTCGCCTGCTGTTTCGCCTGGGGCGCACAATGGGATTATCACGCCATCTGGCGGCGACGGTTCGAGGCTCTGGCCGCAAAGGGCAATCCAGCGCTGTCGGTCCCGGCGCACCACATCTTCTGGGTGCTCGGGGTGCAGGATCAGGCCGAGGCCCTGGCGAAGCTAGAGAATTTCAAACTGGATGGCGTGGTAGAGCGCATCGAATGCCCGTTCCTGCTGCTGCATGGCGCGGGCGACGAGCAGATCCCGCTAGAGGAAGCGCAATTGTGCTTCGACAAGGTCGGCTCGCGGCAGAAGACCTTCCGCGTGTTCACGCGCGAAGAGGGCGGTTTCCACCACTGCCAGATCGACAATTTGAGCATCGGCGTGGCGGCGTTCGCCGATTGGCTCGAAGACGTGCTGCGGCCTTGAGGGAGAGCGGCACGCTCGCTTTCGTCGGCGAGCCCTTATAATTCGCTGCGCCGCGAGCGCGCGGACCACAGTGGAGCGGGGTCACCCAGATAGTAGTAGGTTTGATCTGGTAGCTGGCAGGCGGCTTGGCGGGGTAAGCGGCCGGGCTCGAGCCTCGCGACAAAGGCCGTCTTGGGCGGCTGAGCGCTCCGACAGGCGGGAATGTGAGTGAAGCCTGAGGAGACCTCGAAAGTGAAATTGGGTCAGGGCGAGAAGGTCCAGAATCGGGTCGTTTGAGGCACCGGACCGCGGCGCCCCGGCGCCTGCTCATGCCCCTAAGAAGACCTCGGCACCTCGCCGATGGCATTGTCACGGAAATGGCTGGCACGGGGACGGCGGGCGGGATAGCATCCGGCATGACCACGCTCTTCTACCGCGGCCATCGTTTTCCGGCCGCCATCATTCAGCACGCGATTTGGCTCTATCTGCGCTTTACCCTGAGCTACCGCGACGTCGAGGAACTCCTTGCCGAACGCGGGCTCGATGTCTCGTACGAAACGATTCGGCGCTGGGTTCTGAAGTTCGGCTCCGGGGTCGCGCGCCGGCTACGACAGCAGCGCTCTCGGCCGGGTGTCCAGCCTCGCCGAGACAAGCGGGCAGCCATCAGGCTGATGCGCAAGCTCCTCCGCAAGCAGGGGTTTGCCCCCAGGCAGGCGGTCACCGACAAGCTGCGCTCCAACGCCGCCGCCTTCCAGGCGCTGCACCTGAACTGCCGCCATGAGCAGGGGCTGCGGGCAAACAATCGCGCCGAGAACTCGCATCAGGTCGCACGCCGACGAAAGCGCAAGATGCAGCGGTTCAAATCAGCCGGATCTGCCCAGAGATTTCTCAACATCCGCGCCACCGTCCACAACACCTCATACCTGCAACGTCATCTCATCTCGCGATCGACCCTGCGGACATTCAGAGCCGAAGCGATGGCGAATTGGCAGGCTGCTGTTGCCGCCATCGGAAGCGAATTCAGTCTTGTTTCGTCCTCCTCACCACCAGCAACGTGACAATGCCCCAGCGTCGGATAACAGGCGCGTTGGAAAAAAGTGGCGCAAGACGCCATCATCGTTGCGCAATAGCGCAATCAAGACCGGCCATATGACTGGCACAAATGAGACCCAGGAGGAATTATGACACTCGTCCTCAAGGGCGTAATGCAAAGTCCGGTGACGCCGCTGCGGGAAGATTTCAGCCCGGACTATGAGACATTCGAGAAGCTCGTCGACTTCCACGTGCGAACCGGAGCCACCGCGATTTCGTGGCCGCACCACAAGGGCGAGTCGCACAATCTCACGATCGCCGAACGCAAGGCGATGGCCGAAGTGGCGATCAATACCGTCGCCAAGCGCGTGCCGGTCTCGATTCATGTGAGCGCGCTGGCGCTCGAAGACACCTTCGATCTGGCGCGTCACGCGCAGCAATCGGGTGCCGACGCGATCATCGCCATCACGCCGTATTTCTGGAAATATCCGCCCGAGGCGCTTTACGCGCACTTCGTTCGGCTCGGCACTGCCGTCGATTTGCCGCTGATCGCATACAACTCGCCGAGCCGTCTCAATGGCACTGAATTCACCGGCGAAATAACGGCGCGGCTGATCCAGCGTCTGCCGAATTTCATCGGCATGAAGGAAGCGAGTTTCAACAGCGATAAGTTTTTCGAGATTTTGCGGGCGGCGGTGCCGCTGCGGCCGTACTTTGCGATGATCGCCGGCGTTGAATATCTGCTGCCGTCGGTTTCGCTTGGCGGAGCCGGCTCCTATTCCTCGGCCGGCGCCATCTGCCCCAATCTCTGCGTTGAGCTCTACGATTCGTGCGCGAGTGGCAACTGGCAGCGGGCGCGGGAGCTGCAATACAAATTGTCGCAACTGTGGCTGCTGTTTCGCGATCAATATCCGTCGTCGCTCAAGGGCGGCTGTGTGATAATGGGCCGTTCGGTCGGGCCGACGCGTCCGCCGCTGCCGACCGCCTCGCCCGAGCGCATCAAATTCATTGAAAAACGCCTCGACGAGCTCGGCATCCTGCACACCGAGCCGCATGGCTGGCAATGATGAGGACAATGCCGTGACCGCATTCAAGTTTGGCCTGGTTCACGCTCCGCTGACGCCGTTTACGGAAGGCGGCGTCGATTACGCGTGCTACGGGACGCTGCTTGATTTTCACGCGCGTCACGGCGCCGAAGGCCTGGCGCTGCCGATGCATGCCGGCGAATCGGTGAGTTTGACCGCGGAGGAACGCAAGGCGTTGGCCGAGTTTGCGATCAAACATGTCGGCCACCGCGTGCCGGTGATCGTGAACGTCAGCGAGGCCGGCACCGCCATCGCCGCGTCGCTTGCGGCGCATGCGCGGGCGGCCGGCGCGTCGGCCATCATCGCCGCGGTGCCGTACTATTGGACGCCGCCGCAAGCCATGCTGGTCGAGCATTTCGCGGCGATCGGCGAGGCCGGCGCATTGCCGTTCTTCGTCCTCAATTCGCCAAGCGAGATGGGCGAGGTCGAGTTCGGCAGCGCGTCGGTGGTGAATTTGCTCGGCCGCTTGCCGAATTTCGCCGGTCTCATCGACACCAGCCTCGACTGGCAATACATGATCGAGGTGATGACCGTCGCGCGCGCCGTGCGGCCCGATTTCCAGTTCATCTCCGGTACCGAATACATGATCTCCGCCGGCGCCGTCGGCGCTACCGGATTGTTGTCGCCGCTGGCCGGCATTTCGCCGCGCCTGGTGCGTGAGCTTTACGGCTTATGCCGGCGGGAGTCGTACAAGGAAGCTTACCGCCTTCAGGAAGACGCCGCGATCCTGTTTCGCGCCTTCCGTGACGCCGGCGTGCCTGGACTCAAAGCTGCCGCCCGCTGGTTCGGCCGCGATTGCGGCCATCCGCGTCCGCCGCTGCCGGCGCTTGATGCGGCCGCGACGCGAGCCTTGGTCGAGCAAGTCGCGGCGGTCGATAGCATGACCGCCGAGCCGCGCGGCTGGTCGTAACGCCCGACGCTTTGATCTCGCAGCAACGATAAAGATGCCGCAAGACAGAATGAAGGAAGACGGGACCAAGAAATTGGCGCTGGTGACCGGCGCGTCGTTTCGCGTCGGCGCCGTTGCTCTTCATCAACGCCTTGATCAGGCGCGAACTTTGCCGGGCGTCGTTCGCCCGAGGCTATTGTGAGCCGGTACTGTCGCGGCAGTTATTTCGCGTATGTCTGCAAGCTCAACGCAGCACTGAAGACGGTCGAGCAATTGCACAGTGCCCGCTGGGCCGAGAGCCGGCTCCGTGCAATCTCCGAATTTTGTAGCTCGATCCGGTGCCGTCATCGGCCACGCCGGGGAACCCGGCACGCGCTCGGCTCGCAACGTGAAGCGTCCGCGTGGCGTCGTGACAGCGATCTCGTTATGACCTGCGATGCCTGAATAGACTTTGTCATCGGGAATTCGGATGCGGTGCACCTTTTGCATCAACGCTTGCACCGGCGCTCGCTGAACCATGGCGTCGGTGAACGTTCCAAGCGTTATAGGGCCGTCGAGCAGTGCCGCTGCAATCACGTATTCAATGCTGAACTTTCCTTCCAATCCCGTCTTCGGGTTATGGCTGACGAGCGCCCGGTCTCCGCCCGGCAGAAAACCGATCGCTACCTCGGTAATTTCTTCGGCGCGCAGCGCGTGCTTCTCGATCAGCGTGTAAAGCCCTCCGAGGGCCCGATGGTTCGAATAACAGCACGGCCATCGCTTCACGAAGTTGCCTGGGTCGAGGATTTCCCATGGTTTGGCTAAGGAGGCCACGACCGCCTCCGCCGGATCGCCATCGCCGCCGGCATAAATGGCGAATATGCCGCCCGGTTCGTCAAAGATGGTGTTGTCAGCTGTGAAACCTTGCTTTGCCATCCAGGCGGAGAAAAGACCGCTGCGCGCCGCGTGGCCGGCATGGAACGGCTTGGTCATCGTTCCGAAATTGCGAACGAGGCCGCCGACCTGGGAGCCGGCAACACCCCAGGCGCGTTCAAGCTGAGTTGCTTCAAGACCCCACAATCGCGCGGCGACCGCCGTCGAACCGATAAGACCGACCGAAGCCGTCGGATGCCAGCCGCGCTGCAGGTGTCCGTTGCCAACGATACGACCGATCTTTGCGGCCACCTCAAGCCCTATGGCGTATGCGGCCAAAACCTCGCGACCCGATGCTCCGACGACTTCACCAGCTGCGATCGCCGCTGGTATCAGGCTGGCACTCGCGTGACCGCGCGCGCCTGGGTGGCTGTCATCAAAATCCAAGGCATGCGCTGAGACACCATTGGCGAAGGCCGCCTCGGCAGCGCTTGTTCTGAGCGCCCGGCCCCACAGCGTGGCCCGTGGGCGGCTGCCGTTTTCTTCGACCCAGCGCGCTGCAATGTGCGCCGCCCGCTCGCACGCGCCGGCCAGAGCAACGCCGAGCGTATCGATCAACGCATCGCGGGCAGCGACCAGGACGGCGCCTGGAATTTCATCGGCTCCGGTTTCGACGACGAACCGTGACAGCGTGCCGGTGGTCGTCCGCCCCGCAGGTCCTCGGAATGCAGAGGCCTCCATCACCGGGCAAGAGCCGCGTCGGCGGCAGCCGTTCCCGCGATGCGGCCAAACACGCTGCCCGAAACCAGTCCCGTCCCCGCCGGATAGTTGAAATAGAAAATCCCGCCCACCATTTCGCCCGCCGCGTACAGGCCGGGGATCGGATCGAAGTTCAGGTCGACGACCTGCGCCGTCTCGGGAACAATTCGAAGTCCGCCGAACGTGAAGGTCACGCCGCAGGTTACGGCAAAGGCCGTGAAAGGCGGCGTATCGAGCGGATTGGCCCAATTCGATTTCGGCGGCTCGATCCCGATGGTGCGACGGCCGTCCCTTATTCCCTGGTTGAACGGAACATCGACGGTCACCGCAGCGTTGAATTCGCGCACCGTCTTCAGAAAGTTTTCCGCGTTGACCCCATCGAGTTTCGCCGCCAGATCTTCCAGCGTGTCCGCGGCGAAGCGGGTCACTTTCCGGTCGCCATATTCAGGCCGCAGCAAGTCCTTGGCTTTGGCATCAAAGACCTGATAGGCGAACTGCCCCGGCTGATTGAGAACCTCAGCGCCGTATTTCGCATAGGTGTAGTTGTAAAAATCAGCGCCTTCATCGACGAATCTTTTGCCATCGGCGTTGATCATGATGGAATAGGGATAACTGTGGCGATAGGAGCTCTCCAGCATATTGAGATCTCCATAATCCGGCGCATAGCGCTCCCACGAGACCGCGTGTCTTCCAGACCAGTTGCCGTGCGGACATGCGCCGATGTCCAGCGCCATGCGCAGCCCCTCGCCCATATTGAACCGCGTGCCGCGGACCTTGGCCAGCTCCCATCCCGCTCCAAGATAACGCGCGCGCCACTCCGGATTGGATTCAAAGCCGCCACAGGCAAGGACTACGACTTTGGCGGTGAACCTCTCGGATTTGCCTTTTCTCTTCGCTACAATGCCTTGAACTCTCTCGCCGTCATAGATCAGAGACACGCCGCGAGTCTCATAGAAGATTTCGATACCTTTTTTCAGGGCAGTCGTCGTTAGGTCCTGAACGAGCCCGGCGCCTCCTCCTGACACCCAGAGTGGAAAACGACCGAAAAACTTGCGCTTGCCATCGATCACCACCGATTGATTGCGATAATTTGGACTGAAACGCACGCCTTGGCCGCGCAGCCAGACCATGACATCAAGACTCTTGGTGACCAAAAGCTCGCTCAACTTCGGGTCGGTCCGCAGACTCGTAACCCGAAAGAGATCGTCGTAAAACTCTTCCGTCGTATTGCTGTCCCAATCCACGTCGTTGACTTCGGTTTCCGGGATATCACAAACCCGCTGCAGGTCGCGGACCGAGTCGTATTGAAACCGCATGACGCCGCCAGCAAATCGACTGTTGCCCCCCGATTCGTCTTCAGATGCGGCTTCAATGATTGTAACGCGAGCGCCCCGATCGCGCGCTGCCAGCGCGGCACAAAGCGCAGCATTGCCTTTACCGACGACCAGAACGTCGCATGAATGCACCTCGATTTTGCTTAAGGCAGTAACGCGGTCCTGAGGATTCTCACAAGCCGTTCTGTTTGTGTCCGGTTGCATGTCGTTCGCGGTAGCGGAGATGCCCCGCTCTCTGTTGAAACTCGCCTGACGGCCATCGCGCGATGGCACTCTATGCTGCCACCGCATTCGGCGCAAGAGGCACGTGAACAGAGGCTCGGCAACCAGCAGCTCGCGACTTTGGCTCTCTACATTGCCGACAGCATCAAGCGGCGGCTGGCGACACTGCTCGACTGAACTGTGGACCCCGCTTGGGGCATTCGAACCCGCGTGACAACCCTGGCTAACTTCCCCGCACGTCCGGTTTCGGGACCTCGCCGTTGGCTGGGGCATCTGTGAAGGGCCGCGTCGTCGGGGCGCGTCGTCACGAACGATTGCGCTCGCCGCTTCGCACCGTGCGCCGGGGTGCCCCAAGCTCGGAGAGGTAGCTTGGCATCTCGATGCTCGCCGGCAGTATTCCATCCGGGATGGGCGTCTGCGCGGTCGTCGCGAACGGCACTACGCCTGCCCAACACGTCCGCTCGATGTCCTCGGCATCGTCGAGCGGCGGGCCGCTGCGGATCTTTGCCGAGGCTTCTTCGATTTCGACGGCCAGCACCGCCGTTGCCCGCATCTCCGCTTCGCTGGGCTTCCTGACGTCGGCCCATCGCCCCGGAATGATGTGATCGGAAATGACCTCGAGCGCTCGCAGCTTTTCTCCGCCGTCAACGGGTCTCGCCCGCCCCAAGATCACGACCGAGCGATAATTGAGGGAATGATGGAAGGCGGAGCGGGCGAGAACGAGGCCATCGAGCAGGGTTACGGTGATGCAGACCGGCGGGGTCTCGCCCAGATGGCGCAGCATTCGGCTGGCCGCGGACCCGTGAATATAGAGCCGCCTATCCTGCCGCCCGAAGCTCGTCGGGATGACATAGGGCTGGCCCTCCCCCACGAATCCGACATGGCAGAGGAAGGTCGCATCGAGGATCGAGGCGATGGTATCGAAGTCGTAGACGCCGCGCTCCGAGCGCCGGCGCACCTTGACGCGCGGGCTCGCGAGACTGTCGCTCCCAATACGTGCGCTATCGTGCATGGCTGTGCTCACAAAATCCTAAAAGCGATGGCTCACAGGTCCCCCAGGCGATGCCGCTCGGCTCGCTCTACACTGTTCGATAATTGGCTACTCATAAAGGGCCATTTTGAAGGCATAGGATCCCCTCGCCGATCGGGGTCATCTTGCGCGCGCGCACCATTCCGGGGCGCCGGAGCGGTGGCTACCTCCGCGAGAGGTTGTGCGGGGCGGGATGCGGCAGCCTCTGACCCTCAAATGAGGGGCGCCCGGAACCGCACGCGATCGACCTCGATGATCGCCAGCCGGCCCTTGAGGGCAGCGAGAAAAGCCTCCTCCCGAACGAATCGTTGGACCGCCGCGCCGATCGCGCGCGCTGTCGCGTCATCGGGCAGTCGCAGGACGACAATCCCGGCATAATCCTCTGGCGGATATCGGCGGATGTTGGTGAAATCCAGGTCACGGGCGAGCCTGGCGGCGGCTGTCGTCTTGGCGCGCGCGGCAATCTCCCGATCCGGTGCCGCGGCCAATCCAATGTCGCGCGCGAACTCGACCTTGAAGCCGTGGAAATCGAGCCCCCAGACATGAAAGTCGGCAGCGCAAAGCTCGTCGCGCCAGGAACGGCCGTCGAAGCGGTGGGCGATCGCGAGCGCCGAAGGGAAGGTTCCGCCGTGCACATAGAGGACGGTGCGTCCGAGTGGCGGCGTCGCGGGCTCGGGCGCGAGGGTGCGCAGGAACAGCGACAATTCGGGATGCGGGCCCGGCACGCGGAAATGCTTCTCGCGCGGGTCGAGCCTCGAAACGATATCCGTCATTTCAACTCCGAGGGTTGGCGTTATCGACCTCACGAAGATGGGCAAAAGAGCGCCGCTATACCGCTCTCATCGATGCGGCCGAAGCCGAAGTGTTGGGGGCTGAAACGCGACCCGGGCGGCGCCATTTTCCCCGCATGTCCACTTCCCATCCCTCAATTGCCGAGGTCGCCGCGCTCGTCGGCAACCCGGCCCGCGCCAACATTCTCTGCCTCTTGCTCGACGGGCGCGCGTTGACGGCGAAGGAGCTGGCTTTCGCCGCCCATGTGTCGCCGCAAACGGCAAGCGAGCATCTCGGAAAGCTGACCGAGGCGCGCCTCCTCTGGGTGGAACGGCAGGGACGCCATGCCTATTACCGCCTCGCCTCTGCGCTCGTCGGCCCCATGCTCGAAAGCATCATGGCGGGTGCCGCCGAAGGCCCGCCACGCTATCGGCCTCGCTCGCGCGGCGACGAGGCTCTGCGCAATGCCCGGACGTGTTATGATCACCTCGCCGGGCGGCTGGGAGTCGCGCTCGCCCAATCGCTGGCCGCGCGCGGCCATGTTGTTCTCGGCGAGGACGGCGGCCTCGTGACGCCCGCCGGTCGGGCATTCTTCGCCGACTTCGGCATCGACGTGGCCGGCATCGGCCGTTGCAAGCGCGCCTTTTGCCGCCCTTGCCTCGACTGGAGCGAACGGCGTCCGCATCTGGCGGGAGCAGTCGGCGCCGCGCTCGCGCGCCGCTGCTTCGACATCGGCTGGCTCTCACGCGAGCGGGACAGCCGCGCCGTGGCAATCACCGAAAAAGGCGCCAGCGGATTTGCGGAACGATTTGGTGTGCGGCTTGGCGGGCTCGGCCGGGACGGATCCGATTCCGATATTTCGCCGCAACGGCTGCTCGCGTGAGGCTCTGCCGCCTGCGTCCTATGCCGCCCCGAGCAGCCCTTTTCGTCCAAGCCGAGTTCGGAGCCGTGGTGCTCGACCTTTACAAACGGAAGTGCCCGACTTCCCGAGCCGGGCCGACGCCGAGCAGACCTCATCGACCACCGCCCCGCCTGGGCCATCCTATCCGGCGTTTTGCTTCCGATCGGTCAGATCCCGCTTGGATTTCTCAGAATAGCCCGCGCTCTAAACAGCGTTCTAAACAATTGCGGCCCCGAAGGGCCGCAATTAATCTTCTGATTTTCTTTTCTTATTCTGGAGCGGGCGAGGGGATTCGAACCCCCGACCCCAACCTTGGCAAGCGACCCCGCAAAACCTAAGCGGCTGTGATTAATGAAGTTTTGGGGAGCGATCTGGCGCGTAAAGTAGCGGTTCGGAGCCCGAAAACACGGGTTTACGCGCCAGTTTCGTGCCAGAGCAAGCGCCCAACCCTGCACGGGTTGGGCACCCAAGGCGGGATGCTGTGACTCGATCTTCAGCGCTCGCGACAGTGTTCCGGCGGGTCTTCCCGCCGGCGCTTCCTGCCCCGCCGCTGTTCACTTTTGCGTATATCGG
>JAKAPE010000055.1 GCA_021811945.1 Pseudomonadota bacterium | reverse complement strand
TCGATCGTTTCCGGGTCGTAGCCGCAGGCAATGGTGAGGCGACGTAGACCATCTCCCTGGTCGCTAAAGTCAATGACTTCGCCAATATCGTCGATAATTCCGGTGAACACGCTCGTCATCCTCGTTCGGAAAATCGAAGAAAAATTTCGCGCCTATCGGCACCGACCATTTCGCTGGTTTGCTGCTCCAGCGAATACCCCAGCGCAGCGAGCGGCAGCCCGTCAAGTGCATCGATGCCGTCGGCACCGATGTTCTGCGGCGAGTGAAACAACACGGCCTCGTCGACGAGGTCGCCGGCAACGAAAGTTGCGGCGAGCTTTGGCCCACCTTCGACCATCAAGCGCGTAATGCCGCGGGCAGCGACGAGCCTGAGCACTGCCGACAGTATCAGACCTCCCTTGATCGCCTCGGCGCGGACGACCTGAACACCCACTTCCAGCAACGCCTGCTCGGCGGCCGACGATGTCTGCACGCCTGCAAACACCCACACCGGCACTTCCTGCGCACTGCAGGCAAGGCGCGAGTCGAGCGGCAGGCGCAAGTCGCCATCGAGAATGATACGCACGGGCGAATAGGCGGCCATGCCGGGCAACCGGCAAGTGAGCATCGGATCGTCGGCGAGCACAGTGCCGATGCCCACCATGACCGCGTCGAACTGCGCGCGCATGAGGTGAACCCGTTCGCGCGCCGCTTCGCCCGTGATCGCGACGGGCCGGCGGCCGGCGGCGCCGGCTTTGCCGTCCGCGGAGATGGCGAGCTTGAGCGCCACATGCGGCCGGCCCTCGCGCATCCGGCGAATGTGGCCGGCATGGTCATGGCGCGCCTCCTCGGCGCACATCCCGACTTCGACCGTGATCCCCGCCGCCCGCAGCCGCGCATGTCCCTCGCCCGCCACCTCGGGATTGGGATCTTCCAACGCCGACACAACGCGCGCAATCCCGGCGGCGATGACCGCGTCGGCGCAAGGCGGCGATTGCCCATGATGCGAGCACGGCTCGAGCGTCACATAGAGTGTCCCGCCCCGCGCGGCTTTCCCGGCGCGGCGCAACGCTTCGATCTCCGCGTGCGGTCGACCGCCCGCTTGCGTCCAGCCCCGGCCGATGATGATGCCGTCCTTGACGATCACTGCGCCGACGGCGGGATTGGGCCAGGTGCGCCCCAGCCCGCGCCGTCCGAGGGAAAGGGCGAGGGCCATGAAGCGGGCGTCGACGCTTTGCGCGGACGCCTTATCCCGCGACAGGTTTTCTTCCATGGACGTTGCATTTCGCCACGCGATGACCGTGGATGAATACCTCGATCCGCCGCGGCTCGACCTCACAGTCGAAGACCGGCTCGGCCCGGCGTGACGGCGCGCTCACTTGCGCGCCATCGCGGCGGCTTCGTCGGCCGACAATTCCGCAAGTGCCGTCTCGAAGTCCTTGGCCTCGCGGAAATTGCGATAGACGGAAGCAAAACGCACATAGGCGACGTCGTCGAGGTCGCGCAGATACGCCATCACCGTTTCGCCGATCGTTTCCGAGGAAATCTCGCTTTCGCCCTGGCTTTCCAGTTCGCGCACGATCTTTGAAACCATTTGGTCGATGCGCTCGGGCTCTACCGGACGCTTGCGCAACGCGATCTGCACCGAACGCAAGAGCTTGTCTCGGTCGAAAGGAACACGGCGGCCATTGCGCTTGATGACGATGAGTTCGCGCAACTGCACCCGCTCGAAGGTGGTGAAGCGGAAATTGCAGGCAAGGCACAGGCGGCGGCGGCGGATGACGGAAGACTCCTCCGTCGGCCGTGAATCTTTCACCTGGGTATCGAGGCTTCCACAACTCGGACAGCGCATGCCTCGCCCTACCCCCCATAAATCGGAAATCGGTCCACGAGGCGCCTTGCCTTCTCTCGCGCGCTTTGTTCGGCCGCCGGGTCTTCGTCCACGCCCTTTTGCGCAAGCACATCAAGTACTTCGGCAATCAAATGACCAACTTGGCGAAACTCGGCGATGCCGAAACCCCGCGTCGTTGCCGCCGGCGTGCCAAGCCGTATCCCCGAAGTGACCGTGGGCTTTTCGGGGTCGAAGGGAATGCCGTTCTTGTTGCAGGTGATGTGGGCGCGCCCCAGCGCCGCCTCGGCGACCTTCCCGGTCAGGCGCTTTTTCCGCAAATCCACCAGCATCAGGTGCGTGTCGGTGCCGCCCGAAACCAAATCGAAGCCGGAGGATCTCAGAGTCTCTGCAAGGGCTTTCGCATTCTCGACGACGTTCCTCGCGTAAAGTCTGAACGACGGATGCAACGCCTCTCCGAACGCCACCGCCTTCGCCGCGATCACGTGCATGAGCGGGCCGCCCTGCATGCCTGGAAATACCGCGGAATTGAGCTTTTTTGCCAGCGCCTCGTCGTCGGCGAAGATCGCGCCGCCGCGCGGTCCCCGAAGCGTCTTGTGAGTGGTCGTCGTCACCACGTGCGCGTGCGGAAACGGGCTCGGATGTACGCCGCCGGCGACGAGCCCGGCAAAATGCGCCATATCGACCATGAGATAGGCACCGACCTCGTCGGCGATCTCACGGAAGTGGCGGAAATCGATGATGCGCGGATAGGCCGATCCGCCGGTGATGATCACCTTTGGTCGGTGCTCCTTCGCCAGCCGCTCGACCTCCTCCATATCGATGAGGTGGTTATCCCGCCGCACACCGTAGGGCACCGCCTTGAACCAGCGGCCCGAAAGGTTGACCGGGGAGCCGTGAGTCAAATGGCCGCCGGCGGTGAGGTTGAGCCCAAGAAAAGTGTCGCCGGGCTGCATCAGCGCCATGAACACTTCCGCATTGGCCGAAGCGCCGGAATGCGGTTGCACATTGGCGAATCTACAGCCGAACAGCTTTGTCGCCCGTTCGATCGCCAACCGTTCAGCAATGTCGACGAACTGGCAGCCGCCGTAATAACGCTTACCTGGCAGACCCTCCGCATATTTATTGGTCAGCACGGAGCCCTGCGCCTCAAGTACCGCCCGGCTAACGATGTTTTCCGAGGCGATCAGCTCGATTTCGTCCCGCTGGCGGCCGAGTTCGCGCAAAATCGCGTCGGCGATCTCAGAATCGCTTTCGGCCAACGAGGCCGAGAAAAAGCTCTCGGCTGCCAGCATTGCACCATGACTGACCGACATTGATCCCGCTCCTGGACGAATTTTTTGCGCCAAATGGCCTAGTGTGGCGGTTCAGAAGTCCGCATCATTCTTACCGCAAACTCGTCATGCGGACTTCTGAACCAAAGCCACACTAGATCAATAAGTTGCTAGTGTCCTTCGATTCCGAAGTTCGCAAACGAGGGAGCCGCAAAATGATGCGAACTTCGGAATCGGGACACTAGCGCCTCGCGGATATCATACCGGTAGCCTAACGCAAGGCCTTGGTTATTCCGCAACTATCTCCCGCTACATTTGGGGATTTCCGCCAGCCGATCCATTTGCTGGTCGGCGGGGCCGGACGGGCCCGGATTGCGTCCAAGGCCGTCATTCAGGGGCGCGCCGAAGGCGCGAACCCGGAATGACGATGCCGCGCTTCGGCGGTCGACCCCTTCCCACCGGGGGAGAGCTGACGCCACGATTACGCGATTACGCATTACGCGCATTACGGGCATTACGTGCATTAGGGTGACAGTGCACTTATTTTCTGGCATTACGCAGCATTACGGTGACAGGCATTACGCAGCATTACGGTGACAGTGCACTTATTTTTCTTCTTGGCCTTCATATAAATGCACTGTCACCGTAATTGCGCGTTGCGCAATCCACGCTATACCCAGATTCCGTGAAAACCCGAAAAAGCGAGACTCGACTGAAAGGGCGAAAAGATTGAGATGTGGCCAATTCGGTTTTCGGGTTCTCATGTGAACAGAGTATACATACTCTTTTATCCAGCGACGTATAGGCGCACGCCGGCTTGCTTTTGCAGATAATCGATCACGCTGAATAGGTTCTTGGCCTGCGGGTTACCGCGCGCGCCGAACATGCGGATGAGGCTTTTGGGCGGCGTATCGGTCGCGGCGCCGAGCTTCTCGAAGCCGACGGTAGCCTTGATGTAATCGCGGATAATCGTTTTGCCGGTTTCGAGGTCGCCGCCGAGCATCGCGTCGATACCTTCGCGCAGAAGCGCCTCGGCGAATTTCTTGTCGGTCTTGACGTGATGCTCGACCAAGCCTCGGAAGCTTTTTGTTCTTGCCATTTTCCATCTCCTATTCAGCGCTGTCCGCGCTTCGTTTGTTTGTACTCGGACCAATAAGCGTGCGCCGCATCGATATCACGCTGCTGGCGCTTCTTCGTGCCGCCCGTCAGCAAGATGACGAGCGTGGGCCCGTCCTGCCCGAAATAGATACGGTAGCCCGGCCCGAAACCGATCCGGTATTCGAACACGCCTTCGCCGACTGTCTTGACGTTGGAGAAGTTGCCTTGTTCCAATCGGACGACGGCGCGCGTGACCTTGGCGCGCGCCGCCGCATCCAAGTCCGCATACCACTCGGCGAACGGCTGCTGGCCTGCGGCGGCCACGTAATAGCGAATTTCAAGCATTTTCTAGGGTAACACAAGCGTTACCCTGCTTTTTTCAAGAGATAGTCGCATTGATATGAACTTCAAGAGCAATCGTCGGGCAGGCAAAGGCACCACCGGGTCCGCGCAAAGCGCGGCCCGATGACAGGCTCCGCGTCCGGCGTTCGGTCTTAGCGAACCCCGGGAATCCGGTTCACGCCCCGCGGCTGTCCCCGGATTGCGCAAACGCAATACGGGCTACAAAGCTAAGCCGCGACGCTGGGCAGGCCGGCGAGCGCCATGGCCAGCTCGCCTTCGTCATAGTCCTGATCGACCAGCTTGCCGTCGAAATAGGCGATATAGGCGGCCATGTCGAAATGGCCGTGGCCGGACATGTTGAACAGGATGGTCTCAGGCCTCCCTTCCCGCTTGCAACGCAGAGCTTCGTCGACGGCGCAGCGCACGGCGTGGTTGGCTTCCGGCGCCGGCACGATGCCTTCGCAACGCGCGAACTGCACGCCGGCATCGAAGCAGGTCTTCTGGTGGTAGGCGCGCGCCTCGATCAATCCAAGCTCGTGGATATGCGACACCATCGGCGCCATACCGTGGTAGCGCAGCCCCCCGGCGTGGAACCCGGGCGGAATGAAGGTCGAGCCCAGCGTGTGCATCTTCACCAGCGGCGTCAAATGCCCGGTGTCGCCGAAATCGTAGGCGTATTTTCCGCGCGTCAGCGACGGACAGGCGGCCGGCTCGACGGCGATGATGCGGCGCTTGCGCCCGCCGCGCAGTTGCAGCCCGAGGAACGGAAAGACAAGGCCGGCGAAGTTGGAGCCGCCGCCGGTGCAGCCGATGATCACGTCGGGATCGTCCCCCGTCATTTCGAACTGCTTGATCGCTTCCTGGCCGTTGACGGTCTGGTGCAACATCACGTGGTTGAGCACCGAGCCAAGCGAATATTTCACCTGCGGGTCCTTGGCCGCCACCTCCACGGCCTCGGAAATGGCGATGCCGAGCGAGCCCGGGCTGTTCGGGTCCCTGGCCAGGATGGCCCGGCCGGAGTCGGTCTCTTTCGACGGCGAGGGGATGCAGCGCGCGCCGTAAGTCTCGATCAGCGCCCGGCGATAGGGCTTCTGGTCATAGGAGACGCGGACCTGGAACACGGTCACGTCGATGCCGAACAGCGCCCCGGCAAACGCCAGCGCCGAGCCCCACTGGCCGGCGCCGGTTTCGGTAGAAAGCCGCGTGACGCCCTGTTCCTTGTTGTACCAGGCCTGCGGCACCGCCGTGTTCGGCTTGTGCGAGCCGGCCGGCGAGACCCCCTCATATTTGAAGTAGATTTTCGCCGGCGTATCCAGCGCCTTCTCCAGACGTCGCGCGCGAATGAGCGGCGTCGGCCGCCACATCCGGTAGACGTCGCGGATCGGTTCCGGAATATCGATGTAGCGCTCGGCCGACACCTCCTGGAGGATCAGCGCCATCGGAAACAGCGGCTCGAGGTCCGCCGGACCGACCGGCTGCTTGGTGCCGGGATGCAGCACCGGCGGCAACGGCTTCGGCAAATCCGCCGCCAGATTGTACCAAGTCTTCGGTATCTGCGTTTCGTCGAGAACGAACTTGGTCTGGTCGCTCATGTTCCCCCTCCAACCTCAATCGATGCACTTCTGGCGCAACGAGCGCACAACAGACAAGCATAACAGACCGGGGATTTGAAGTGTAATCCGCCGCAGTGTGGCGGTCCAGAAGTCCGCACCATTCTTGCCGCGAGTTCGTCATGCGGACTTCTGAACCAAAGCCACGCTAGATCAATAGGTTGCTGGTATCCTTCGATTCCGAAGTTCGCAGACGAACACGCCGCAAAATAGTGCGAACTTCAGAACTGGGACACCAGCGTCGGTGCCGATTTCCCGCCTACTTCACGCCCTTCACCGGAAACTGCGCACTCACCTGAGCGCCGCCGGCGAAAGTGAGGGTCACCGGCACGCTGTGGCCGACCCGCATCGCAGGCTTTGGATGCATGCACATCAGGTGATAGCCGCCCGGCTTGAAGCTTACGGTGCCGTGCGCCGGGACGTTGACGCTCTTGACCGGCAGCATCTGCTCGACGCCGTTGGCCTCTTTCGAGAGATGCAGCATCAGCATGCCGCAAGCCGGCGAGAAGGCGCCGGTAAGTTCCGCCGCAACATCGCCGTTATTGCGCAAGATGAAATACCCGGAGGCCGGCCGCGACTTGATGATGAAGCGCATCCACGGCTGTTCGACCGCAATTTTGCTGGAGGCAGCGGGCGCCGCGTTCGTCAGCAACAGGAAGACCGCCAACGCGCAGGCGCCGACGCCTGCGTTGCCACCGCCACCCGGTTTGACGTCGCGCACCGACCATGGGCGGCGCGTCGATTTCGTTGCGTGAAGCATTACTCTACCCCTTCTGAGATTCTTGCCGAGCCGCTCACCGCGATCGGCGGCTTGGCAGAGCCCGCGCGGCGCGCGGTGGTTCCCCGGCCGCCGGTCGGAACGTCACAAATTGGTCGTCGCTGTCTGCGTTGAGCTGTCGCCGGGCAGGCCGTCCTTGCCATAAATGTCCTCGCGGAACTGCACGACGCCGTCGGTGGTAGCCCAGCCGGTAATATACACCCAATGCAACGGGACAGGTGTTGCCAGACGCGCATTCTTTTGTTCGCCCGACTTGATCACCGCGTCGATCTGTGTGCGCGACCAGCCGTGCGTCTCATCCAGGAGCCACGCCACCAACTCGCGCACGTTCTGCACGCGCACGCAGCCGGATGAATCGAAGCGGAAATCCTCGCCGAACAGGTTCTTCTCCGGCGTATCGTGCATGTACACCCCATAAGGACTCGGGAAGTTCATACGGAGCACTCCCAGCGAATTGAGACTGCCGGGATCCTGCCTGAACGTATAATGGACCGCGTCCTCGGAGTACCAGTTGATCTGCGAGGCCGGCAGCTCGTGGTGTCGCGCATCGAAAATACGGATGTGGTTCTCGGCGAGATAATCCGGCAGTTTCTGCATGAGCGGGATCAAATCCTTGCGCACGATCGAGACCGGCACGGTCCAATAGGGATTGAAGTTGACCTCGACGATTTTGCTGTTGAGCACCGGCGAGGGTCGGGAGGGCCGCCCGACGACGGCGGTGTGGCGCGAGACGGCGACGCCGTTCTGGATCGCCTCCACGCGCGCCGCCGGCAGGTTGCAGACCACGTAACGGGGAGCGAGACTGCCGCCAAGCGCACGCAGTCGGCCGACGTTTATCTTGAGCATGGCTAGCCGCGTCGCCGCCGGCACGTTCATCGCTGTCAAGGTCTCCGCGCGCAGGACGCCGTCAACCGTCAAGCCGTGGCGCGCCTGGAAGTGCCGTACGGCGGCCTCGACGTACGAATCATAGATGTCGTTGCGGACTGCGCTCGGATCGATGTCACCGGAAACTGCGAGCCGCGCGCGCAAAACGCGGACACTCGGATGCCGATCGCCGAGCCGCAGGATCTTGACCGACGGAACCTTCGGCCAGCCGCCTTGGGCCACGATCGTGGCGTAGCGGGCGACGGCCTGCTCGGTCGTCTCCGCGGTCGCCGCGCAAACGGTCGGGTCCGACGGCTTCGGCATGCGGACGGTGCGGGTCGCTTCGTCGAAAGACTGCCCCAACTCGTTGCGCTGGGCGGCGCCGATCAGCGCATCCAGGGTCTGGTCGGCTATGGCTTTCCCCGCCGACAATCCGGCTGCGCCGAAACTTGCCGCGCCGAGAAGGTGTCTCACTGCCACGCGGCGGTCCACCCGCCCGCGATCTCGATCATGCGTTTTGCTCATGGGGTCGCGATCCAGCACGCCATGAAGGCTGAGATGAGCGGGAACACGACGCCGCCCTCTCCGAAGAATTAGCACGAAGGAGGGCCGGGCCAAAAGGAGAAATCGGCGTCGGGCGACAGATCTCGGATGACGAAGAATCGGCTCCAGGCGCAGCATCCCAGGGGCATGAACGTCCGGCACCATCGTCAAAAAAGCCCGGCATTTGCGCCGAGCTTTTGAAGTTGCGCCGGTACCAGGAAATCCCGGCGAGACGCGCGGCTCCGATCAGAGCCGATAGAGAATTTGGTCGGTCCAGAAGCGCTCCAAGCGGTGCAGCGACTTGTTGAGCACGCCGAACTCCTCGGCATTGATGCCGCCGACCTGTTCCACCGTGCGCACATGCTTGTTGTAGAGCGCATCGACGACGTCACGCACCTCGCGGCCTTTGTCGGTGAGCTTTATGCGTACCGACCGGCGGTCGATCCGCGAGCGCTGATGGTCGAGAAAACCAATTTCGACCAGCTTTTTGAGATTGTAGGAGACGTTGGAGCCGAGATAATAGCCTCGCGTGCGCAGCTCCCCGGCCGTCAGCTCCTTGTCGCCGATATTGTATAACAAAAGCGCCTGTACCGAGTTGATGTCGGCGCGCCCGCGGCGGTCAAATTCGTCCTTAATGACATCGAGCAGACGCCGGTGCAGGCGCTCGACCAAGGTCAACGCCTCCAGATATTGCGGCCGGATATGGTCGAAGCGCGCCTCGCGCTCGGCGGGCTCGACCGTCCTGACGACGGCTTTCATGGTGACGCCTTTCCAGTCGTTTTTATTGTCGTCGACGGGCCCTGTTTCCCCGTCCTAAGGCGTCACCCTAAGCGATAGGGTCTAAGATCAGCTTAAATAACACGCTAAAAATACGGTTTATTCGCCGCGGTGCCGACGGGATTGCATGTAGAATTCCAGTTGTTTTGAAGACATTCTCTTCACCGTCTTCGAGCCTCCGTTGCTGCGCCTGCAACAGGTTCCTTTAGGGCTCAAAGCACCCTGCTTTGCAATCATCCACACAGCGAATTCCCGGCAAGCGCGGAGCGCGGAACAAGGCTGGTGGGGGAGGTAGGACTCGAACCTACGAAGGCGTCAGCCAGCGGATTTACAGTCCGCCCCCTTTGCCGCTCGGGACACTCCCCCGCAACGAGGCCGATCGACGGGCATAGGCCGGCAGATGCTCCGGGGCGCTATATGGTCGGCCGCCGAAAGCGAGTCAATCCAAAACCCGGTGAGTTGCCAACGGTGAATTGTTGCGCATGATATGGCGAGCCAACCCTGATTTGCCAACGCAGATCTGTCACAGAAGATCTGTCACAGAAGCGATCATGCGCGAACGCCAAAGCCATGCACACCCGCGCGCGCAACGCCACGGCGATCGGGGCGATGCGCATCCGCCGCGCTGGCGGCATGTGCGACGGCGCGCCGAGGATCCGGTCATGCTTTACGGCTGGCACACCGTCACGGCAGCGCTGGCCAATCCCGCGCGCCGCATCCGCCGGCTGCTGACGACCGCGAACGCGGCGAGGCGTCTAGTCGATGAAGGATTTGCGCTGCCGACGCCGACGGAATTGGTGCGGCCCGACGCGATTGCCGCGCGGCTTTCGCCCGACGCCGTGCACCAAGGCGTTCTCGCCGAGGCCGATCCCCTGCTCTCGCCCGCGATCGAGGATTTGTCTGCCTCCGGCATCGTGCTCGTACTCGACCAGATCACGGACCCGCATAATGTCGGCGCCATCTTGCGCACCGCCGCCGCATTCGCCGCCACTGCGGTCATCACCACCGCGCGTTACAGCCCCGAGGCGACCGGCGTGCTCGCCAAATCCGCTTCCGGCGCGCTCGAATACGTGCCGATGATCAGCGTGCAAAACCTTGCCCGTGCGCTCGACACTCTCGGGGAGCGCGGCTTCCTCGTCGTCGGCCTCGACAGCGCCGGAAACGACGACCTCGCCGCGCTCGCTCTTCCCGCGCCGCTCGCGCTGGCTCTCGGTTCCGAAGGCAGGGGCTTGCGTCAGGGAATACGCGCCCGTTGCCACCATCTGGCGCGGCTTGATCTTCCCGGCGCCATCAAGAGCCTCAACGTTTCGAATGCCGCCGCTCTTGGTCTCTTTATTGCCACACACGGACGCGCAACGCCGCGCGCCTGAAATACTACAGAGTTGGCAAGCTGCGACTATCCCCGCACGCGGAGCGGACCGCGCGGATAGGATCGCCAATGTCGCGTGGGGCGGTAATAGCGCGGACCGGGTACATAGGGATAGCCGATGGCCGGTGCAAAGGCGGCGGCCGGCGACCAGGTCTTAAAGGGAACCATAAGGCCTGGGCCGGTATAGGCCGGGCCCTGATTGACCACATAGAATGGCGCAGGGGCGACCGGCGGCACGACAGGCGGCGCCGCATAATAGAGGGGCAAGCCGCCGCAGGCGCAGCCGCCGACGTCCCATGCGGCGACGCTGATCGGCGCCGGTACCACTGGTGTCGCAGGGGTAACCGGAGCAATGGGGACTGCGCAGCCGCCGCAGCCCGCATAGACGGGGGGCGGCGCGTAGGCGACGGGCGCAGGAACACCCCAGTCGCAACAGCCGGCGAACGCGAGCGACGTCATGCCGGCCGTAAATGCTGCGGTGAAGGCGGCCAAGGTCACGCGGCGGAAAGACATGATACTCCCTTCATATTCCCGGCTCAAACTGCGCCCGCGGAAACGTCGGCTGCAGAACGGCCCGTCCAGCGAATCACTTTCGTCCGTAGTTCAAACCTTGCGGTGCGCCTTCCCCCGCGGCACCGGACCTCTGGTCGCGCGAATGGCTGCCTGACCCGATGCGGTGCTTTGGCTTGGGGCGACGCCGAGAGTATGGCGGCGGGTATCCGCCGACCATGTAATCGGGCGGCGGGTATGGCGCATAATCGGTAACCGGACCGGGCGCGGACTCGGCCGACCAGCTACGGTAATAGGTTGGGGCCGGCGGCGGCAGCGGCCGATGCCGCGGCGGCACAATCTCCAGGCGGCCATATGCGGGACGTTTTCCCGTCGCCGGAAAATAGCCCGGACCGTAATAGCCATAAGGATAACCATAGGGAACTGGGCTCGCAAACGGTCGATAGATCACGGTCGGCGTTATCTCGCCCGGCCGATCGAGACCGAACTCACCCTCGATCACCGACCACGAGACGTCGACGCCGTTCATCATCACCGGCACATCCGGTCGGCCAGGAATGACGATAACTGGCGCGCGGGTCTGCGCGAACGCCGGCGCGGCGCTCAGGGCAAGCAACAATGTGGCGCAGACAAAGCGCATGATCGGCCCTGGTCTGAGTGTCGGCAGTCTACGCAGGCCGCGGCACGAATTCGTTTAAGACGCGCCGTTTGCTCGCCGGAATTGCGCAATAAGATTAATTGCTGGCTACGCCTTGTTCGGGATCCGACATGGCGGACGATTGACGGGCGATTGGCGGGCGATGAGCGGCTATTGCGCAAACGCGTTCGCCGAAGAGGACTTACGCTTTTCGGCGAGGGCGCTGACGGATCACTTTATCCCGCCTCGCTTCCTCGCCCCGCCGGGTGAACCATCCCGATACACCGCCTGCGGATCGAACACGCGCGCGCCGCGGAACTCGAGCGCGACCCCGCCTTTGCCGAGCGGCACCGCGCGATAGAAACATGAATGGCGGCCGGTGTGGCAGGCGCCGCCGGTTTGCTCAACCCTGATCCAGACGGCGTCCTGATCGCAGTCGATGCGCATTTCGACCACGCGCTGGGTATGGCCGGAGGTCTCCCCTTTCCTCCACAGGGCGCGGCGCGAGCGGCTGTAGTACCAAGCCTGCCCCGTCGCGACGGTCTTGCCCAGCGCCTCTTCGTTCATGTGCGCGACCATCAGCACCTCACCCGAGCTGGCATCGGTAGCGACGCAGGTTATCAGCCCGTCGGCGCCAAATTTCGGCTTCAGCGCGGTGCCCTCTTCGAGGTCGGAGGTCGCATGCGGTGCGGACGGTGCGTTATCGGATGGGTCGGACATGAGCTCGGTGCAGCCGGACTCTCGCGCCGGCCCGCTCATTCTTATATAACTCATCGGCGGCGGCACACAGGCCAATAATGTCGAAAAGAATATCGAAGGAATCCCGGCGGAAACGGCGATATTGCCATGCTGAATGAGGTCTACAATCGGCGCATCATCGAGCTTGCTGGCACCATCCCGCGCATCGGTCGGTTAGCCGAACCGGACGCCACGGCAACGGCTGTGTCGCGGTTGTGCGGCTCCACGGTCACCGTCGATCTCAAGATGGAGGGCGATACGGTGACCGATTTCGCCCACGAGGTGAAAGCGTGCGCGTTAGGCCAGGCGTCGTCGTCGATCATGGCGCGCAACGTCGTCGGCTCCAAGGCGGAGGAGCTGCGCGGGCTGCGCGAGACCGTGCGCAAGATGCTCAAAGAGAACGGCGAGCCGCCGCGGAACGGCAAGTGGGCCGATATTGCGGTGCTCGAGCCGGTGCGCGACTACAAGGCGCGTCACGCCTCGACGTTGCTCACCTTCGATGCCGTGGTGGATGCCATCGGCCAGATCGAGGCCAAGCGTACAGAAAAGGCTGTGGCCGAATAACGCCATTCTCTCCGCTCGTCATTGCCGTGCCTGACCCTGCCTGACCCGGCAATCCATACGGCGGAGAGGCGGCATGGATGGGTGGGTCAAGCCTGTGCATGATTGCGAAATGGGAAGCCTTGGCATTCTCTTGGACCTCTGCCGCCGTGCGCCGCGGCTGTTCGCGCACGCGCTGTTGATTGCCTACCGCTATGGACTCTCCCCGCTCATCGGCCCGCGCTGCCGACATCTGCCGACCTGCTCGGACTATGCGGACCAGGCGATCGGGCATTTCGGCCTGTGGGCCGGCGGCTGGATGACGCTGGCGCGCCTTTTGCGCTGCCACCCCTGGGGCACGGCGGGGCTCGATTTCGTGCCTGAGGAGCTGCCGCCGCGGGCGCATTGGTATCTGCCCTGGCGCTACGGCCGGTGGCGCGGCACCAACGCCGAGCCGGCTAAGACATCCTCTCGTGGCTTCACACCGGCCAGCGCGAATTTTGATCGTCACCCCTCATGACGGACGACTCGTGGGGACGGTGAGCGGACGGTTCCGTTTTCCGTTTGCCTCGGTCAATCGACACGCTACATAGCGGTCCGTCACGCTTACCTGCGTTCGTAGGCAGCGAGTGAGCAGAAGGAGCGAGCCATGTCCGACAGCCCGTCGGTCGAACTCCGTCCCGCCGACAAGTCACCGCCCCACCAAAACATCACCTTGACCTTTCCCGACGGCGCGCGTCGGCAATATCCTTTCGGAACCACCGGTCTCGACATCGCCAAGAGCATTTCGTCCTCGCTCGCCAAGCGAACGGTGGCGATGGCGCTCGACGGCAAGCTTGCCGATCTTGCCGACCCGATCGAGCACGACGCCAAGATCGAATTCATCGGCCGCGACGATCCGCGGGCGCTGGAACTGATCCGCCACGACGCCGCCCATGTGCTGGCCGAGGCGGTGCAGACGTTGTGGCCGGACACCCAGGTTACCATCGGGCCGGTGATCGAGAACGGATTTTATTACGATTTTTTCCGTAACCAGCCGTTCACGCCCGAGGACTTCGGCGTCATCGAAAAGAAGATGCGCGAGATCATCGCGCGCGACCGGCCGTTCACCAAAGAGGTATGGTCGCGCGAGGAGGCAAAGCAGGTGTTTCGCGACAAGGGCGAGCTGGTCAAGGTCGAGCTGATCGGCGCCATCCCGGAAGACCAGCAGATAAAAATCTACAAGCAGGGCGAGTGGTTCGACCTGTGCCGCGGTCCACATATGACCTCAACCGGCAAGGTCGGCAATGCCTTCAAGCTGATGAAGGTGGCCGGCGCCTATTGGCGCGGCGATTCCGGCCGCGAAATGCTGTCGCGCATCTACGGCACCGCCTTCGCCAGGCAGGACGAGCTCGACGCCTACTTGAAACAGATCGAGGAGGCGGAAAAGCGCGACCACAGAAAGCTCGGCCGCGAGATGGATCTGTTTCATTTCCAGGAAGAGGCGCCGGGCTCGGTGTTCTGGCATCCAAAAGGTTGGACGCTGTTCCAGACCCTGGAGAATTATATCCGCCGCCGCCAGGCCGAGGCCGGCTATGCCGAGGTCAACGCGCCGCAGCTTATCGATTCCGCGCTGTGGGTCGCCTCCGGCCACATGGCGACATTCCGCGAGGTCATGTTTCTCGTCGAGCCGCGCGAGGAGGACGAGCGCACCTACGTGGTCAAGCCGATGAATTGCCCCGGCCACGTGCAGATTTTCAAAAATGGGCTGAAATCCTATCGCGACCTGCCGTTCAAGATCGCCGAGTTCGGCAAGGTGCACCGCTACGAGCCTTCGGGCGCGCTGCACGGGCTGATGCGCGTGCGCGCCTTCACCCAGGACGACGCCCATATCTTCGTCACCGAGCAGCAAATCGCCGAGGAGGTTCTCAAGGTCAACGACCTGATCCTGTCCATCTACGCGGATTTCGGCTTCGACGACGTGCGCATCAAATTTTCCGACCGGCCGGAGAAACGCATCGGCGAGGATGCGGTCTGGGACAGGGCGGAAGCCGCGCTGATGCAGGCGCTCGAGGCGTCCGGCCGGCCATGGACCCTGAACAAGGGCGAAGGCGCGTTCTACGGGCCGAAGCTTGAATACGTCCTGCGCGACGCCATCGGCCGCGACTGGCAGTGCGGCACCGTGCAGGTCGATCTCAACATGCCTGGGCGGCTCGGCGCCTTCTATATCGACGAGTACTCGAACAAGGTGACGCCGGTGATGCTGCACCGGGCGATGTTCGGCTCGCTCGAACGTTTTACCGGCATCATGATCGAGCATTACGCCGGGCACCTGCCGCTGTGGCTGTCGCCGCTGCAAGCGGTGGTCGCGACCATCACTTCCGATGCCGACGATTACGCCCGCGAGGCGATTGCGGCGGCGCGGCGCCTGGGCCTGCGCGTTGAAGCCGACCTGCGCAACGAGAAGATCAACTACAAAGTCCGCGAGCACTCGCTGGCGAAAGTGCCGGTGCTGCTCGTCGTCGGCAGAAAGGAAACCGCCGAGCGCGCCGTCTCCATCCGCCGGCTGGGATCGGACAAGCAGCAAACGATGCCGCTCGACGCGGCGCTCGCCGCACTCGCGCTGGAAGCGGTGCCGCCGGACAAGGCGGGCGCAGATGGCGACGTGAGCTTCGTCAGGCCGCCCGGAGCAGGCTAGCGACGGAGATGTCTTCGTCGACATCGGGCCAATGAATGCCGTGCCCGCCGCCAATCAGACGCCAGTGCCGCCGCTGCTCGTCGGTTGCCTCCAGCAGGCGGGGAAACCACGCCAGCGGCGCCGCAAGTTCGCGGCCGTCGGCGAGCACGACGATCAGTCGGTCGTCCATGACTTTCGCGTCGATCGCCGTTGCATCACACTTAACGGCCGAAGTAGGCATTCCATGCCTCCAGAAAATTCAAGAGGTGCTCGATCGCGAGAAGCCGCAGACGATTCAACTCATGAATACGTCCGGATCGAAGCCTCCTGCAATTGATGGCGGTGACACCTTGTATTACACATCACAACCAAATTACGCCGCCACCTTGAGCTTGAGGCCCAGCGCCTGGATGACCTTCAGCACCGTGGCGAGTTCGGGATTGCCCTCCGGCGAGAGTGCCTTGTACAGGCTTTCCCGACCTAAGCCGGTCGCTCGCGCGATCTTGGTCATGCCTTTGGAGCGGGCGATGTCACCAAGCGCCGCCGTGATCAACGCCGGATCGCCATCCTCGAAAACCGCCTCAAGATAATAGGCAACGTCCTCAGGAGTCTTCAGATAAGACGCAGAATCCCATGGCAGCGTTTTGACCTTGCGCCGGCGCTTGCCCTTTGTCGCAGCCATGACTGCTCCTTAAAGTTCGCGCGCCAACGTGCGCGCCTTTGCAATGTCGCGATCCTGAGTTCGCTTGTCTCCACCCGCCAGCAGAACAATGAAGGCATTGCCGCGCTGAACGTAATACACTCGATATCCTGGACCGTAATCGATCCGCCGCTCAGATACGCCCTCTCCGGCTGGCCTGACATCGCCAGGATTGCCGACCGTCAGCCGACGAATACGCGCCTGTATTCGCATTCGCGCCTCCCTGTCGCGCAAGCGGGCGAACCAGCGCGCAAAGACTTCGGTCTGACGAATTTCGATCAGGGGCCGATGTAGCCCATAAGATACAGAACTTCAAGGCCCCCGACGTGCGGCCCCTCGCGTCAGCACTTCGACTTCGCGGTCGACGCCGGAAACGACCTTGAAATCGCGCGGATAGGTCTTGCCGGCGTTACGGGCGATGACGTGATAGTCGCCCTCGGCGAGCACCATGCGCGGGAAGGCGCCGATCGATTCTTTGATCACGTCGCCGCCCGGCGTGAGCACCGTCCATTGGGTGGTGGCGAGCGCCTCGCCGCCGGGGTCGTTCACAAGTTTGAGCGTGATGACGGCGGCGCGATGCGTGACGACGATATCGGTGAGCTTGGCTGCCTGTACGTGCACGTCCGAACGCACCGCTGAATTGCCGTCGCCGTAATTGGAAACGATGTAATAGGTTCCCTCCGGCAACAATACGACCTCGCCGGTCATCACGTTCTGCGCGATGGGCCGGCGCTGGGTGGCGTCGAACTGGCTGCCGGGGTAGATGTCGAACGATATCTGCCCGGCGGGGATGCGCGTGTTGCCGACCCGGCCCTCGAGGCGCATGCCGCCTGCGGGGATATTGAACACTTCGCGCTCCATCCTGGAGCGCAACCGCACCAGCCGCGCCGTGCTGGCGAGGCCGAAGCTCGCATGCACGACATAATTGCCGGGCGGCAGAGTGAAGATCGGCGCCGCCGCCTTCTCCTCCTTGATCAGATGGAAGATGCCATCGGCGCTCGGCTTGGCGGCGAAGACACGCCAAACGAGGCCGCCGCTGATCGCCGGCGCATCGCGGCCGTAGCGGGCAGCGACGGCAAGCGCAACCCGTCCTGCCGGCACGACCGGTGCAATTTGCTCGGCCGGAAGCGCGGCCGGGGGTGTTGGGACAAGACTGGTCCCAGGCGAGCCGTTGCCGCCCGCCAGCGGCAGCGACTCCGAGTCCATGGGCTGCGGCAAAATCAGACTGCGCATCTGCGCGTGCGCGCAAGGCGGTGCCAGAAAGGCGATGACCACCGCCGCTGCGGCGCACCAATTCCTGCTCGGTCGTAACTTTGCCATGCGCCGCCCGCAGTCTGCCCGTTGAGGCGCTCCGCCCGAATATCTCGGTTTTTTTTCGACCGCAATCACGGCAATTTCATGCTGCTGATGCAAATCTGCCCACGTCCCGGCTCTTCCCCCTCTCTGGTTTCCCGATTGGGCTTTCACCATCTTAGGGCTAACGGCTTGTTAGCATCGGCCCCATGCCCGATGATGGCTTTGCTGTTGGTCGCGCCGGGCGACATGCTCCCGTTTGGCGCGAGCCATGCGAGGACCCTTTGACGATCATAGAAGCTCGACCTACATCCGTTTCCGGCGACCGCGGCCGGCCGGGGATCGGACTTGTGCTCGGCAGCGGCGCTGCGCGCGGCTTTGCCCACATCGGCGTCATTCATGCGCTTCTCGCCCACGGCATCGTTCCAGATATCGTTGTCGGCACCTCGATAGGCGCCTTGGTCGGGGGCTGCTACGCCAACGACCAGCTTGAGGAACTGGAAGCCTGGGCGCGCTCGCTCACGCTGCGGCGCATCATCGGCTATCTCGACGTGCGCATCGGGGGCTCCGGCCTGATCGGCGGCGGCAAGCTGACGCGGCGGCTGGAAGAGGCTATGGGCACGCGCGCCATCGAGGAGTTGCCGGTGCGCTTCGCCGCGATTGCAACGGAGGTCAGGACCGGGCACGAAATCTGGTTGACGCGGGGCATCCTGTCGCTCGCGATGCGCGCCTCCTATGCTTTGCCGGGTCTATTTCCGCCGGTGCGCCTCGGCGGCCGCTGGCTGGTCGACGGCGCCCTGGTCAACCCGGTGCCGGTCACGGCAGCGCGCGCCTTCGGCGCCCGCATGGTTATCGCGGTCAATCTTGACGCCGATCGCTTCGCCCGCGGCGCGACCATTGCCAGCCATGGCTCCGACGAGAACGACGGGTTGGGCATGAGCCTGCCAGGCAAACCGCACAATGGGTTACGTGGATTGTTCGGCGCCGAACGGGCGATCAAGCGGCAGTTGTTCAGCCAAAACGGGCGGCCAGGCTTCTCTACAGTCATGGTCGAGGCTTTCAATATCATGCAGGACCGTCTCACCCGCATGCGTCTCGCCGGCGACCCGCCGGACGTGCACATCACCCCGCAAATCGGGCATATCGGCTGGCTTGATTTTCATCGTGCCGCGGAAGCAATCGCCGCCGGGGCGGCCGCCACCGAACGCGCGCTGGAACCGATCGCCGACATTATCGCGGGATTGAGTTGACGCGGATTTGCGTTGCGCCCGCGCTCGCGCTCGCCAAAGCGCGATGCGGGGCGTGGGTTGGAACGTGTGCTCCGTGAGGTGAGCCGCCCTGCGCTCTCAGCCTGCCATGATGTAATCGTGCATCGCCGCCGATTCGCGTTCCATTTGGTCGAGCCGGTACTTGACGATGTCGCCGATCGAGACGAGGCCGATCACCCGGCCCTGCTCGACTACCGGCAAATGCCGGAATTTCCCCGCCGTCATGCGCCCCATGATGGCTGCAACCGTCTCGCGCTCCGTGCAGGTCTCGACCTCGCGCGTCATCGTGCGGCTCACCGGCTCCTCAAGCACGTCAGCACCGCGTTGGGCGAGTGCGCGCACGATGTCTCGCTCGGAGATGACGCCGACGATGCGGCGGTCGGCGCCGAGGACGAGTGCGGCACCGATGCGCCTTTCCGCCAAAAGCCGCGCAGCCGCGGCCAAATCGGCGCCAGGTTCGATGCTGACTACCTCGTATCCCTTGGCCGCGAGAATGATGCTTACAGTCATTGTCGCCTCCCTATGTGCTCTGCACACCCTGCGGTTCGTGCAGCCGGGTTTCCACCGGTGTTTAAGCTTACGCTCTGGGTCGGCGCCGAGTTCCGTGGGCGAGGACATTTTTGATCGGCAGGCTGCGTGTCAGCCGCACGCCCGTCCTCGTCTTGCCTGCGCTATGTTGCTGCGCAGCAATCGAGTCTCGCTTGGGTCGCCCATAAAACCGGCGCTGACTCTCATAGTGATCATGACGAAAGAACGCGGCAGCAGCAAGTCCCCTCGCTCAGCCGCTCACGGCTCGGAAGTCAGGTTAACGGGCAATTTCGGGTGATTTTGTATTGACTGGAGGATCGTGATCCCGTTGGCGCTCTGATTCGGCATGGAGCGCGATCATGGACGCCGTCGCTGTCACGATCCCA
>JAKAPE010000330.1 GCA_021811945.1 Pseudomonadota bacterium | reverse complement strand
CGATCTGCTTTCGTGGCCGATCACTGGCCGCAGTGGGCCGGCGGCGAGCCTGACGGCCTTCCACCGCGGCCAGGATCGCCTGGCTACGCAGCGTTCATCGCCCACCAGGGAGCGGACAACAGTACGACGGCAGCGACGCCGCCCGTGCCGACGGCACCAACCGCCGCGACAGCGACCGCCGAGACAGCGACCGCAAACACAGCGACTACCAACACAGCAACAGCCAAGACAGCAAACGTCGGGACCGCGCCGACGACAAGTCCGTTGCCCGATGACCGCAATGCGGTGCAGGGCGGATTGTATTAGAGTCCGCTGAACCAGTTGTAGCCCTGGTTCTCCCAATAGCCGCCGGCGTCGTCGTTCTGCACCGACATGGCGGTGATGTATTTCGGGTTTTTGAAGCCGAGCTTGGTGGGAATGCGGATTCTTATGGGGAAGCCGTAGGCGCGCGGCAGGATCTTGTGATCGAATTTGAGCGTCAACTGCGTCTGCGGATGCAGCGCAGTCGGCATGTCGATCGTGTTCGAATACCTATCGGCGCACTGGAACCAGACATATTTTGCCGTCAAGTCGGCGCCGACCAGCTTGAGGAAATGCGACAGCTTGACGCCCTGCCAGGAGCCGATCGCGCTCCAGCCCTCGACACAGACAAGGCGCGTGACCTGTGAGACCTCCGGCAGCTTATACAGCTCGGCGAGCGTCCACGGCCTGTTGCCGTCGACGCGCCCGCCGACCTCCAGCCGATATGTGTCACCGTCGATTTCCGGCGCATCGTCCTCGTCGTAGTAGGCGTTAAACGGAAACGGCCGCGTTACCATGCTTTCCGGATAGGCCGGAGCGAGCGTACGGGGGTTGAACAGGAACGCCTGCACGCGGTCGTTGAAACGGGAGACGACGCGCAGCGCGTTCTCGGCGGTGTCGCCATCGATAATATCGCAGCCGGAGAGCACGGCGAGCGCGCCGAGGCTCAAGGCTCCGCGCAGGAATAGCCGCCGCGACGATTTGGGCAGCAGTTTCGCCGTGTCCTTGATCAACAGCCCGGCGTCGACACCGGCGATCGTGTTGCGCGAACGAGACATTATTTCCTCCTGGCCTTCAGCGGCCGACGATCATTGCGCGCAGGCTCTTGGGCACCAGCACGGCGAGCGCCACATGCACGACGAGGAACGCCACGATCGCCGTCATCGCCGCGAAATGCACATAGCGCGCGGTATTGTAACCACCGAAGAAGCTGGTCAGGTCCTGGAACTGCACCGGCTTCCAGATCGACAGGCCCGAAAGCACGATCACGGCTCCGCCGAGCAGAACGCCGAGATAGAGGAGTTTCTGAACCGCGTTGTATGCCGAGAGGTCGTCATGGGCGAGACGGCCGCGCAGGGCGGCGAAGAGATCGCGGACGACGTCGCGCGGGCGCAGCGGAAAGAGCTTGCGGCGGAAGCGGCCGGTCAGAACGCCGAGAGCGACGTAGACGACGCCGTTGATTACCAGGAGCCACATCGCCGCGAAGTGCCACAGCAGTGCGCCGGCAAGCCAATTGCCCAGCGTGATCCGGCTGGGAAATTCGAATCCGAATAGCGGCGAAGCGTCGTAGATCTGCCAGCCCGACCCGATCATCGTCAGCATGGCGAACGCATTGATCCAATGCGTCACGCGCACCCAGCGCGGATGGACGAGCGGCTTTGCCGCGGCGCCGGGCAACGTCGCCGGAGTCGCTGCAGCTTCGTTCATCAGGGCCTCCGTCCGACGCGGGAAGCTATAACAAATCGCCGACGCGCAGGCGCCTCACATTCGTGTCAGAACACCTGCAAAGCCGCAACACGGCGGCGTGAGCTCGCTTTCGGAGAGGCGTGTTTCAATCCTCCCCCGCGAAGCGGGGGAGCGCGTTGCCCACATACCCACAGCGACATCAACAACAGAAGCAGGCAGACGATCCAAAATTTGGCTAAGATCACCCACACGACTTCACGATGAAGCAAAAAATGTCGCTCGTCGTCGCGTGTCAGGCTTCTGTGAGTCCGGGTACCCCGCTTTCGCGGGAACAAGCGGAAGGCGCGTGCTCACCCGAACCGCCACGACAGCACTGCCTCGAGCGCGCTCTCGCGCACGACCCATTCGATATGCGTTGCCGGCGCCTCGCGCTGCGGCCCGCCCGCGATCAGCCAGCACCTCAACATCGAGATCGGCCTTGCGCTGAAAGCCGACGACTGGGCCGGCGCGGGGCATTGGGAGAAGAACGCCGATCCGACGTTGATGGCCATGAACCCGCACTCCGGCGGCATCGGCGAGGGAATCATCATTCTCGGCAGCGCGTGAGGCGCGGCGAGCCTTGAACGCGTGAGACGCGGCGAGCCTTGAATCTGGTACTGAATATCAGTATATTTCCCCTCATCGGGGCAGGCGATGGACTTCGAATGGGACAGCGCCAAGGAATCGGCCAACCGGAAAAAGCACGGCGTCGACTTCCGCACCGCTGCGAAGGTCTTCCTGGACCCGCACGCCATCGAATTCGACGATGTTGATTCGGTCGGGGAGCAGCGAATCAACGCTATTGGCATGGTCGATGGCCGCGTGCTCTTTGTCACCTACACCATGAGGGGCGAGGTCATTCGCATCATCTCCGCGAGAGGAGCGGAGCCGCATGAAAAAAGGAAGTACCACGAGATTTAAGCTTAATCCGAAGAGGCCGCCGAAGACCGATTGGCGCGCCTTTGACGCCATGAGCGAGGAGGAGCGCCATCGCGCGGCGCTGTCGGATCGAGATGCTCCGCCGGCAACGGAAGTACAACTTGCGCGCGCTCGACGGGTGCCCACCGTCCGCGCCCTGCGTGAAAAGCTGAAGCTGACCCAGGAAGAATTTGCGGCGCGTTTTCGCTTGCCGCTCGGTACGGTGCGGGATTGGGAACAGGGCGCGCACCGTCCCGACAAGGCCGCTCAAGTTCTTCTGACCGTGATAGCAAACGACCCGGATGCGGTAACGCGCGCGCTCGAACGCTCGCGTTGATTTGCGCGGTGGCGCCCATATTCGGTCGCGCGACAGCAACACAGCCCTAGCATCTTCATCGTTGCCTGAGGCGCCGCATGGGTCTCATTTCGCGCCTCGGCGCGTTCGCGCGCGCCATGCCGACCGTATGGCGGGCAACGCGCTCGACCGATACCACGGCCGACGCATTGCTCTGGGGCGACCAGCTCTGGTCGGTGCCGTCGGCCGGCGGCGTCGAGTTCAACCAGCAGACCGCGTTCGGCGCGGTGAGCGTCATGGCGTGCGTCATGATGCTGACCGAGGACGTGGCCAAGCTGCCGGTGTCGCTTTACCGGCTTCGTGCCGACTCCTCGCGCGAGCAGGTCATCGACCATCCGCTCGCGCTGCTGCTTGAAGAGCCGAACGAGTGGCAGGACTGGCTCAAATTCGCAGAGCAGGTCCAGGTCGGCCTGGTGCTGCGTGGCAACGGTTACGCGGTGATCATCCGCGACTGGCGCGGCACGCCGATAAAACTCGTGCCGGCCAAGCTCGCAACCATCATAAAGAACGGCAACGGCGCGCGCGCCAGCCGCGCCGGGAGGGCCCGGCGATGACCCCCGATCAGGTCGGGGGCAGGCCTTTTCAAGCTCGGCAAGAAGCCGGCGCGCGCGTGGGGCGGAGGCTCGCGCTTTCGCCTCGCGCGCTATGCCGACACGGCCGCGCAGCCGCCGCTGCCGCAAAACTTCGGCCATGGCAATCTCATCAGCGCGTGGCCGATATTCGCCAATGACCGCTACGGCGACTGCGTTTGGGCCGGGGCCGCCCACGAGACCATGTTGCTTGTGAAGGAAGCGGGCAACACCGTCACCTTCACCGACGCGAACGTGCTTTCTGATTATGCAGCGGTTACCGGCTTCGATCCAGACGATCCGAGCACGGACCACGGGACGGACCTGCAGGTTGCGGCAAGCTATCGCCGCAGGAGGGGTATCATCGACGCGGCCGGCAAACGGCACACCATTGCCACCTATCTGGGTATCGACCTCGCCAATACGCAGCACATCCTGCTTGCCGCCTACATGTTCGTCTGCGGCGTCGGCTTGCAGCTGCCTTCGTCGGCGCTCGACCAGGTCGATAAGGCGGAAGTCTGGGATGTCGTCGCGGGCTCGCCGAGCGAAGGCGGCCATTACGTGCCGCTGATCGGGCGCCAGGACGACCTGCTCGTCTTCGTGTCCTGGGGCCGTGTGCAATACGCTACACAACG
>JAKAPE010000054.1 GCA_021811945.1 Pseudomonadota bacterium | reverse complement strand
CCAAGCTGCATGCTTGGCGGGGTTTTTGCGTCCTCGGAGGCTGCGTGGCCCCGCAGATGGCAGAGAGACTGAGGGTGTCTCCAGAAAGAACGCGGTAAGCCGCCCTACAGAGGGCGATAAGGGTACGACCAGTCCCAGGGGGGACCACGATCACTAGAAAGAAACAGATCTGCGGTCATGCTGGTAAGGGGGTGATTTGGACCGCATAGCCGAGATTTTGGAGGCGGGCGACGGGACGGCGGGTTTGTGTGGCTTTGGCCCTGAGATGAAAGTGGTGGGGGCCGAGATCGTGATAGAGGGTACCGTCGATCAGCATGTGGTAGACGGCGGTAAGGATCGAGGCGGCGAGGGCGCCGATGGCCTTTTTGGCGCCGCGTCGTGCGCGCAGGCGATGAAAGAGCGCCTGGAAATAGCTGGCCTTCCTGCGGGCGGCGGCCCAGGCGCACTGGATGAGGGTGGTCTTGAGCCAGGGCGCTCCCTTGCGCATCCGGGTGGAGCGCCGCTTGCCGGCACTCTCGTCATTCTTTGGACAGAGCCCGGCCCAGGAGATCAGATGCCCTGCGGTCGGGAAGCGGCTCATGTCGCGGCCAATCTCGGCGAGGATGATGCGGGCGCTCAGTTCGCTGACGCCGGGAATGGTGGTCAAGAGTGCAGCCGCGGCGCGAAAGGGCTCGATCTGAGCGTCGACCTCCCGATCGATCTCGGCGATGCTGCCGTCGATGGCATCGATTTGCCGCAGATGCAGACGCAACAGGAAGCGGTGATGCTTGGTCACGCGACCGCGCAGCGCCTCGCGAAGTTCCTCGGGCGCTGCCTTGATCCGGCGGTGGGCGAGCCCGGCCAGCCGCTCAGGGTTGCTTTCGCCGGCGATCAGCGCTTCGATCATCGCCCGACCGGAGAGGCCCATGACATCCGAGATCGCCGAGTCGAGCTTGATGTTGGCGTCCTCCAGCGTCTTTTGCAGGCGCTGGACATGGCTGCTGCGCTCGCGAACCAACTGCTTGCGGGTGCGCAGAAGGTTACGCATCTCCTGGGTTTGCTGGTCCGGCACAAAGCTGCCGCGGATCAGGCCATGAGCGAGAAGATCGGCCAGGCAGGTGGCGTCGCCCACGTCGGTTTTGCGCCCCGGCACGTTCTTGACCCCGGCTTTCGCCGGGGCAGGCTCTTGCCGCGTTTGCCAGAAGCAGGGCAAAATCGCCATCGCTCAAGACATGCCACACCGGCTTCCAGTAGACCCCGGTCGCCTCCATCGCGATGTGGCTACAGCCCTCGGCGGCGAGCCATTCCGACAAGGCGAGCAGACCCTTGGTCGTCGTCTTGAAGCTGCGCACCTCGCGCTTGACCGAACCGTTCACCATATGGCGCACGCAGGCCACAACCGTGTCCTTATGCACGTCGAGGCCAGCGCAGTGTGGATGCAGAACTTCCATGCCCCCTCCCGCCGTTGCGCCGCCAGCGTGGGATCCCGTCAAAAGAACTCTAGAAACCGCGCTCCCGAGCCGTCGCCGACCCGTGGCGCAATCGGGGGTGCTCCGGAATCCCGGGTCCAACTAAGCGACGGGCTCTCTCGCACCAAGGAAAAACCGACCTCTATGCCGACGACCCCACAGCCTACCCCGACCCCCACCCGTTTCATCCCCTGCAGGTCGGCAAAGCCGGTGGCAAACTAAGAAGCAGATCCAAAACCGGCGCTTCTCCGGTCAAACACCGCACGGTATTGCGCGACGATCCGGGTGAGACGGCCTCTTATCCTGTTTGTCGCGCGGCAGCACAGCAACTTGGTGCGCCGCCGGTCAATTATCGGCTCTATGATGAATTGACCCCTTCGCGCCGATAGCTGGCGTTCTTACGCGGGAGTCCGCGGCAAGTGATTTCGAGATTTCACTGATGCCGCTCGCAGCCGGGAGATGATGGTCGCGGTGGCGGCCGGAGTTGCCGGCGGGCCCGCCGGCGCGCAGGCTCCGGCGCCAAACAGCAGAGCGATGGAGCAGGCAAGACGGCGCATTCGCGGCCCACTGGCCGTCGGCCGCTGACAGGTGGCGTCGGCGCGCGTGGGCGTTTCGGCGCTTGCCTCACGGCCCGCCGCCCGGACCAAGATCCGTCAGATAAATGCCCGCCCAATTGACGCTGGCATCGGCGTTGGACATGCCGATCGCGAGCGCGAGATGGCCTTTGCGAAACCCGTCGCGCTCCAGCCCCACGGCCGATACCGTCAACCCCGCCGCGTCCGGATCGATCAACTCGCCGGGCGTGGTGGTGTCGACCACGGTGACAGGAAAGGCGAGCGAAGGATTCGGGCCCGATGCCAGGTAGATGCCTTCGGTGCCGTTGCCCTTCGTCCCCTTGAAGGCGATCTGAAAGGTGGGGCCGGTAGACGACACCGCGGCGAAGGCGGAGGAACGCCAGCGCGCCGGCTCGAAATCGCCGCCACCGGTGCCGGGCGGCTTGCCCGAATAGACCCAGTAGAGGAAGGTCAGGAAGTCGCCGCCGGTTCGCGCGACCAGGACGATCTGGTGTTTCACCGTGTCTGCGACGAAGATGCCTTGATCGGCCGGCTCCGTCGTCGTGAACACCCCGCTGGGATAGACCTTCAGGCAATACGCCCGCCGCGCCGCGTTGCCGGTGGTCGGGCACTGCAGCTCGATCGTCCGCGTCGCCGTGCCCCACGCTCCCCAGAACGAGATATAGCGGCCGTCGAAGGAAAGACTTTCGCCGATCCTGCTGAAATGGGCGTCGCCGGCGACCCCGGGCACCGTATCGCCGATGCCGATCACCGTCGTCAAAGGCGGGCTTGGCGTCAGGTTGGCCAGGTAAATGCCGCCGGCGGTCGGCGCCTCTTCCTTGTCGAGGCCGACGAACACCATCTGCCGACCGGCCGCGGTCGGCGGTGCCGTCGAGCCGAAGGTGGCGACGCTGCCGGCCGGCCGGTTCGGGATCAAGGTGTTGGTGTCGGCGACACGCTGAACCGGCAGAGTGCCGCCCGTATCGGTGACGGTGCGGTAATATACGCCGGTCCGCGCCGATCCGCCGGCATCCGTCCAGTTGCCCTTGAACACGATCGCATCGCTGGTCGCTGACGGCGACCCCGGGAACTGATCGAATTTGATGCCGGCAAGTGTGCCGGGAACCTGCCAATACGAGAATTGCGGCAAGAAGCCGAGCTGGCTCATCCCGGTGAACGGCGAAACGCCCTGCTGATCCATATAAATCCCGGAGGTCCCGCTGCGCGTCTCGACGCCGCCGAGCGTGTAATCCCAGACGGGCGACGACTCGCCGCGCGTGGCGATCGTCGTGCCGGTCATCGCGATGCGCGGAAAGGACGGGAATTCGTTGAAGATCGCCCCGAGATTGTTGGGGGCCGGCACCAGGCTGGTCCGATCGAAGATGCGCGCGATCGGGGCATTTTTGTTGGCCGTGTCGCGCTCGTAGATGCCATGCGTCATTCCGCCTTCGGCAGTCGGCGCATCGCCGCCGCAGCCGCAACCGCCGCCCTCTCCCGCGCCCTTGCTGCGCGCACGAAACAGGACCAACCCGTTGCCGTTGACCGATGGCTGGTTGTAGCTGTTGAAGGGGGTGCCGGCGGTGCCGGGCATGATGTCGCCGTCGTTGACGACCGTCGTCCATCCCGAACTCTGGGCGTCGGCCACGCTGGCGCCGAGGCCGACGACCGCGGCGAGCACGGCGACCGCGGTCAGAAGATGACGTGTTTTCATACTGTTTCTCCGCAAAGGCCGCCGACCTGGGGCCGCCTCCAGGCGGCGCAGGCCGGGCGGCGCTCTCCTGCAGCTGCGGGCCGCAGCAGAAGCGCCGGTGCTGTCTCAGCTGTTCTTGGCTTTCCGCCGCCGCTTGTCAGGGCGACGTGGTCGGCACCACGGTCAGATAGAGGCCGGCCCAGCTGACGCTCGCGTCCGCATTAGCCATCGAGACCGAGATCGCGAGGTTGCCATTGCGGAACCCGTCACGCTCGACCCCGACCGAGCTGACGATCAGCGGCGTCGGCGAGGTCAGGGTGTAGATGTCCGGGTCGATGTCGCTGCCGGGCGTGTGCGTGTCGACCACCTTCACCGGAGCGGCGGAAGGCGTCAGCCCCGAAACCAGGTAGATGCCCTGCGTCTGATCGGTCTTGGTGGCTTTGAACGCGACCTCGTAGCTGCCGGCGCCGGCCGGGGAGAGGGCGGCGAACGCCGAGGAACGCCAGCGCGGCGGCTCGACCTCGCCTTCGCTGCCGCCGGTGCCGGGCGGCATGCCGGAAAACACCCAGTACAGGAAATCGGAGAAATCGGTCGTCCCGGTGCCGGTCTTCGCCACCAGGACCGTGTTTCCCGTCGTCGTATCGGTGACGAAGATGCCCTGGTTGACCAACTCCGTCGCGTCGTACCCGTTGGGGTAGGTTTGCGCGCAAGAGGCGATCAGGTCCGGATCGCCGTCGCTGGGGCAAGTCAGCAGGATCGTCTTCGTCTCGGTCCCCCAGGCGCCCCAGAACGCGACGTAATGCCCGTCGAACGAAAGCCCCTCGCCGATCTGCTTGAGGGCTCCGGCCCCCGGCATCGTCTGGCCGATACTCACGAGCGACCCCGGATCGATCGGCGTCGTCGACAGCGAGGCGAGATAGATGCCGCCCATCGTCGGGGCGGCCTCGTTGTCGAGGCCGACGAAAACCGCCTGGTTGCCGAAAGTGCTCGGCGGCGCCGTCGAGCCTAGGTCACCCAGGCCCAGCGTCTGGGGGTTGGCGATCAGGGTCACCGCCTGCGACCCTCCGTAGAGTGCGCTCGGGACGACGTCGCGGAAATAGACGCCGGTGTGCCCGACGCCGCTCGTATCGGTCCAGTTGCCCTTGAACGTGATCATGTCGTTGGCCGGTGACGCCGCGCCTGGGAACTGGTCGAATTTGGTGCCCGGCGCCTCCGGGACTTGCCAGTACGTCGCGAAGTCGGGGACCGAGCCGAGCTGGTTCACCGCGGTGAACGGGCTCGAGGTGCCTTCCTGCATATAGACCCCGGACGTGCCGGCGCGCGTGTCGGTGCCGTTGAGTGTGTACTGCCAGACCGGCTGCGACTGGCCGCGCACGGCCATCGCGTTGGTCGCCGCGTCGATGCGCGGGATGGCCGGGAACTCGTTGAAGGTCGCGCCCAGGTTGTTCGGATCCGGCACCGGAGTGTTGAGATCGAAGATTTTGGTCACGGCCCCGACCGTCGTCAGCATGGCGCGTTCGTAGACGCCGCTGACCGGGCTGTTCGTCCCGCCACCCCCGCCCTTGGGGCCGCCGCCACCCCCGCCGCTGCCGTGGCCGTTGCCTGGCGCCGCCAGGGTCGCATCGCCCCCGCCGCCATGGCCGTTGCCACCGCCGCCGTGGCCGTTGCCACCGCCGCGGCCCGATCCCGCAGCCTTGCTGCGGGCGCTGAACACGACCACCCCGCTATCGTTTACCGAGGGCTGGTTGTAGCTGTTGAACAGCGTCTTGGTGGTCCCCGGGATGACGTCGCCGTTGTTGACGATGGTCGTCCACGTGAACGTCCGGGCGGGCCCGGCAGCGGTGCCGAGGGCAAAAGTGGCCGCGAACGCGATGCTCGCGGTGAACATCGGACGACGGGAAGTCATTGGTCCATCCTTTCGGGACGAGAGCCGGGCGCCAGAGAACGGCTGAAGGTTTGGATTGGCACCGGCGCAAATCTATGCTTCCGCACCACGCGGACCTTGATTCAAATCAAATCCAAGATAAGTGCCACGTTGACCCCCCATGCAGCGATCAAGATATTCCGGTCGAAAATCAATGCGAGGTTGGGTCCTGCCGCGGCACTGCCGATGTGACGGCTGTTGCCGCATACGACCGTCCCACACCGGATTGGTCGCGTCGGCTGGCGTTGGTCCTTCCAGCTCCGGCCGAGGCTAAGTCCATAGTTTCGTAATTACGATGACGTATTTTTGTTCCTGTGGCATGGTCGTGCCTGGAAGGAACGACCATGCCAAGAGTCAGTCCGTTTGTCATCGAGCTCACCCGACTTCGCCGATTGGGACCGGGTTTCACAGGTCGCGGCGCTCGGCGACCCGCGCGTCATCACTTGCCCCTCACCCAGTTATTAAGCTTCCTAAAATAGTTACCATAATCGGTGGAGTATGGCAATGTGAGCGGTTATGAAGAGAGATGGTCGAGCATTGGATCACCGGACGCTGAGCGAACTGCGCAAGCGGGGGGTGCCGGCGGTGCAGTCGGGGGAGACTGCGGGGCGAGTGGCGGTGGCGCTGGGGGTGAACCTGCGCACTTTGTTTCGTTGGCTGGCGCTCTATCGGCGTGGTGGATGGGACGGGCTGGATGCGCATAGGCGCGGCGGCCGGCCCCCGAAGCTTGATGGGCGGTCGCTGCGTTGGGTGTACGAGACGGTGACGGGCAAGAACCCGCTGCGGCTGAAATTTCCTTTCGCGTTGTGGACGGCGGCGATGGTGCAGGCGCTGATCAAAAAGCGCTACGGGGTGCGCCTTGGCTACAGTTCGGTCTGCCGACTTCTCAACCAGATGGGGTTGAGTGCGCAGCGCCCTCTGTGGCGGGCCTATCAGCAGGATCCCGAGGTCGTGCGGCGGTGGCTGGCCGAGGAATATCCGGCGATCCGGGAGCGGGCGCGGGGCGAAGGGGCGCAGATCTTTTTCGCCGACGAGGCGGGGGTACGCTCGGATTTTCACAGCGGCACCACCTGGGGACGCCGCGGACAGACCGCGGTGGTCTCGAGCACCGGCGCGCGCTTTGGGGCCAATATCATCTCGGCGGTGAGTGCTCGCGGGCAGTTACGGTTTATGATCGCGAAGGGGCGGGTCACCGCCGCCGTGTTCATCGAGTTCCTTAAGCGGCTCCTGGTGGGCGCGCCGGCCCCCATCTTTCTGATTGTCGATGGCCATCCCACACACCGGGCGAAGTCGGTGATGCGGTTCGTCGCGGCACAAGAGTCGAAGCTGGCTTTATTCTTTCTGCCGCCCTATTCGCCGCAGCTCAATCCCGACGAGCTTGTCTGGAACGATCTCAAGACTCATGGTCTCGGCCGCAGGGTCATTACCTCCCTGGCGCAGATGCGGCATATGATCCTCTCGCATCTCCGACAATTGCAGAAGCTTCCCGCCCTCGTCCGCAGCTTCTTTCTCGCTCCCACCACGCGATACGCGCACATCTGATGACGACTATTTTGAGAATGTTAATAATTAACCTCTCATGGACGACCGCAATGATGCTTTTGCCTCCGGTAATCGCAAAGTCCCCTCATTTTAAGTTGGGATGCAGAGTTTCTACCTCCAGCTTCAACGCGTGCATTGATCTCGATCAAATTCGCGCTCTCCGTCACACGGGCGGCGGCTGGCCGACATCGGTGACCGGTCCACTCCGACATTAAACGCCATTTCTTTTATCGGGCTCATCTGCCACATTTAGCGACACGGCCTGGGTTATTGTATGAGCCCGAAGGAACGAAGGAGGACGGAATGTTGCAGGGCTTCAAGCAATTCATGCTGCGAGGAAATGTCCTGGATCTCGCGGTCGCCGTTGTTATAGGCGCCGCATTCGGCGCGGTCGTCACCGCATTCGTCAAAGATCTTATCACGCCGTTGATCGCAGCGATCGTAGGCAAGCCGGACTTCTCGGCAATTGCATTCACGATCAACAGCAGCAAGTTTGCGGTCGGGGACTTCGTTAATGCGGTCGTCTCGTTCGTACTTATCGGAGCTGCCGTCTATTTCTTTGTTGTACTGCCAGTGAATCAGATCCTTGCGCGGATGCGGAGAGGCGAGGCTGCGCCCGACCCGACAACGAAAAAATGCCCGGAATGCTTGAGCGATGTGCCGATCGCCGCTCGTCGTTGCGCCTTCTGCACCTCGCAGCTGCCGTCAAGCTGAAAACCGGTCGGTCGGCCTCGCCTTTCCTCGGCGCCCCTGAGCGGCACCGTCACTGTTGTATTCGGTAAGACATAGTGGAAATCTTTCTCCGATCAGCTCAGCCTCACGCAAGGTTTTTTGCGCGGGTCGCCGTTCTTCTGCCTCCGCCTGTAGCCAGTAGTCCATCGCCTTGCCCTCAGGCCGACCCGCTCCTTCCCAAATGCAATAAGCTCTTTCTCGAATGCGCTGTTCTCGCCACCAGGCGACCACCTCGTCTACGGTTGTCATCAAATGATCGCCAATCAAGACGAGGGCTTTCAGGAATTCTTTCAGGGTGTCAGAGGCCGACTCTGACCTCTCTTCCCGCATCAGCTTGTCTTGAAGCAAACTTGAGTCACGCAGTGCGATTTCGAGTTGCTTCTCTACCCAGGCCCGAACAATTGGCGAGGCCGAACTGAGTTGTGCTTCGGAGAACGTAAAGTTGGCTAGCCTGAATAATTCACCGCGTCGGGTGGAGGGGGTGGCGGGAGCGGATTAAGCCGTTGGTTTCGTGTATGATTTGGTTGTTTAAGCCGGATCATCCGAAGGCAACGGAGTTTGCGCCCGCCATGGACAAGAGTACAGGGATTTTGCCGGGTTTTCCAGCCGTCGCGGGCAAGCCGGTGCAGGTCGGCTTTGACGGCGGCGGCTGACCTCGGACGCGGGGATCTTGCTGCTGGCGGTGATCGAGCAGCGGCTCGGGATCGCCGATCGCCTGGCCGCCTGCATCGAAGACCCGCGCGCTCCGGAACGGGTGCGGCGCGGGTTGGCCGAGAGGATCCGCTACCGCGCACTGCTGATCGCGGCGGGCTATCCCGACGGCAACGACTGCGACGCGCTCAGATCCGATCCGGCGTTCAAGATGGCGGTCGGGCGGCTGCCGGAAAGCGGTGAGGATCTGTGCTCGCAACCGGCGATCAGCCGGCTCGAAAACCTGCCCGGCCCGACCCCGAGCGGGGCTGAGGTCGCACTGGTGCTAAAGCTCCCGTCACCGCCGGGCTTCCGGCCCCTCATGAATGATCCGGGCTAGCTTCCGATGCTCATGCCGAATAGCGTTTTCGATCGTCTTTGCCGTTGCCGGAGCGGCATCCGAGTGTTCCCGTTTCAACCAGTCGCCCAGCTCTCGCGCTTCGGTGCGAACGCTCTCGCTTAGCATGCCCGCTTCGGCGCGCCGGCGCAGTTCACGGAGAAATAAGTGCTGAGATGAAGGCCGGCCCGCTAATTCCGTTCTATAGGTCGGCCCTTTTGGCAGGCTGGGCATCGTCTCCACGGTGTTGCGGACCTGCGGAAATTCTCGATCAATATCGGCGGTGTGAACCCGAACTTTATGATGCTAGAATTCAGTAGATGTACCGTCATCGTCGAAATAAACAATCCGATTTTCTACCCAGTTAATGCCAATTTTGTCCAAGCGAACGAAGTCGCCCTTCTTCTCGCATCGATCGTGGGACCAGATCTCTTCCGCTATCGGAGTCCAAACATCATAGGTGATTGGAGGCTCCTCGTACTCGGTTGCCACCGGAACTTCCCACCTGACGCCTCCGGCGCGGACGGCTCCCTCGTGCGGCGCAATTAAAAGCTGCATACGCGCACTGTCAGTCGCGGTCTGATCGTCGACGTGGGTTTGTGGATCCTCCACCTTCAGACGCTCAGCTATCAAGCCAACCGCACTGCCGAGAGATATAAACTTAAGCTTGTACAAGACAAACAACTTCGCGCAATTGGTATGAGCAGGGCGCCTCTCTCTGCAAACTCAATATGGTCTTCCCAAAATCAACTTCCAGGCGTCAGCGGAAAGGAGCAATTCCTTCGCGTCCGATGGACGCGCTTTGAGCCGCATGGGGTGGCTTGGTGCCTGCCTTATCCTCGACCGGCGATCGGTACGACCTCCGCCGGCAATTTCGGAGACGCGCAGAACCGCGCCCAAGCCTCCATCAGTTGCCGGCGCTTCCGGGAGAGATCACCGCGCCGGTAAGCGGCCTCGACCTTGTCGCCGACCGTGTGGGCGAGTGCCATCCGGGCGACCTCTCTCGGAAAATTCGTCCGCTCCGCCGCCCAGTCGCGGAAGGTCGAGCGGAAGCCGTGAACCGTCAAATCGCCGCGCGCCATCCGGCGCAAAGTCATCGTCATCGCCATGTTGCTGATCGGCCGGTCAGATCGGCCGCCGGGAAACACGAAATCACTTTGCCGGACCTTTGCCAGATCCGCGAGGATGGCGAGCGCCGCATCCGACAGCGGGACACGGTGTTCTTTGCCGGCCTTCATCCGCTCGGCCGGCACCGTCCAAAGCCGCTCGGCCCAGTTGATTTCGCCCCAGCGGGCACCGAGCGCTTCGCCCGTCCTTGCCGCGATCAGGATGACGAATTCGAGCGCCCGGGCCGCGATCCCGTCCTGGGTTCGCAGCGCCGCGACGAAATCCGCGATCTCGTCATAGGGAAGGGCGGCGTGGTGCTCGATGTCCCGGATCTTGTTGCGTGCCGGAAGAAGCTTGTCGAGATGCCCTCGCCATCGCGCCGGGTTTTCGCTCTGCCGGTAGCCGCGCACCCTCGCCCAATCGAGGATTGCCTCGATCCGACCGCGCAGCCGGCTCGCCGTTTCAGACTTTGCCTGCCAGATCGGTTCGAGCGCCTTCATCACGAGGCCGACATCAATGGCCTGGACGGGAAGCGAGCCGAAGATCGGGCTCACATAGGTCGAGAGCGTTTTGCGCCACTGATCCCGATGCTTGGCGTTCCGCCAGCCGCTCTCGTGCGCCTCGATATAGGCGGCCGCGCAGGCGTCGAAGGTCATCGCCTTGACCGCGCCGAGCTTCTTCTGCTCGCGCTCGGCCGTGCGGGCTTCGATAGGGTCGACCCCATCGACGCGCAGCCGTCGGCACTCGGCGGCACGCTGGCGGGCTTCGGCGAGAGGAATCGAATGCGCCGCCCCGAGTCCCATTTCGCGAGACCGCCCGTTGAGCATATATCGATAGATCCAGGACCTTGCGCCGTTCGCCGTGACCTGGAGATACAGACCCCCTCCATCGTGGTACATTCCCTTCTGAATGATCTCGCGAACGGCAACGGCGGACAGCCGGTTGAGCGAACGGGCCATGGTCCTCGACCTCTAAATCGAACTCGCAGGACCCGTATACCCACAAGACGAAACAAGAACAAGTACCCACAAATATACCCTCAAATGAGTCGTCGATGCTAGTCGATTCTGATGGACCCCGTTAGTGGCAGGTGGGAAAATGGTCTCAATCACAGCAATGGCTTAGAGACGTTGCTCGACACCCATGGACGCCGTTGGAGTTGGGGTCCGCGGATGCCTCTTCCGCCGCTTGAAGGCGTGCACCTCGACCCCCATCGGCTCGGCCTTGAACTTCGGCGCGCGCGCGATGCGGCATTATCGTTGCCAAAGATCCCCAAAAGGGGCGGGCGCCGTTTTCGCCCGCGCGGCGGCGAATTGCGCTCCGGGAATTTTGCTGCGGTGACGATTGTTAACGTTCCGAGTGAGTCCACCTTAGAGAGGAGATCGCCATGCGCATCGCAGGCCTCATACTGGGTACCGCTCTCGGCCTCGCCGCTGCGGCTTCAGCGACGGCCGCCCCGGTAATAACACCCGTCCCGCCGATGCCCGAGGCATCGAACCTCGTGCGAATTGCCGGCGGCTGCGGATGGGGTTTCCACCGCACCTATCGAGGATATTGCGTGCGGAACCATCCGTATCGGCCGTATGCCTATACCCATCGGTATGGGTACGGCCCGTCGCCGAGCGATCACGTAGCCAATCAGCTCAATGAGCAAGAGCTGCGCCGAGGCTATTAGAGAGAAGAGGGCGCGGAAAAACGCTGGAACGCCGTCATTCTATGAGGCGGGTTTGTCCTCTCCTGTGGGCTGGTGCGCCGCTGAGAGGAGGGACACAAACGAGGAGACGAGAGGCGAGCGATCCTGTTGCCGCCGCACCACCCAGACCGATGTGATGGCCCCCGGATCCAGAGCCGGGCGGGCAATCACCGACTCGTGCCGCAAGCGGGCCATCGCCTCCGGCACAACCGCGATTCCCAAACCGGCCGCCACCAGCCCGATGAAGGTGGTGTTGGCGCTCGCGATCTGGCTGATGGCAGGCTCGAACCCGGCCTTACGGCAGAGTGCCATGACTTGGCCCGGCAAGGTGACCCCCATCTGGGGGCCATAAAAGACGAAAGCTTCCTCTCGCAACGCCGCGATGGCGAGCCGCCCGCGTTGGCGCGCCAGCGGATGGTCACGCCGCATGATGATGACGAAGCGCTCGCGCACGAGTTCCCGCGCGAGGAGACCCGCAGGGAGCAGCGGCGCCGCCGCGCTGCGGGTGATGGCGATATGTTCGCGGCCATTGGCGAGAGCCCTGATCTGCTCGCGGCTTTCGGATTCGTCGAGCCTCAGCTGTACGTCCGGAAATTTGCGTCGGAAGGTGCGGATGCTCTGCCCGACGACCGGGATGAGCGGGGCCGAGGGAAACATGCCGATGCTGAGTTCGCCGAGCTCGCCCTTTTGCGCTCTCGAAGCGACCTGCGCGGCCCGCTCCGCCTGGTCGAGCGTGGTGCGCGCGGCAGCGAGAAACAGGCGGCCCGCCTCGGTGAGATCGACCCGCCGCGTCGAACGCTCGAGCAATTGCGTGCCGAGTTCGATCTCAAGCGCCTTGATTTGCTGGCTGAGGGGCGGTTGCGAGATGCCGAGACGCGCCGCCGCCCGGCCGAAGTGCAATTCCTCGGCCACGACGACGAAGTAGCGCAGGTGGCGAAGTTCCATATGGTTTCGATATCAATAGGGTCGCATTAAGTATTGGACAGCACTTTACTCCGGTGTCAACGATCGCGCTTTCCAAAGGCGACCGCAAACCATGAGGCTCTCCGCTCCGCGCCTCGACCGCATCACCGCTTCGCCCACCCTCGCCACGCGGATGTTGGCGCAGCGCTTGCGGGCCGAAGGCAGGGATGTTCTCGCCGTGTCTTCGGGAGAACCCGATTTCGATACTCCCGAGTACATCAAAGAGGCGGCGATTGCGGCCATCCGAGCCGGCGCCACGAAATATACCGATGTTGCCGGCACCCGCGCGTTGCGCCAAGCCGTCGCCGGCAAGTTCCGGCGCGATTACGGGATCGACTACACCGAAGACGAGGTGTTGGTTTCGAGCGGCAGCAAGCAGGCCATTTTCAACGCTCTTTTGGCGACCATGGTCGAAGGCGACGAGGCGATCATCCCGTCGCCATGCTGGGTCTCTTACCCTGCGATCGTCGAGCTCGCCGGCGGGACAGCGGTCATCGTGCCGTGCGAGCCGGCCGGCGGTTACAAACTCGCGCCCGCGCAACTCGAAGCGAAGATTACGGCGCGAACGCGGTGGTTTATCCTCAACAATCCCTGCAATCCAACCGGCGCCGCCTATGATGCCGACGAGCTGCGCGAGCTTGGCGCTGTTCTTCTGCGCCATCCCGAGGTCAACATTCTGACCGACGATATCTACGACAAGCTGACCTATGACGGGTTCCCGACGGCGACCGTGGTAGAGGCGGAGCCGCGGTTGCGGCCGCGCACTCTGACGGTCAACGGCTGCTCCAAGGCTTACGCCATGACCGGGTGGCGCATCGGCTACGCCGGCGGACCGCGCGCCTTGATCAGCGCCATGGAGAAGCTGCAAGGCCACAGCACCAGCAACGCCAGCAGCATCGGCCAGGCCGCCGCGCTGGCCGCGCTTACGGGTCCGGAAGAGAGCGTCACGGCCATGCGCGAGACGTTTTCCCGGCGCCGCGACATGGTCGTCGCGCTCTTGAACGACGCCCAGGGCCTCCTCTGCCACAAGCCGCTCGGGGCCTTCTATGTATTTCCGGACATCAGCGCTTGCCTCGGGAAAGCGACTGCGGGCGGGGCCTATCTCGCAGACGACGGCGCTTTCGTCGCCGCGCTTCTTGCCGAAGAGGGGGTTGCGGTGGTGCCGGGAAGCGCCTTTCTCGCGCCCGGCCATTTCCGCCTCAGCTTCGCCGCGCCGCAGGATATGCTCAAGGAAGCGTGCCTGCGCATCCAGCGTTTCTGCGGCGCTCTCTCCTGAACGGGGAACGTCCGCCATGTCCCGGGCCACAAACCGCGGTTTCGACCCTGTTTCTCTCGAAATTTACTGGAGCCGGCTGATCTCGATTGCCGACGAGGCCGCGACCGGCTTGCTGCGCACGGCGTTCTCGACGATCGTGCGCGAGTCGAACGACTACGGCACGGTCCTGATGGACCGCAATGGCGACAGCATTTCCGAGAACACCGGGGGTATCGCCTCCTTTTCGTGCATCCTGCCGCGGACGACAAAGGCGTTCCTTTCGAAGTTTCCCGCCCACACCTGGCAACCGGGGGACTCGGTCATCACCAACGACCCGTGGCTCGCGACCGGGCATCTGCCCGACTTCACGGTGGTGACGCCTATCTTCCATAAGGGCGGGCTCGTCGGTTTTGCGGGGTCGATCGCGCACTCGCCGGATGTCGGCGGGGCTTTGTGGTCCGCGGACTGCCGGGAATTGTTCGAGGAAGGCATTCGCGTGCCGCCGAGCCGCCTTTTGCGCGCCGGCGAGTGGAACGCCGAGCTTCTCGACCTGTTTCTCGCCAATGTGCGGGTGCCGGGCCAGGTGCTGGGCGATTTGCAGGCACAGGTCGTCGCGAATGAAGTTTCCATGCGCCGCGTGGCGGAATTTCTCGACGACACCGGGCTCGACGATCTTCAGGAGCTGTCGAGAGTGGTGCAGGAGCGGGCGGACAGCTCGATGCGCCGGGCCATCTCCGCATTGCCGGACGGCGCCTATCATGCGACGATCGAGGCCGACGGCTACGACGAGCGCACGACACGGATCGCCTGCACCGTCCGGGTCCGCGGCGATACCATGGAGATCGACTACGCCGGGACCTCGCCGCAGATCGACCGCGGCATCAACTGCGTCTTCAACTACACGCACGCCTATTCGGTCTACCCCGTCAAATGCGCCCTCGACCCTTTGGTGCCGCGCAATGAGGGATCGTACCGCGCCATCTGGGTGAGCGCGCCCGAGCGCTCGATCCTCAATCCCGTCTATCCCGCGCCCTGCAGCGCGCGCCAGTTGACGGGGCACCTCTTGGCAGGGGCGATCTATCAGGCGCTCGCGCCGGTTTTGCCCGAGCGCATCATCGCCGAATGCGGCGGCGCTCCGACCATGCGCGCGCTTTTCAGCGGGATCGACCGCGGTGGCGACCGCTTTTCCCAGATCCTCTTCGCAAGCGGCGGGATGGGGGCGGGACCGCACCGCGACGGGCTTTCGGCGACCGCGTTCCCGACCAATGTCGGCGCCGGCAGCGTCGAGGCGTATGAGAGCGCGGCCCCGCTTCTCGTTTGGAAAAAGCGCCTGCGCAGCGATAGCGGCGGGCCGGGCCGGTTCCGCGGCGGCCTCGGCCAAGAGATCGAGATCGAGCTGCGCAGCCGGGGCCCGGCGCGGCTTTCGCTGCTCTCGGACCGCCATCACCACCCTGCCGCCGGCGTCTGCGGGGGTGCGCCGGGCGCCCCTTCCATGATCGCTCTCGATGACGGCAGCCGGCCGCATCCGAAATCCCGCAGCACCGTCGCTTCCGGGCGGCGGCTCACGCTTCTTTATGCCGGCGGCGGCGGCTACGGTGACCCGAAAACGCGCGATCGCGACCTCGTGCGCTCCGATCTTGCCAACGGCTACATCTCGGCCGAGGCGGCCGCGCGCGATTACGGGTTGGAGGCGGCACCGTGACAAAGCCCGCCCGTCGCGCCCGCATCGGCGTCGATGTCGGCGGCACCTTTACCGATCTGGTGCTGCACGACCCGGAGAGGGATCTCGTGCACACGGGCAAGCTTTTGACGACGCCCGAAGACCCGAGCGTGGCGATCCTCGACGGTATTGTCCGGCTTCTGCGGGAAGTGGGCATGAGCCCCGCCGAGGTGCACAGCATCGTTCATGGCACGACGCTTGTTGCCAATGCGATCATCGAGCGCACCGGCGCCAAAGTCGGCCTCCTCGCCACCGCAGGCTTCCGGGACAGCATCGAGATCGGGCGCGAGACGCGCTATGACCTTTACGACCTGTTTCTCGAACCCGCGACCCCTTTGGTCCCACGCTTTCTTCGTCGCGAGATCCCGGAACGGGTTTCGGCCGAAGGCGAGGGGCTGCTCCCGCTCGACGAGGACGCGGTCGCCGTCGCGGCCGCAGAGCTCGTCGAACGCGACGGCATTGAGGCTCTGGCGATCGCCTTTATGCATTCCTATCGCTTTCCGGCGCATGAACGGCGCGCCGCGGAGATCGTCCGCGCGCTTTACCCGGCGTTGCCGCTTTCGCTTTCGGCCGAGGTGGCGCCCGAGATCCGCGAATTCGAGCGCACAAGCACGGCCTGCGCCAACGCGTATGTGCAGCCGCTCATGGGCCGCTATCTCGATCGCCTGGAGATCGCGCTTGCCGAGATCGGTTTCCTCGGCCGCCTTTACGTCATGCTGTCGGGCGGCGGGATCACGACCGTGAATGACGCCAAGAACTTCCCGATCCGGCTCATCGAATCCGGTCCCGCAGCGGGCGCGATGGCGGCCTCATTCCTCGCGCGGCTCTCTGGCCTCGATCGCGTCATCTCGTTCGATATGGGCGGAACGACGGCCAAGATGTGCCTCGTCGAGGGGGGTTCGCCCGACCACAAATTCGATTTCGAGGCGGGGCGAGTGCGGCGCTTCCAGAAGGGATCGGGTCTGCCGCTCAAGATTTCGGTCGTGGACATGATCGAGATTGGCGCCGGCGGCGGCAGCTTGGCTCATGTCGATGATGCTGCCGGGACGCTCAAGGTAGGCCCGCGCAGCGCCGGCGCGCGCCCCGGGCCCGTCTGCTACGGCGGCGGCGGGACCCAGCCGACGGTGACCGATGCCGATCTCGTGCTGGGTCGTCTCGACCCGCACTATTTCCTCGGCGGCGAAATGGAGCTTGACCCCGAACGCGTCCGCCGGGCCTTCGAAGAGATGATCGCGTCGCGGCTCGGACTCGCTATTGAGGCCTCCGCCCTCGGCGTGCAGCGGATCGTCGACGAAACGATGGCGGCGGCGACCCGCCTGCATTTCGCCGAAAAGGGTCGCGATCCGCGCGTCTACACGATGATCGCCTTTGGCGGCGCGGGTCCGGTCCATGCCCAGCACCTCGCGGCGCTGTTGAAAATCGGCAGAGTGCTGGTGCCGTTTGGCGCCGGCGTTGCCTCCGCCCTTGGTTTTCTTGTGGCGCCGCCCGCAACCGACATGGTGAAAAGCCATGTAACCCGGCTCGAGCGCGCGGACTGGAACGAGATCAACGCGCTCTTCGCCGAGATGCGCGAACGCGGCGTGAGGCTCCTCTTGGAAGCCGGTGCCGATCCGGAAGAGATCGTCTGCCGCCCGAGCGCCGAGATGCGCCATGTCGGGCAGGGCTTCGAGATCCCGGTGCCGCTCCCTTCGCTTCATTTGTCGGCGGCGGATCTGCCGGCGATCCGCGAAGCGTTCTTTTCCAATTACCGCATGCGGTTCGGCCGGACCGTGGAGGATGTGCCGATCGAGGCGCTTTCTTGGCGGCTGGCTTGCGTCGCTCCCGCCGAGGACATCCGTCTCGGCGCCTCGGCTTTCCCGGACGCCGGCGAGGCCCTTGCCGCTCGGCGCGGCACGCGCAAAGTGCTCTTCGCGAGCCACGGGTGGCGGGAGTGCGGCGTCTACGACCGCTATCGGTTGGCGGCGGGCGCGCGGTTTTCCGGTCCGGCGCTGATCGAGGAAAGGGAATCGACCTGCGTTGTCGGTCCCGACACCGTGGTCAGCGTAGACGAGTTTCGCAATCTCATTCTGGAACCGGCCTGAGGGAGCGCGCGCGTTGTCGCCGCTCGCCAAGAATTGACCGGACGATACGCGTTGTCAGGAAAGGAGACGTCGATGCGCCTCATCATCCGTGCTCTCACCATCATCGCCCTCTCGATCGTTGCCTGCGGCTCCGCATGGGCGGGGCCGCCGAAGGAAATCAAGATCGGCGCCCTTTATGCGGGCACGGGGAATTTTTCGTCGGTGTCCATGTCGCTGCACGATGGCCTTCTCTTGTGGGTCAAAGAGGTCAATGCCGCAGGCGGCGTTTATGTCGGAGCATTCAAAAAGCGCATTCCGGTGCGCGTCATCGCTTACGACGATCTGGGGAACACGGCGACTGTGGCGACCCTCACCAACGAGCTGATCACGCAGGACAAGGTCAACGTGCTCACCTCCGACTTCGGCTCGATCCTCACTTCGGTTTCGGTGCCGATCGCCCGCGAGCACAAGATGCTGCTCATAAATTCCTCCGGCACCGGCACGCCCCTCTTCAGCAAGAACAACCGATACGAGGCGCTCGTCGCGCAACCGGCGCAGCGCGTGGCGGCGCGTTACGTCGCGCAATTTCTCGCCGCCGAAGCGAGCGCCGGGACGTTGCGCCGCCTCGCCATTCTCTATGACACGAACGACTTTACCGGCGCCGAAGCGACCGCCTTTCGCAAGACGCTCGCGACGCTCCATGCGCGGCTCAAAATCGTGTTCGATCAGGGTATTCCGACGGCTACAGCGGACTACGCAGTGCTCATCAGCCGGCTCCAGGCGGCCCATCCGGACTTCGTGTTGGAGCTCGGCTATCCGAGCAACGACATCGCGTTTCTGCGCGGATTGCAGGATGCGGGCGTTCATTTTGGCGGCGTATTCGCGAACTACCCCGGATGGGAGCCGGATCTGATCGCCAAGGATGTCGGAGTCGCCGCCGACAAGGGCGTTTTCTCTTTCATGCCAGGCGTGTTTCTCTCCTACAAGACGACGGCCGGCATGACCGCGTCGCAGTTCCACGCCGCCTGGAACAAGACCTATCCGAAGGGAGAGGCCGCCTTTGGTCTCAATGCGGCGGCCGGGTATGTGGAAGGCGTCGTGATCGGCGAGATGCTCCGCCATGCGCCCGATCTCTCGCAGCTCGGCCTGCGCCGCGGCCTTTACGCCCTCTCCGGCAAGATGGTGACGCTGCAAGGGCCGTTCCGCCTCGCCTCAGACGGCGAACAACTCGGGGAGATCAACGCGCTCGGGCAGGTTTGGTCGAAGGGGAACGCGGGCGTCGCGCTGCGCGCCGTATATCCGCTGGCGCTTGCCACTGCGAAGCCGGTTTTCGGCAAGCCCTAGGAGGATGCGGAAAAACCCCCTGTCATTCCGGGACGGCCCTTGAGGGCCGGGCCAGGAACCCATGAACACAGGCTAAGCCATCGATTTTGCGGGATTGTGTTTATGGATTCCGGGCTCGCGGCCTGCGACCGCGCCCCGGAATGACGACGTTTCAGCATTTTTCCGCAGCCTGCTCTCATGTCCGGCTGAGGGCGGGGCGCCCCAGAATCGTTGATATGCATCAAAGCCTCCGTCCCGGACAGGGTTTAGTCGTTGATAGTAGGATTGCCGGCGGCGGAGAGGCCGGGCGCTGCTGACGGAGCGGCCCAATGGAGGCGAAACGCAACCACCAGTTGATCTTGTGGCTCATCATCGCCGCCTTGCTCGCGACAGTGGCAATCCCGGTTTTCCTCGGTCAGCCGACGGATGTCAAAACCATCCCCTACAGCGAGTTCCAGAAGCTTGCCGCAGAGGGCAAGCTGACCGACATCGTGGTGGGCTCAACTCAAATCACCGGCCGCTTCAAAGAGCCGGCCGACAAGAACGTGCCGCGTTTTGCGACCAACCGCGTCGATCCGGCCCTCGCCCGAGCCTTGACCAAGGACAAGCTCGCTTTTTCCGGTGAGTCCTCTTCCTGGCTCTTTTCGAGCGCCCTCGGTTGGCTGATACCGGCCGTTCTTTTCGTCGGCCTGTGGATGTTTCTCATTCGCCCCATGACCGGTCAAGGGACGGGCGGCTTTACCGCGGTCGGCAAGAGCAAGGCCAAGATTTATGCCGAGAAGGACATCGAGACGACCTTTGCCGACGTGGCGGGCGTCGATGAGGCGA
>JAKAPE010000053.1:16885-19981 GCA_021811945.1 Pseudomonadota bacterium | reverse complement strand
TCCGATCTCCGATCTTCGCGCGCTACTGCAAAGAGGTCGTCGAAAGCAAGGTGTGCCGCCTCGAAGCTCACGCCATGGCGGGCGAGATTCTCGGCCGCTTTCGCATCATCCCATTCGAAATCGTCATCTTGCACGTCCTACGGCTTAGCCGTATCTGGTGGTGATGTCGAGCGGGCGCAAGTCCCCGAACGCAGGGTCGTCCAAACTGTTCGATATCCGGGATAACCCTCAGCGATATCACTGTTTCGTTGTCTGACGCAGCGCGCCGCGGCGGATGAAGGCGAAGGCGATAGCGGCGCCGATCAATTCGCCGATGCCGCCGCCGACATAGGCCGGCGCAAGCCCCGCGACGATCCCTAGCCCTGCCCCGCTAGCGGAGGACGGAAGGGAGGGGGTGCCGCCGCCCGCGAACATCGCAAACACTGCGCCGAGAACCGCGATGCCCAGCGTCGCGCCAATCATGCGGGCGGTGTTGAGGAGGCCCGAGGCCGTGCCCGAGCGCGCCGCGGCGGCGTTGGCGACCGCGACGGCGTTGACCGGACCGGTGTTGAGACCGAGGCCGCAGCCGATCACCGTGAGCGCGGCTTCGATCAGAAACAGCCTGTCGTCGAGCGCAATCAACGCCAGCATGAACAGACCGCTACCCATCATGGCCATGCCGAGCGTCATCGGCAGCCGCGGCCCGAAACGGTTGGCGATCTTGCCGGACAATTGCGAGACGACCACGAACGTCACCGACATCGGCAAGAGTTCGACGCCGGCGATGAGCGCGCTGTCGCCGCGCGCGGCCTGCAGGTAGAGCGGAGTGAGAAACAGCATCGCGTACATTCCGAAGGTCATGCCGGCAGCCACACTGAGGCTCGCCGAGAACGCGCGGTTCTTGAACATCGAGAATGGCACCAGTGCGCCGGTGCCTGCTTGTCGCAGCAAGAACAGCACCGCGGCGACGAGCGCGCCGGCGAAGGCCGACATGCCGGCACCCGACGTCCACCCCCAGCGCGGCCCTTCGATAAATGCGAGTGAGAGCGCGCCGAGGGCGGCGACCGCGAGCGCCTGTCCCGGCAGATCAAGTCCGCGGTCTTCGGGGTTTTTCGATTCCGGCACGGACGTCGCCGTCAGCGCCAGCGTTGCCGCACAAAGCGGGATGATCAACAAAAATATGCTGCGCCAACCGGCGGCGTCGACCAGCACGCCGCCCAGCGTCGGGCCGACGACGAAGGCAATGCCGTTGCAGCTTGCCCACAGTCCGAGCGCCTGCGTGCGCTCCTTCGTGTCCGGATAGGCGACGGTGAGGATCGCAAGCGACGTCGGCACTTCGAGCGCCGCGCCGAGCCCGGCCACGGCGCGGCCGGCGATAAGCACAGCGGCGTTCGGCGCCAGGCCGCAGATCAGCGAGCCGAAAGTGAACAGCGCGATGCCGAGCGCGAAGATGCGGCGTCGGCCGTAGAGATCGGCGAGCGTCCCGGCGGTGAGGAGGAGGCTCGCATAGACCAGATTATAAGCGTCGACGATCCATTGCAGCGCGCCGACGCCGGCGTCGAGCCGCGCGCCGATTTGCGCTACCGCGAGGTTGACGACCGAGGTGTCGATCTGGGCGATCAGAACCCCGAGCGACATGGTCAGTAAGATCGGTGCAGCGCCGTGCGCGATGCGCCGGTGCGCCAAGGATATCGTCGTCATCTCCGACCTCCGCGACTCGGGACAGCGAAAATGAGGAGCGTTGGAGGGAACCTCAAGCTCTGACGCTACGATGGTGGCCGAAGTGTCGCCTGGCAGCCACCCGATTCCAGTGTGCCATCGATCTGCGGCATTCGAAGTTCGATTGCTTGACGCCGTTGATTGCTTCGCGCCGTTGATTGCTTGGCGCCGTTGATCGCAGCGGTTACAACGTTCGAGATGCGCCTCAAGACCGCCTTATGGGTTGCCGCCTATCTGCGCCGCTTGCAGGTCGAAGGCTTGTGCGCCGTCGTGCGCCGGCGCGGCGCGGAAGAGGCCGGCGCCGTATTTGTTCGTATCAGCCGCCTCGACGGCACGTCGGATCTGTTCGGCCCGGCGCCGCAAAGCGCCTTTGATGCCGCGCAAAAAGTCGCGCGCGCCTTCGCGCCGAGTTTCGTTGCCCAGCCGGCGCCCGATGCCGAGGTCGAAGCTTATCTTGCGCGCGAGATCAAATTCGATCCCGATGTCTGGATCGTCGAGGTCGATGATCGGGCCGGACGGAATTTTCTGGACATCGTCGCCGGCTGAGGACGCTCAGGAGGCGCTGCGGCGCTCGCCCGTTCGCGGTGCGGTCGGCGCGGCGCGCTGCGTCGCTCCCGGACGCGCGCACGGACGCGTGTCGGGGTTCGCCGCGGGCGAAGGATGGTGCGCCGACGCACCGGCGTCCTTTGCCAGCGCCTGCCAGATGCCGACCATGCTCTCGGCGGCCCGTCGCGTGATCTCGTCGTAGAGCGCGGCGAGCGCGTGGACGCGCGCCACCGAGTGACCAACGGCCGGATTGGCGAACATCAGGATGCGGCAAAGCACCTCGTGCGCCATGCCGAGCGCTTTGCCGGCGACCACGAGCGGCTCGCCCAGATCGTCATGCAGGATGCGTCGCGCCTGCGCGCGGGAAATTCGCAACGCATACCCGAGCTGCCGGGCGAATTCCTCGCGCCGGCGCCCAAGCGCTGCCGCTTCCAGGCGTTGGCCGATCGCGTCGTCGCCCGTAATGCCGACGTAGCCTTTAGGAAGCGGAGCGACGACTTCGAGGTTGACGAGAATGAGCCGCCGCTCCTCCGCACTGGCAGCAAAGAACAACTCGTTGAGCTGATCGGCTGTGGCCGCATCGAGCCCTTGCGGCGCGTCGGCGAACGAGTTTCCCTCGCCGACCGCGCGCTCAGCACCGACCGGCGCGGCTGTCTGCGCGGCCGGTTCGCCGGCTGGGGCCGCGGGCAGCAGCGCATGCGCGTTCGTCGGCGCGGCGGCTTCCGCGAGATCGCCGGCAAGGCGGCGCAGAACTTTGAGCGGCGGGGAGAGATGGCGCGTCAGCCGGCTCGCCACGAGAAGCCGTGTCGGAATGTCGACCGTCGCCAACAGCCGCAGCGCAAGTAGATCGGA
>JAKAPE010000053.1:0-16875 GCA_021811945.1 Pseudomonadota bacterium | reverse complement strand
ATCTCTCTTCCTCCGCGCTGTGTGCGAGCTTCTGCACATAAAGATCAGTGAGGATGCGCAGCAAAGTCGCGCGGTGATCGCGACCGTCGCGCGCGTTCGGATCGGTGAGCGCTTCGAGGCCGGAGAAACTTTGACTTTCCATTACACTTGCACGCGATCCGCGACGGCGACGGCGACGGAAAGAACTTACACTGCGGCTGTTAGCGGAGTGTTAACCTTGCGTGCCACTTAATCGCAGCGAAGTCGAAGCGGCGGATTGGGGCAGAGCCGTGCCGCAAGCAGGATAACGGGGCGACCGCGCCATGGGCACGATTGTCAAATTCCCTGACCCAGGGCGCATCGCCCGGCTCGGTCGCGCCGGCGGCGCCGACCAGTCGGCAACGGTGATCATTCTTCCCGTCATCCGCATCGAGCGGCATCCCGAGCAAAACGCTCTGGATGCCGAGCCCCATTCGCATCCGCCGGCCGACAATGGCGGAAGTCGGCGCCTGAGGCGCCGCTGAATACCCCGCCGATGGCGCCGGCGGTCCGTCATCGAGGAAGGATCCAGTGGCCGCCTGCGGCCGCGCTCGTGTTCATCTTGCTCGCCGGCTGCACCAGCATCGGCGATTTCGGCGAGCTGCAGCAAGCCGTCGTTACCGATGATATCCACGCTTGGGTTGGCCAGACGGCCGCTACACACGCCGGCGCGCCGATCTCGCTCAACAATCTGACCGACGAAGAACGCAGACTGCGCGACCTCGCCTTCCCGCTGATCGAGCCGCCCTATGATCGCCACCGTTGGGATGCCGTGCTTTACGAATACGGACAGAAGGGCGAATTCCGCCGCGATTTGTGGGTGGTCGATATCACCGCCTATTATCGCCATCTGCTGGCCGCCGGTTATCGATCGAGCGCCGGACATTATAGCAGGTTGATCGACGACATCCGCAACGACGCGACACGCATCGGCCCCTTCTTCGATGTCGCGCGCCGCGTCGTCGATCTCGACAGGCGGCGCCAAGAGAGCATGAGTCACCTCGCCGATCAGAGCCCGGCGGACCGCGCCAACGCGCTCGCACGCATCAACGAGAACACCTTGACCATCGCCTGGGTCTATAATTCGCTGACACAGCGTTGCGCCGGATATCGCTTCGCCCTCGATCATCTGGCGGTAGCCGAGCCGGAAAGACGCGCCGCGCAGGCCGATGTGGCGCTCGCGCTCATGGAGCAAGAGATCGCGGCCAACCAGCTCGTGCCGGAGCCACACTTTGCGGCAGTGCCGCTCGATCCTCCAGCGCGACAGGCGATGGTCGCCAAGTGAGCGATGGTCGCCAAGTGGAGTAAAGGCTGGGATGGTTACGGCGCCTGTTCGCTGCGACATTGCGCGCGGGAGAGGACGCGCTGCACCATTGGCATTAATCCGGGCTCCGGCGCGAGCGCCCGCACCACGATCAGCCCGGTCGTTGTCGGGGACTCGACGATCAGACGGTCGGCGGCGGTTACGTCCGCCTCTTCGGGCATCTGTGCATGCTGCTTGGCGGTCATGAGATCGAGTTCGATCGCGCGTCGCCCGGCTGCACGGTGGTTGATGGCGTAATAGGCAACGCTATGGCGGGTGTAGAAGGTCACCGACGTGTAGGCCTGGCTCACCGGCGCTTTGAGCTTGAGCGGCGCGCCGGTGATATCGTAGCGGCAAACGGCGACGGCAAAAGCCGGATCCAGGAACGGCATCACCGCGGCCTGCGGAGTGGGGACGGCGAGCGGTACCATAGTGTTGACAGGCGCAAGCGGGGTGAGGCGCGAATAGGCGTCCCGCGTCGCCGCCAGGGGCAGTGCCAGCACCGTCGACAAATGCACGATGCCGGCGAGCAGAACGGCGCCGAGAAGCCACAATAGCCCGCGGATCATGGGCAGCCCCTGCGTGCGATCGCCGGCATCGGCCCTTCTCTCGTGGTCTGCATGGCGATACCGATGGGCGTATCGTAGAGGCGCCACACCAGCACGAATCGTTCGATGCCGCCGGTCGGCAACCAATTACCGGGGCGCGCTCGCGGTGCGACATTGATGGCAAAGCTGCCGTCGGCGTTGCGCACGATTCCCGCGCTGGTAAAGCCGTGGCGGTTGATCGTGTTGACCACGAGACGTCCTCGCAGGTCGTAGAGCGTGAGCGTCCAATAACGCGCTGCCGGCGTCATACCACTGATCGCGAAGCTGCAGCGGCCGTCGAGCGGATCTCCGGCATCGTCGTGGCGGGCGTAGAAGGCGAGACCATCGCCTATTCCGATCGGCAGCTCGCCATTGCGGGCGATGACGGCGCGGGCATAAGGATCGATCTCGATCGAGCCGTTCTTCGGCCATGCCGTCCAGGCGCCGATCTTGAGTGCGCCAAAGGCGACGCCGTGGCGCAATGCGAGCGACGTGGCGCCCAATCCAAGGGCGGCCGCCAGGACCAGCGTGAAGCAGGAAGCAAGGAACAAGCGCACGTTCGACCCGATTCAAAAGGCTATAGTCGCGTGACGACAGCGACTTCAGTTCCCCGAGGACGGCTGAACGCTTGCCGCCGCGATCGTGTTGCGAGCGCCCGGCCGCCCGTCGAGCGCGCCGAGCTTTCCCGGACCACCGGCCGCAGTGGTTTGTGCGAGCGCGCGGCTCGCGTCATCGAGCATCCGCTCGACGTGAAAAAGCGCCTCGGTTCCTTTGCGCGTGAGCAGAATCTGCTGCCGCGGCGTTTCGCCGCCGCTCGCCGCCGCGGTCACGGCGGGCGCGTGCTGCGGCGGCGGCAGGCCGGGCAGCAGCCGTAACTCGATGCCCTGATGCGCATAGGCCATGATGTCGTGCCACACCATCGCCGGCAGTGAGCCGCCGGTCATGCGCTTGGTCGGCGAAAAATCGTCGTTGCCCATCCACACTCCGCCAACGAAATTGCCCGTGTAGCCGACAAACCAGGCGTCGCGAAAGGCGTTGGTAGTGCCCGTCTTGCCGGCGACCGGTATGCCGTCAAGCCGCGCCCGCCGACCGGTGCCGTTCTCGACCACCGAATGCATCATCGCCACCATTTCCAGCGCGACCTGCGGCGACAGCACCTGCCGGGGCTTCTTGCCGTCGCGGTCGAAGCGCCACACCAGTCGGCCCGAGCCGGTGCGCACGTCGAGCGCGGCATCAGCGGTGACTGCCTCGCCGAGATTGGGGAAGGTCGCATAGGCCACGGTGTGCTCAAGCACATTGACCGCATCGGCACCGATCGGCAGCGAAGGGGTATCGGGCAGCGGCGTCCAGATGCCGCAGTTGCGTGCCGTCTGGATGATCTTGGCGCGGCCGAGCTTGGCGTTGCCGCCGCCGAGCGCAATGGAAAGCTTGACCGGAATGATGTTGATCGAACGGGTGATCGCCTGCATCAGCGTTACCGGCCCTGAAAAGCCGCCGGAATAATTGTGCGGGCACCAATTACCGATGCACACCGGCGAGTCGACCACGACCGAATTCGGCGTGAAGCCGTTCGCCAGCGCCGTCGCATAGACGTAGGGCTTGAACGAGGAGCCGGGCTGGCGCAGCGCGTCGACGGCGCGGTTGAACTGGCTCTCGCCGTAATCGCGCCCGCCGACCATCGCCCGGACGGCGCCGCCGAGGTCCGCGATCACGACTGCGGCTTGGCTCGCGCCGTAATCCCGGCCGTGTTGGCGCAACGCCGCTTCGACCGTCTGCTCGGCATAGCGCTGCAGGTTCGGGTCGAGCGCGGTGCGCACCACGAAGTAGCGGTTACCGATCGACGCGGGAAACGTATCGACAATCTTGCGCACCTCGTCGAATGCCCAGTCGAGGTAATAGTTCGGCGCGTCCCCCTCGCGGCGGTCGATCGGGGTGGCGGGGTGGCGGCGGGCGCCATAGACCTGCCCTTCGGTCATGAAGCCGGCATCGACGAGATTGTCGAGCACGACATTAGCGCGCGCGCGGGCGGCCGGCAGGTTGACGAGCGGCGAGTATTTGGTCGGCGCCTTGAACAGTCCGGCGATCATCGCCGCCTCCGGCAGCGTGATATCGCGCACCGACTTGCCGAAATAATATTCCGCCGCCGCGTCGACGCCGAAGGCGCCGCCGCCGAGATAGGCGCGGTCGAGGTAGAGCTTGAAAATCTCGTTCTTCGTGAGGTGCGACTCCAGCCACAACGCCAGGAACGCCTCGTTGATCTTGCGCTTGAGGGTGCGCTGGTTCGACAGAAACAGGTTTTTCGCCAACTGCTGGGTGATGGTCGAGCCGCCCTGCACCACGCCGCCGGCTCGGGCGTTGGTCACCATTGCGCGGAAAATACCAGAGAAGTCGATGCCGAAATGCTCGTAGAAGCGCCGGTCTTCGGTCGCCAGCACCGCCTTGATCAGGCCGTCCGGCATTTCCTCGAGCGGCACCGAATCATTGTGTTTGATGCCGCGGCTGCCGATCTCGTTCCCGTAGCGGTCGAGAAAGGTGACCGCGAGCTGAGTCTTTTTCAGCCAGTCGTTGTCGGCGGTCTGGCGGAAGGCCGGGACGGCGAGGGCCAGCATGAGGATGAGGCCGCCGGTTCCCAACGTCGCTGCCTCCGACAACGGTTCGATGAGCAGCCAGCGCCGCCAGCCGGCGACATGAAGCCGGTCTGTCGCCGCCGTGAAGCGCTCGTAGAGCTCGCGCGCCCATTTGCCGCACTGGAACACAGCCGTATCGATCCGCGCGTCGAGGTCGAGCAGCCGCCGCTTGAGCTTGATCTGCCAGTCGTCGCCAGGATCGGGAAACAGGTCCGTCACGCCACGAGCACTCCGGAAGGCGGGTCTTTGCCGGCATTTCCCTGCATGTCTTTGCCTGTTGGGGACGGGCAGAGAAAAAACCGCAAATACTTAGCCGCCCTGGAGCGCGCGGCCAATGCCGCTTTCGGGTATAGGATGAATGGAATTTGGGGCGTATTTTGGCATGAAAAGCGCAGCCCCGGCGCACGATCCGCGTGAGTGGGCCGCGGAATATGGGTCGTGGCCATATTTTCCCGTTAGAAGCACTATTCGCCGGTGTCGCGAGCAAAGTTCGGCTCCTCTGCCCGCCAAGATCTGCCTGATGCCTGCGCGATGTTCATGTGACCCTCAACGGAAGGTTCGGACGGCCGCAGCCGGGGCGTATGGTGGCTTCGGCGATAAGGAACGCGGGATCGGAAAGAAACAGGGTTTTATTTATATCTTCCGGACAAGCCGGAGATCGCGATGAGGTCCGCTGACGGCCGCGATGACGATTCGGACGAGGTCCCGTTCTGGCGGCGCAAATCGCTCGCGGAAATGACGCATGCCGAATGGGAGAGCCTTTGCGACGGCTGCGGCCGCTGCTGTCTCAACAAGCTCGAAGAGGAAGAGACCGGCCGCACCTTCTACACCGATGTCGGCTGCCGCCTGCTCGACGGCGAAACCTGCCGCTGCCGCGACTACAAGCATCGGCGGCAACAAGTCGACGATTGCGTGCGGCTGACCCCGAACAGCGTCAAACGGATTTCCTGGTTGCCGCCCTCCTGCGCCTATATGCTGCTGGCCGAGGGGAAAGGTCTCTATTGGTGGCACCCCCTCGTCTCCGGCGATCCCGACACCGTGCATGCCGCCGGCGTCTCCGTGCGCCGCCGCGTCGGCGCCAGCGAGACGGACGTGCCCGATGAGGATCTCGAAGACCACATTGTCAGTTGGCCGCGAAAACTGCCGAAGCGGGCGAGGCGGCGGCGTTGAGCGCGTCGCGCGATTTGGCCGCCGATGGCATCCTCGGCGTTCATGATGGACAATTTAGCGCAGTCAAGCCGTTCAAGCCTTTCACCGCAGCGCGGCGGCGATATTGCCGCCGTCGACGGTGGTGACGGCCGCGGTGGTCTTGAGCGCCAGCGCCAGGTGCAAAAATGCCTGCGCGACGTCGTCCGCCGTCACCTCGCGGCCGAGCAGGTTGCCGCTCATGTAGTCTTTTTCGCTTAAGCCGCGCGCCTTGGCGCGCGCGGCGATCATCGTCTCCGTGAGCAGCCCCGAGCGGATGCGGTCGGCATTTACCGCATTGGCGCGAATGCCGTCTGAGCCGTAATCGACGGCGTATTGGCGCATGAGCGCCAGCAAGGCCGCTTTCGGGATGCCGTAAGGGCCGAAATTAGGACCTGGATTGATCGCCTGTTTTGAAACGTTGAAGAGGAGGCAACCGCCGGTCCCCTGCGCCAGCATGATCTTTATCGCCGCCTGCGCCACGCGCTGGTGGCCGTAAAAATTAACTTCGAAGCTTTGGCGCAGCACGCTCTCGTCGACCTCGCCGATCCGCCCCTGCCAGGCCGCGCCGGCGTTGGAGACGACGATGTCGACGCCGCCGAAAGTTTTGGCGACGGCGCCAAACGCCGCCTTCACGGAGGCTGCATCTGTTACATCGCATTCTACGGGCAGAACCGTTGCGCCAACCGCGATCGCCGCCTCGCGGGCTGCAGCGAGATTGACGTCGAGCAGCGCGACCTCCGCGCCCGCCGCCGCGAAGGCGCACGCGGCCGCGGCGCCGATGGCGCCGGCGGCGCCAGTGACGACGGCGACTTGGCCGGCGAGGGGAGGATCCTTGCGCGCGCCGAGCTTGGCCTGCTCCAGGGGCCAATATTCGCAATCGAACGTGTCGGCTTCCGAGATCGACTCGAAGCGATCGATGGCCTCGGCGCCGCTCACGCCTTCGACCCAGGCCTCAGCAATATCGGCGGCGATCACAGCATCGCGCTTGGAGCGGCCGAAACCGAAAAGGCCAAGTCCGGGCAGCAGCACGACCCGCGGCTGCGGATCGAGCTCGCGCTTGACGCCGCCGACGCGGGCATTGTGGCGCTGGAAATAGCGGTGGTAGCGGTCGGCAAAGCGGGCGGCTTTTTCCTTCGTTGCGCGGGCGAAGGCGTCAAGCTTGCCAGGCTCGGGCGCGCACAGAACCAAAGGCCAATTCTTGGTGCGGATGGCGTGATCCGGCGTTAGTACGCCGCTTTCACTCAATCGATCCAAGTCTTTGTTTTCGAGGAAGTTCCTTATGGCATCGCTGCTGCGGAAATCGGCGATGAGCCGGCGCCAGGCGCCTTCGATCTTGGCATCCTTCGCGCTGCAGGCACCGCGCACGATCGGGACAATCTCGGCGACTTCTGCGACCGGGCGCGGCGCAGGCGCGGCCACGGATGTCCGTCGGCGGGCAATAAAAGCCTCGGCGAGCGAGACCATTTCGATCATGCGCTCATAGGCCTCGCGCGCCTCTTCGGCGAACGTGACGATGCCGTGCTTGCTGAGAATAAGCCCTGTGAGCGCGGCCTTCTTGCCGGCGCGCTCAGAGGCTTCGCTGGCTTTCTTGGCGAGGCCGAAGCCCGGCATCAGATACGGTACGAAGCCCATCCGGCCGGCGAAAACCTCGGCACAACGGGCCTCGCCGTCCGGCTGATCGGTCAGGCTCAGCACCGCGGTCGCATGGGTATGATCGACGAATTTATGCGGCAAGAACGCATGCAGCATGATTTCGATCGAAGGATTTGGCGCCCGCGGATCGAGCAGATTGGCGCGCTCGATGGCGACCAAGTCCTCGTCCGCAATGGTCTTAAGCGTGCGCAGCCGGCGCAGCGGCGCAAGCCGCACCGCTGGCAACTCTGAGGGTTCGATCGCCGCCATGTCGGCGCCCGAGGCCTTGATGCACAAGACCTCGATCTCTTTGCCTAGGAGATCACGCCTCTTCGTCTTCAGCGACGTATTGCCGCCGCCATGAAGCACCAGCTTGCGCTCCCGGCCCAGCAGCCGCGTCGTATAGAGGCGCAAGGCAAATTCGCGGTCGATGCCGGATTTGCCCGCTTCGGCGACGAAGGCTTTAGCATCGCGATCGACCCACCCGCTTTTCATCGTGCTTTCCGGTGAGCCGGGCTCGGCTTTGCCGGCTACCCGTCGGCGAGGCGACGCGACCACCATCCGGTGCGACGCGGACCGTCGGCATTCTCCGTCTTCCCGGATTCGGTAACGACTGGCTCAGGGGCCGGTGCTGCTGACGACGGCGGCACCGGCGGGCTGGAGGCCTCGGCGCCTGCGACGAACGCCGCCTCGCGCACCGTCGAGCGCCGGCGTGGCGGCGTTTCGGGCTCCGCGGGCGCAACGGCCTGCACCGTCTCTGCGCTTGGCGGCTCGGGCGTCGGCTCAATCCTCGTTTCGGCGCTGGATTTGGGGAAGCTCGACGCGACATTCGAGGCCGCATCGAGATCGGCAACGGCGTCCTTGAGGCCAGGTTCAAGAGCGGCCGGCATGTCTGGCTGGCCGGGTTCGAATTCCTCTTCCGGACCTTGCTGCGTCGCTTCGCGTTCCAGTCGGTTGCGGCGTCCGCCTCGCCGTCCGCGTCGCCGTCGGCGGTGCTCGCTCTCGGGCGGAACCTTCGTTCTTTCAGTGATGGCCGCCGGCCCAGCCTCTTCGCTGAGCTTTGCTTCGGCTGGCATTTCGCCCAAAACTTCGCCGGTCTCTTCGTGCAGGGAGGGCTGCTCATGCGTGGGGGCTTCGCTCGCTCCGCGGCGTCGGCGCCGGCGCCGGCGCCGCATGCCGGCACTTTGCTCGGCAGCTTCCTCTGCGGCACCTGCCGCTGCGGCACCTGCCGCTGCGGCCTCTTCGCCTTCTTCGGCGGCGGCGACCTCCTGCGTCTCGGCCGGCACGGCCTCCGCCTGCTCGGCGAGCGCTCTTGCCGCTTCAGCGCTGTGCACCTGCTCGCCGCGATCGATCACGAAAGCTTGCGGAGCGGTGACGGTGTCGTCGGCCGCCACGGTGATAGTAATGGCGAACCGCTCCTCAAGCGCGCGCAAATGGGCGCGCTTCTGATTGAGCACGTAAAGCGCCACGTCCGGCCGGGTGCGGGTGATCAGATTGTGCGTGGCGCCCTTGATTAGCTGCTCCTCCAAAGCGCGCAAGACCTGCAAGGCGAGCGAGGACACCGAGCGCACATGCCCGGTGCCGGCGCAATAGGGGCATTTCTCCGTTGAACTTTCCAGCACGCTGGCGCGGATGCGCTGCCGCGACATTTCCAAGAGGCCGAAATGCGAGATGCGGCCGACCTGAATGCGGGCGCGGTCCTGCTTGAGACACTCCTTGAGACGGCGCTCAACCGCGCGGTTGTTGCGCTTCTCGTCCATGTCGATGAAATCGATGACGATAAGGCCAGCAAGGTCGCGCAACCGCAACTGACGCGCAATCTCGTCCGCCGCTTCGAGGTTGGTCTTGAGCGCGGTATCCTCGATGTGGTGCTCGCGTGTGGCGCGACCGGAGTTGACGTCGATGGCGACCAGCGCTTCGGCTTGGTTGAGTACAATATAGCCGCCCGAGCGCAGTTGCACGACCGGCGAGAACATGGCGTCGAGCTGGCTCTCTACTCCATAGCGGGACAACAACGGCTGCGTATCGGCGTAATGTCTTACATTCTTCGCATGGCTCGGCATGAGCATGCGCATGAAGTCCTTGGCCTCGTGATACGCCTCGACTCCGGCGACAGTGACTTCGTCGATGTCCTTACTGTAGAGGTCCCGGATCGAGCGCTTGACCAGCGAACCTTCCTCATACACGAGCTTGGGTGCGGTCGACTTCAACGTCAGGTCGCGCACCGTCTCCCACAATCGCAGCAGATATTCGAAATCGCGCTTGATCTCGGTCTTGGTGCGGCTGGCGCCGGCGGTGCGCACGATCATGCCCATGCCTTCGGGCACTTCGAGGTCCTGCGCAATCTCCTTGAGCCGTAGGCGATCATCGGCGCTGGTGATCTTCCGGCTGATGCCGCCACCGCGCGCGGTGTTGGGCATGAGCACGGAATAGCGGCCGGCGAGCGAAAGATAGGTCGTGAGCGCCGCGCCCTTGGTACCGCGTTCCTCCTTGACCACCTGCACCAGCATGACCTGCCGGCGCTTGATCACTTCCTGGATCTTGTATTGGCGACGGTAGCGCGGAGCGCGGTCGGGGACCTCCTCCAGGGCGTCAGCACCGCCGACAGACTCGACAATCTCTTCAGCGGATTCCTCGTCCGCGCTCTCGCCGCCATTTTCCTTTTCGACGGGTTCTCCGCCATCGCTGTGGGCACCAGTTGCTTCCGGCGTCGCTTCCTCGATGTCTCCGCTGGTATCTTCCTCCGATAGGCCGTGGGCGGCGTCGAACGCGGCGTCCGCTTCGGTTTCTTCGGCAGACGAGTACGGCTCGGCCGTTCCCGGACCGGACGCAGGCGGCTGGGCCTCGGCCGGCTCAATCGGCTGGGCTGCCGGCGGCTCCTCGGCGACGGCCGGTGCCTCGGTCTCCTCGGCTACCGTCGGCGCTGGTTCCGCCGCCGTCTCGGCGGCGCCGGTCGGTGCTGCGCCTTCCGGCTCGGCTGGCTCGGCCGGCTCCAACGCAACCGCCTCGCCGTCCGCGCCTTCCGGTTCGGCCGCCTCGACCGGCTCGGTTTGAACACGCTCCTCTTCGCGACGCGCGGCGGCATGCCGGCGAGCGCCGCGGCGGCGGGCGGACCGGTCAGCCTCGTCTTCGGCGGCACGTTGTGCCCGTTCCTCCTCGTCGATCAGCGCCTGCCGGTCGGCGACCGGGATTTGGTAATAATCCGGATGAATTTCGCTGAAGGCGAGGAAGCCATGGCGGTTGCCGCCGTAATCGACAAAGGCGGCCTGCAGCGACGGCTCGACGCGCGTCACCTTCGCCAGATAGATGTTTCCCCTCAGTTGCTTGCGGTGCGCCGACTCGAAGTCGAATTCCTCGACGCGATTGCCGCGCAAGACGACCACTCGGGTCTCTTCCGGATGGGCCGCGTCGATGAGCATTTTGTTAGCCATTGGCAAATCTCGTGCGGGCCGGCGTGCTGCATTTTGCCGCGCCGCGTCGGCGACGGTGAATGGGAAGCCGGCCAATTGTCGGTGAAGGAAACGGATCGGAAACTGCGGACGCAGCCGGGATCGGTCCACGAACCGACGGCCGCCGCGTGAACGCCGCGGCGCTGTTTCGATTGAACCTCGACTTGCGCCTCGAACATGAACTCCAAACCGCGGTGAAACGGCAGCGCTCGGCGCCGCCGCGATTTCTCTCGATGGCTTACGGGCATCGGCGAAGCGCGCGAGCAGCGCTCATCGCTGCCGGCGCACGCCGCCCACGAACGCCCGGCTGCCTCTTTTCCGTAAGGGTATCGACTTCGCCCGCTCGTCCCACACGCGTCGGCACCTCCTTGGTGCCGGAGCGGGAAGCCAATCCGGCGGGCGTGCCGGATGCCCTGACGGGAACACAGCCGGAACCGTTGACCGTCAGCCCGCTCTTCTTAAGGCCCCGCCGAGGGAATTGGCAAGCCGCCTGTGAATTTGTCGGCGATGGCGCCGTGCCGCGCCGACGGAGCCGCTTCATATCCCGGGCACGATATAGGTGCTAAGTTTCAGTTAACCACGGCTGTCTAATGGATGTAAGAGGGCGCGAAGGGGGTTCCGAACCGATGGCACTCCGGGCGGCGAGCTGTGCTCTCTTGGGCGTACTTGTTGCTGCCGCCGCCTCGGCGGCGGAACCGCCCGGCGTTCGGCCGGGTGCCGAATCGTTTCCGGTCGCGACCGCCGTACGACTCGGCGGCGACGAAGCGCAAACGCGTTTCGTTATGGATTTGAGCCGCAAGATCGACCTTCACGTCTTTACCCTCGCGGATCCCTACCGCGTCGTTCTCGACATCCCGGAGGTGACATTTCAATTGCCGCCCAAAGCCGGCGAGCAGGGGCGCGGGCTGATCAAGGCCTTCCGCTTCGGCCTGGTCATGCCCGGGGGCTCGCGCATGGTGTTCGATCTCCGCAAGCCTGTGCGCGTCGATAAAGCCTTCGTCATCGCCGCGGCGCATGGCTCGCCGGCACGCTTGGTCCTTGATCTCGTCCGCACCGATCGCGCGAGTTTTCTGCGCCGGATCGTGCGCGACGATCGGCTCGCCCGCGCTGAGATGCCGCGTCAAAGCCGGCCGCCACCGGCAAGCAACGACCCGCGTCCGCTCGTTGTGCTCGATCCAGGCCACGGCGGCATCGATACGGGCACCAGGACGCCGAGCGGCCAACAGGAGAAAAATATTGTTCTCGCTTTTGCCCGGCAACTGCACGGGCGGCTTGAAGAGACCGGCAAATACCGCGTCCTGATGACGCGCACCGACGACACCTTCGTGCCGCTGGCCGAGCGCGTGCACATTGCGCGCGCCGCCGGTGCATCGCTCTTTATTTCCCTTCATGCTGATTTCTTGCCACGCAGGGAGGGCAACGCCGAAGGCGCGACGATCTACACGCTGTCGAACACCGCCAGCGACTCGGAAGCGGCGCGGGTCGCCGAAAAGGAAAATCGCGCGGACGTCATCGCCGGCGTGGACCTCAAGGCCCAGCCAGATGACGTGGCGAACATCCTGCTCGATCTGGCTCAACGCGAGACCAGGAGCTTTTCGCTGCAGTTCGCGCACGAACTGGCCGGCGAAATGAAAACCGCGACGCGGCTGCACAAGCGTCCGCTGAAGTCGGCCGGCTTTCGCGTGTTGCGGGCGCCCGACGTGCCCTCGGTGTTGATCGAGCTTGGCTACGTCTCCGACGGGCACGATCTGCAATCGCTGCTTTCGCAGCGCTGGCGCGATCGCACGGCCGACGCGATTGCGCGCGCGATCGACGACCATTTCGCCAGCCACACAGCCGGCGCGCGCGCCGGCATGAATTGAGGAGCGCAAGCGGCGTGAGACGGCCTCAGTTTGAACAAAAACCGGAGCGACGACACGCGGCGCACGGTGCAGTTCCTGGCGGGGCTGTCTGGCCGGGGGGGCCGAAATTGCCATACGAGACGTCTGCCGGTCGGATGTTCGCCGATCGGGGCGGCGCCAAGGCGTCCGGCGTCGGGGTGAGTTGGGCGGGGCGTTGGCGATGAAAATCGTGTTGCGTTTCCTGGGTTTTCTGTTCGCGGCGGGATCGATACTGTTCGTTATCGGCATTGTCGCGGTCGCCGGCGTGTTGTGGCACTTTTCCAAGGACTTGCCGGACTATTCTCAGCTTCGCGATTATGAGCCGCCGGTGATGACACGCGTGCATGCGGCGGACGGCTCGCTGCTCGCCGAATATGCCACTCAGCGCCGCCTCTATTTGCCGATCCAGGCGGTGCCGAAGCGCGTTATCAACGCCTTCCTCGCGGCGGAGGACAAGAGCTTCTACGAACACGCCGGGCTCGATTTCTACGGCATTGCGCGCGCGACGCTGTTTTATATCGAGAACTACGGCTCGAGCCGGCGGCCGCAGGGCGCCTCGACCATAACCCAGCAGGTGGCCAAAAACTTCCTATTGTCGAACAAGGTGTCGATCTCGCGCAAGATCAAGGAGGCGTTGCTCGCTTTGCGCATCGAGCGCACCTATCCGAAGGACAAGATCCTCGAACTCTATCTCAACGAGATCTATCTCGGGCTCGGCGCCTATGGCGTCGCCGCGGCGTCGCTGCTCTATTTCGACAAATCAGTGGAGGAGCTGTCGATTGCGCAGGCCGCCTACCTCGCGGCTCTGCCGAAGGGCCCGAACAACTATAATCCCTTCCGCCACCGTCAAGAGGCGATCGCGCGCCGCAATTGGGTGATTGACCGCATGGTCGAGGACGGCTTCATCGCCGCCGCCGACGGGGAGAAGGCGAAGAAGGAGCCGCTCGACGCGGTGGTGCGGCCAACCGGCGCCTACACGTTCTCCGCCGAATATTTCGCCGAGGAGGTGCGCCGCTACATCTCCGAAAAATACGGCGACAAGAAGCTGTATGAGGGTGGTCTGTCGGTGCGCACCACGCTCGATCCCAAGCTGCAGGTGATTGCGCGCCAGACCATGGTCAAAGGGCTCGTCGATTTCGACGAGAGCCGCGGCTGGCGCGGCCCTGTCAGCAACATCGACATCAGCGGCGACTGGGGCGTCAAGCTCGCCGACGTGAAGTCGTTATCGGACGTTGCTCCCTGGCGGCTCGCGGTGGTGCTCCAGGTGAGCGATCAGTCGGCGCGCATCGGCCTGCAGCCGCCGCGCGAACCGACCGGCGCCGTGGTCAAGAAGCGCGAATTCGGCGTGCTGCCGCTCGCCGGCGTCAAATGGGCAAGGCCGGCGGGCAAGCCATCGAGGCCGATCCAGCGCGTGAGTCAGGTTCTGGCTCCCGGCGATGTGGTCTATGTCGAGCCGGAGGGGGACGAGCCCGGCCACTACGGCTTGCGCCAGATTCCGGAGATTTCGGGCGCGATGGTCGTGATGGACCCGCATACCGGCCGCGTCCTCGCAATGGTCGGCGGCTTCTCTTATGACCAGAGCCAGTTCAACCGCGCCACCCAGGCGTTGCGGCAGCCGGGCTCATCGTTCAAGCCGATCGTCTACGCCGCCGCCATCGACAACGGCTACACGCCTTCGAGCATCGAGCTGGATGCGCCGATCGAAATCGACATGGGACCTGGCGGCGGCATCTGGCGGCCGCAGAATTACGGCGGCAAGTTTTACGGTCCTTCGACGCTGCGCTTCGGCCTCGAAGAATCGCGCAACGTGATGACGGTGCGGCTGGCGCAGGACATCGGAATGCCGCTGATCGCCGAATATGCGAAGCGCTTCGGCGTCTATGACAATCTGCCGCCCTACCTTTCCTACGCGCTTGGCGCCGGCGAAACGACGGTGCTGCGCATGGTCACCGCTTATGCGATCCTCGACGATGGCGGTCAGAAGGTGACGCCGACGCTGATCGACCGCATTCAGGACCGCTACGGCCACACCATCTACAAGCACGACACCCGCATCTGCATCGACTGCGACGCCGACAAATGGCGCGACCAGCCCGAACCGAAGCTGGAATACCGGCGCGACCAGATCGTGGATCCGATGACCGCCTACCAGATCACCTCGATGCTGGAAGGCGTCGTCCAGCGCGGCACGGCGACGGTCGTGCGCGATGTCGGCAAGCCGGTCGCCGGCAAGACCGGCACCACCAACGACGAGAAGGACGTGTGGTTCATCGGCTATTCGCCCGACCTCGTCTGCGGCGTCTATATGGGCTACGACAAGCCGCGCCACATCGGTCGCCTCGCCACCGGCGGCCATCTGGCGGCGCCGATCGTGCGCGATTTTTTCAAGCTTGCGCTCGCCGACAAGCCGCCGGTTCCCTTCCGCATGCCGGTCGGCATCAAGCTGGTGCGCGTCGACGCCAAGACCGGGATGCGCGCCGGCCCTAACGATCGGCATGTCATCCTCGAAGCTTTCAAACCCGGCACGGCCCCGCCCGATGCCTATTCGGTTGTCGGCACCGAAACGGTATCGGGCGCCGAAACGGCCAACGGCGCTTCGCTGTCGGTCTCGCCCGCGGCCGAAGGCGCCGTACGCAACGCCACCGGCGGCTTGTATTGATGACAGACGACGGACGACGGACGACGGACGACGGACGACGGACGACAAAGGACAGAACAAGACAGCGTCACAGTCGTTCCCAACTCCGAATTTGACATCCAACTTCTAACCTCCGATATCTGTCATCTGTCATCTGTCATCTGTCATCTGGGAACCATGCGCGCCGAGATTCAAGCTATCGTTGCCGAGATCAAGCAGTCGGTCGGACTGCTGAGGAGGCACCTTTGACGTCGACAAGGCGCGCGCCAGGCTTGCCGAGCTGAACCGGCAGGCCGAAGCCCCGGATCTGTGGAGCGATCCGCAGCGCGCCAGCCGGCTGATGCGGGAGCGCACCGCCCTCGAAGACGCGCTCGGCGCGCTCTCGCGCATCGAGCGGGAGCTCGACGATCAAGTGACCATGATCGAGCTCGGCGAGGCGGAGGGCGAACGAAAGGTCATCGCAGAGGCGGAAGCCGCATTGCGCGAGCTCAAGGTCGAAGTCACTCGCCGCGAGCTCGAGGCGTTGCTTGCCGGGGAGGCCGATGGCAACGACGCTTATCTCGAAGTGCATGCCGGCGCCGGCGGCACCGAGAGCCAGGACTGGGGCAACATGCTGATGCGCATGTACGTGCGCTGGGCCGAGCAGCACGGCTACAAGGTGGCTTACATCGAGGAGACCGAAGGCGAGGAGGCGGGCATCAAGTCGGCGACGATCGAGGTCAAGGGCCGCAACGCCTATGGCTGGCTCAAGACCGAGAATGGCGTGCATCGCCTGGTGCGCATCTCGCCGTTCGACGCCAATGCGCGTCGGCATACTTCCTTCGCCAGCGTCAACGTCTATCCGGTCGTCGATGACCGCATCAATATCGACATCAAGGAAGCCGACGTGCGTGTCGACACCATGCGCGCCGGCGGCGCCGGCGGCCAGCACGTCAACAAGACGGAATCGGCGGTTCGCCTCACCCATATTCCCACCAACATCGTGGTGGTGTGCCAGAACGACCGCTCGCAGCACAGGAACCGCGCCCAGGCCTGGCAGATGCTGCGCGCCAGGCTCTACGAGCAGGAACTGAAAAAGCGCGAGGAAAAAGCCGCCGCCGAGCAGGCCGCCAAGACCGATATCGGCTGGGGCCACCAGATCCGCTCCTACGTGCTGCAGCCCTATCAGATGGTGAAGGATCTGCGCACCGGCGTTTCCACCTCCAACACCGGCGCCGTGCTCGACGGCGACATCGACCAGTTCGTTGAAGCCGCGCTGGCACAGAAAGCCTTCGGCGGCGAAAGCAAGCAAGTGGCAGACATCGAATAGGGTCAAAACTCATAAATTGCGCGCCCGATTTGGCCTTGCCTGGAGTCGGGCGCAAAGGGCCGTCGATCACGACGGTAGCCGTTGCGATCGCCGGCTTTCTCTGATCTATTTTATCCTAAATCCGGCAGTTGGAGGACCTCATTGCGCGGAAGCCTTTGACTTTGTAAGTAAATAAGCCACCTTAGAGGTCTCCAAATTGGAACCGCTCCGCACTTGTTCGATTTTCTTATGTTGCGTGAAGTTT
>JAKAPE010000052.1 GCA_021811945.1 Pseudomonadota bacterium | reverse complement strand
TCCGATCTAGCTCGCGATGTGCCGCCATGTATTCGCCCGCCAATAACTCTATTCTTGAAAAGATCTTGGTCTCTCCAGCCGGAAAAAAGAAGCGAGCCTCATCTATCTTAGTCCGCATATTCCTAACCTTGCGGTCATTTATCCCTTGCTCGTTGCCGCAGATCGTCTCGATTAGCTTCTTTGCTGTTGTGTATATCGTGTATCGCTGTTCAAATAGATCGTACTTCAATCGGTCGAATGCGATGTCACGTTGAGATTGAGCGATGGTCAGCTGCATACGGCCCAAACGTTGCGTAATATAAGTTGCGGCTGCGGCAGCGATGATGGTGGCGACCGGACTCGCAAAGTCCTTTGTGATTTGGTAGACGGAATAAGTTGTCATTCGATTACCTACCTGTCATAGCATCGACCGCGTCGCGCGTGCCAAGCTCTCAATTTCCGCCGGGGCCGGCCCAAACTTGAGCGAGGCGTCGCCGAGAACCAAATATGGCCTTCCGTTCAGGAACTCCGTCCGCGAAGGAATTATCTCGCCGCCTTTCGACGGTGCCGCCGCGAACCCGGGAAAGTGGTGGCTTATTCGACCGATTAAACCTAGTCTGCCGAAGTTGAGCATAACAAAGTTGCGAAACAGCTCGTACCTCTGTGGTCGCAGACCAATGCGGACGTCAAGGAGGCCTTCAGAGGTAGCTAATATCATGGCATCGGCTGTGCCGCTTGTTTGAGCAGCCGAGAGTTCTTGTTCCACTTCCAATGCACCCGGTTGCTCGCCGAAATCTCTGGCTACGTGGGCGAGACGAAGGTCACACTCCGAGATATCGGTGACAGACAGCTCGACCCTCGAATCGCCTGATGAAGCACCCCGAATGAAATCATCGAATGGGATGCCCTGAATGCCCGGCGTGCAGCAGCTCCGCCATTCCCATTGATTTGAATCTGTTAGCCATGCAGTCAGATCGCTTAGTTTGAAAGTGAAATCGGCAATCATTGTCTCGCCTCTCGGGAGGCCATATGGATTGGAATTACGATGATGTCTTACTGATTCCCCTAATCCCGCAATAGCGCGGTTTGCCATGATGTGCCGCTGCACTATCCGGCTGTGTCAATTCACGATCGCTCGCTCCCCAAATGTCGCGCCACGGTCTCCAAATCCTTGTCGCCGCGGCCGGAGAGATTGATCACCATCAGGTGATCCTTCGGCTTCTGCGGCGCGAGGTCCAAAACCTTGGCAAGGGCGTGGGCCGGCTCGAGCGCCGGGATGATGCCTTCGAGCTTGGAGAGGAGCTGGAATGCGTTGAGCGCCTCGTCGTCGGTCGCCGAGAGAAATTTGATGCGGCCGACATCGTTGAGCCATGCGTGCTCGGGCCCGACGCCGGGATAATCGAGGCCGGCCGAGATCGAATGCGCTTCGTTGATCTGGCCGTCCTCGTTCATGAGCAGATAGGTACGGTTGCCGTGCAGCACGCCGGGCCGGCCGCCGGCGATGGAGGCAGCGTGCTGGCCGGAGTTGAGGCCGCATCCGGCGGCCTCGACGCCGTAAATTTCGATCTGCGGCTCGTCGAGGAACGGATGAAAAAGCCCCATCGCATTGGAGCCGCCGCCGATGCAGGCGACGAGCGAGTCCGGCAGCCGGCCCTCGGCCGCAACCATCTGCTCGCGCGTCTCGCGGCCGATGATCGATTGGAAATCGCGCACCATCATCGGATAGGGATGCGGCCCGGCGACGGTGCCGATGCAATAGTACGTGCTTTCCACGTTGGTCACCCAATCGCGCAGCGCTTCGTTCATGGCATCCTTGAGCGTCTTCGCGCCGGACGTGACGGGCACCACCTTGGCGCCGAGCATGTGCATGCGAAAGACGTTCTGCTTCTGCCGTTCCACGTCGACCGCGCCCATATAGACGATGCATTCAAGATCAAAGCGCGCGCACAGCGTCGCCGTCGCCACTCCGTGCATGCCGGCGCCGGTCTCGGCGATCACGCGTCGTTTTCCCATGCGCCGCGCGAGCAGAATCTGCCCGAGCACATTGTTGACCTTGTGCGCGCCGGTGTGGTTGAGCTCCTCGCGCTTGAGATAAATCTTCGCGCCGCCGCAATGCGCGGACAGGCGCTCGGCGAAATAAAGCGGCGACGGGCGGCCGACATAATGGGCGAGGTAGCCATCCATTTCCTTGTGGAAGCCGGGATCGGCCTTGGCCCTCGCGTAGGCCTCTTCCAGTTCAAGGATGGGCGGCATCAGCGTCTCGGCGACGAAGCGTCCGCCATAGATGCCGAAATGTCCGCGTTCGTCAGGTCCGGCGCGGAAGGAATTGGGTCGTTGGATGGTCATCGGAAAGCTTCTCACGCTGCCGGGTACATCAGTTGCGCTGCGGCTTGCCGCGCCGCACGGATGAAGGCGCGAATCTTATCCAAATCCTTCTCGCCCGGCGCACGCTCGATGCCGGAAGACACATCGACCCCCGGCGCGCGCGTGATGCGCAAAGCATCTCCGACGTTGCCGGCATCGAGCCCGCCGGAGAGCACGAACGGCACGCCCGGATCGAGACTTTGCAGGAGGCGCCAGTCGAACGGGCTGCCGAGTCCGCCCGGCCGCGTTGCCTCGCGCGGCGCGCGCGCATCAAAGATGAGGCGGTCGGCGACTGCGACGTAGTCGGCAACGGCCGTCAGGTCGCCCTTGGTTTCGACCGCGATTGCCTTCATCACCGGCAGGCCAAAGCGACGTTTGACTGCCGCAACACGCGCGGGCGGCTCCTTACCGTGAAGCTGCAACAGCTCCGGGCGCAAAGCCTCGACTACCGCATCCAACAGGGCATCGTCGGCATCGACCGTGAGCGCCACCTTTTCCGCACGCGCGCGCACGCGCCGGCCCAGCCTGCGCGCGGCATCGAATGCAATGTGGCGCGGGGACGGCGGGAAGAACACGAACCCGACCATGTCGGCATCCGCTTCGAGCGCCGCATCGAGTGCCTCCGGCGTAGTGAGACCGCAAATCTTAACGGCTAGGGTCATTCTCCATCCGCTCGACGAAGGCGATCAACCGATCCAGTTCCGATATCAAAGGATCAAGCCGATTCCAGATTACGTCGGCAATGATTTCAAGATCGACTTGCCAATATGCGTGCACGATGAAATTACGCAAATCATAGAATTCCCGCCACTCCATATCGGGTGCTGCGCTTTTGATTTGAGCCGACACTCTATTCAGAGTCTCGCCGATCACTGCCAAGTCGTAAAGTGCCGCATGCTGCGGCTGCGTTGCTTCGGCCAGGATTTCAGAAGCCAAGCCGCCGGCGTTGTCCTGCGCATGGCGGGCGAACGTCCGCGCGTCACGCAGCCGATCCACGTCGCTTCGGTTCATATCGGCGTGACAAGGCGCGGAAACTCTTCGGCCTCGCGACCTTTAAGCCCACTCTTTAGTACAATGCCCACTGGCCGCCCCAACAGATCGGACAAACTGACCTCAGCGCCAGCAAGTCCCAGAAGATCCAGGCCTGGCCTCTTCTCGGCCAAGAAATCGAGCGCATTGTCTTCAAACACGTGCCCGACGCTGCCGCGCGGCAACAGCCCGATGATTTTGATCGGATATTTGGCCTCGATCGTCGCAATATGCATGCGCAAGATCGAGCGGTTGATGTCCGGCACGTTCACGACTGCTGCCTCGTTGATGCACTATATAACATGGGGTCCGACCGCCGATAATCATCCGCTCGGCGGCCTTAGTCTGAGGCGTTGCGCCGGAGCGTCCGCGTGAGGAACGACGGTCGGCGCGCCTTCCGTATTCCCGAACGCATCGACTTTGACCCGCAACTCGTCGACCTCGCGTCGCAAGTGCCGGACGCTGCGGCGCCGGCGACCCTGCCCCAGCCAGGTCGCACTGCCCCCGATCACGACGCCGATAATGAGCGAAAGGATGATTAGCGCAAACAGTGGCAATGTCACCGCTGCGGCCGGCGCGTTGGCGCTGAACGGGTCGAACGACACCATCACCACTTGCCGGTTGGCGACTGCAAAGGCGACGATAACGACGGCGAGCGGAACGATGATCAGCGCCGTGGCGATTTTCCGCAGCAATTTTTTCGACCTTTACGTTTGCTTTCTCCCCACCGAAGCGGGGACAAGGACCATGCGCAGCATGGTGGAGAGGGCGCGGGCGGCGCCTTCACCGGCATCATGAGGTCTCCGAGTCGGAAACGCCCCTTCCGCTGCGCTTCGCCATAGCCGACGGTTCGCATCGGCGTTCTTCTAAAGCACGGCGGCCGAAGGCTGCCTATGCCCCCTGCCCCGCTTCGCTGCGCTACGTGGGGGAGGAATTTTCTTAGCCCGTCGTTTCCGTGGCACGGTTGAGCCGTTCGCGCATTTCCTTCCCGGTTTTGAAGAACGGAACACATTTCCGATCGACGGCGACGTGGGCGCCGGTGCGCGGATTGCGGCCGGCGCGCGCAGGCCGCTGCTTTACAGAAAAGGCACCGAAGCCGCGCAACTCGACGCGGTCGCCCCGCGCCATCGCCGCCGTGATCTCGCCGAGAATGGCGTTGACGATGTTCTCGACATCACGCTGGTAGAGATGCAGGTTCTGCGCGGAAATGCGTTGCACGAGTTCCGACTTGATCATGGCGCCGCACCTTAGATCGTCCGCGGGTACTGCTGCGGTCATCGTTGCGAAGCAACGGGAAGGGAAGGCTTTGCCGCTCAATTGACGCCCGCAGGGTGCCAAAGGGCCAACAAACCGTCAAGGTTGAGCCGCTCTGCCGCCGGCATGCCGCCCCATTCGTCGAGGCCACGCGCGAGCCTGTCGAGTCCGACAGCGTCGAGCATCACCACGGCCGCCGCGTGCAGGAACGTGAGGTCGGCGAATGTGCTGTGCAGCGCATAGTCCCGCACCGGCAGCTTGGCATTGACGTGCTTGGCGCGCGCGAGCCAGGCAATGGCCGTACGCTCGTCGCCGATTTCGTCGACCAGCTTCAAGTCGATGCCTTGATGGCCGGTAAAGACGCGGCCGTCGTCGACACGCGCAAGCGCGGCAGCGTCGAGATGCCGCCGCCGCTGCACCAGACCTTTGAACCAGGCATATGAATCCATGATGATCGCCTGGATCGCCGCGCGCGCCTGCGGCGACGTCGGCTCGAAGCCGTCAGGCGCCGCCTTGAGCGGGGAGGATTTGATCGTCTCGACCTTGACGCCGATCTTGTTCAAGAGGTCTGCGACGTTTGGATACTGGAAAAGGACGCCGATCGAGCCGACCAGCGACGTCTGCTTGGCCACGATGTGATCGCCGCCGAGCGCCGCAATGTAGCCGCCGGATGCCGCCAGGCCCTCCACCACGACGACGAGCGGCTTCTTTTTCCGCAGCCGCGTCATGGCGTCATAAAGCTGCTCGGAGCCTGCGGTGGTGCCGCCCGGACTGTCGATGTGCACGATCACAGCGCGCGCCGCGGAGGATCGCGCGAGGCGGTCGAGCTGCTGTACCCGCTCCTCATCGTCGCGGATCAGGCCCGAGATCGTCACCCGCGCAATGTAGGCGCCGACGCCGGCAAAACCGGTGCGGCGGCTCACGAGCGCCGCTCCTCCGGCGATGGCGAGAACGATCACGGCAACGGCGAGCGCCCGCCAGAAGGTGAGCTTGCGGCGCATGCGGCGGCGGTCGACCAGCGCGTCGGCGTCAAGCGACATGAATATTATTGCTCCTCTTTGTTTCCGCTTTGCGGGGGAAGGAAGAGCCCCTACTCCTTCGCCGTTTCCTTTTCGCTGTCCTCGCCCTTGCGCCTGAGCGCCGTGCCCAGAATATCGCCCAGCGTCGCGCCAGAGTCGGAAGAACCGTACTGCGCGATCGCCTCTTTCTCCTCGGCGACTTCGAGCGCCTTGACCGAGACCGAAACCTTGCGCGTGCGGCGGTCGAATTGGGTGACGCGGGCATCGACCTTCTGGCCGGCGGCGAAGCGGTCGGGACGCTGCTCGGAACGCTCCCGGGCAAGCTCCGAGCGCTTGATGAAAGCGGAAAAGTCCGTACCGACGATATTCACGTCGATGCCGCCTTCCTTTACACCGGTCACTTCGCAGGTGACGACGGCGCCTTTCCTGAGTTCGGCGGCAGATTCCGCGGCCGGGGCGTCGCCGCCGGCGGCAACCTGCTTGATGCCGAGAGAGATGCGCTCCTTCTCCACGTCGACGTCGAGCACCTTGACCTGGACCTTGTCGCCTTTCTTGTACTCCTCGATCACCTGCTCGCCCGGCCGCTTCCAGTCGAGATCGGAAAGATGGACCATGCCGTCGACGTCGCCGTCGAGGCCGAGGAACAGGCCGAATTCCGTCTTGTTCTTGACCTCTCCCTCGACCACCGAGTCGGGCGGATGCTTTTCGACAAACACCTCCCACGGATTGCGCATCGTCTGCTTGAGGCCGAGCGAGATGCGGCGCTTGACCGGATCGACCTCAAGCACCTGCACCTCGACTTCCTGAGAGGTGGCGACGATTTTCCCGGGATGGATGTTCTTCTTGGTCCACGACATCTCGGAGACGTGGATCAGGCCCTCGATACCGGGCTCGAGCTCGACGAAGGCGCCGTAATCGGTGATGTTTGTGACGCGGCCCTTGAAGCGGGCGCCGACCGGATATTTCGCCTCGATGCCCTGCCACGGATCCTCGAGGAGCTGCTTCATGCCGAGCGAGATGCGGTGGGTCTCGTGGTTGATCTTGATGATCTTCACCTGCACCTGCTGGCCGATATTGAGCACCTCCGAGGGATGATTGACGCGCCGCCAGGCGATGTCGGTGACGTGAAGAAGGCCGTCGATGCCGCCGAGATCGACGAAGGCGCCGTAGTCGGTGATGTTCTTGACCACGCCGTCGATGACCTGGCCCTCTTCGAGGTTCTGCACCAGCTCCTGGCGCTGCTCGGCGCGCGTTTCTTCGAGTACCGTGCGGCGCGAGACGACGATGTTGCCGCGCCGGCGGTCCATCTTCAGGATCTGGAACGGCTGCGGTACGTTCATCAGCGGCGACACGTCGCGGATAGGCCGGATGTCCACCTGCGAGCGCGGCAGAAACGCGACCGCGCCGTCGAGGTCGACGGTGAAGCCGCCCTTGACCTGGTTGAAGATGACGCCGTGCACCTTTTCGTTGTTCTGGAAGGCCTTTTCGAGCCTCCCCCAGCTTTCCTCGCGGCGCGCCTTGTCGCGCGAGAGCACGGCCTCGCCGAGCGCATTCTCGATGCGTTCGAGATAGACTTCGACGACATCGCCGACTTTGATTTCGGCGGTGCGGCCGGGCCCGGCGAATTCGCGCAGCGCCACGCGACCCTCGGTCTTCAGTCCGACGTCGATGACGGCGACGTCCTTTTCCACCGCGACGACAGTCCCTTTGACGACCGATCCTTCCTGCAGATTGCCGTGACCGAAAGATTCATCGATCAGCTTGGCAAAATCCTCGCGCGACGGCGCGGCCGCAGCAACTTGAGCCATGCATACTCCACGACCCCTGAAATGAAACGCTCCCGAACATGCGGCAACCGCCGAAATGCCGGCGGGTGGGGCTAGTGCCAGACGATCGGGATGAAGCTCTTTCCGAGGCCTCACATGCAAGGCGCAAACGGGCTGCTCCTCCGTCGACGAAAGCGCGCTCAGCCGTGCTTTCGGCCCGTTCGAGCAGCCTCGATGATCTCAACGGCGGCCCGGAATGCGGCTTCTATATCCAAGTCCGTGGTGTCCAGCAAGTGTGCGTCCGAGGCCGGCCTTAGAGGGGCCGCACCGCGATTGCTGTCGCGCTCGTCCCGGCGTTGGATATCGGCGAACACCTCCGCCTCGTTTACACTTTCGCCGCGCGCACGCAATTCCAAGGTCCGGCGCGCGGCGCGCATTTGTGGGATCGCCGTGACGAAAATCTTAACATCCGCGGCGGGTGCAATGACGGTGCCGATATCGCGCCCATCGAGCACCGCGCCCGGCGGGCGAGCCGCAAATTCCCTCTGGTAGGCGAGCAAGACCTCGCGCACCGCCGGAATTGCCGACACCACCGACGCCGCTTCGCCCACCGCCTGGCTCTTGAGCGTGGCCTCGTCGAAGCGCGAAGGATCGAGCGCGCCCGCCAGCTCGGCGGCGCGCGCAGCATCGTCGAGACGCGCGCCCGCATCGAGCATCGCCTTGGCCACTGCCCGATAGAGGAGCCCGGTGTCGAGATGATGCAGCCCGTAGGCCGCCGCAATCTCTTTGGCAAGCGTACCCTTGCCAGAGGCAGCGGGCCCGTCGATGGCGATGATCATGAAAAGTCCGCTCCCAGGCTGCGCATCGAGTCGACGAAGCCGGGAAAGCTTGTGGCGATGAAGCTCGCATCATCGATCGCAACGGGCTGCTCGCTGCCAAGCCCCATCACCAGCGCGGCCATGGCAATGCGATGATCCATGTGGGTGGCGACAAGGCCGCCGCCCAATGCGCGTCCCTTGCCGTGCACATAGAGATCGTCGCCGGAGATGTCCGCCTCGACGCCGTTCGAGCGCAAAAGCGCCGCGGTGCCGGTGAGACGGTCAGATTCCTTCACCCGCAGCTCCTTGAGCCCACGCATGACCGTCGTCCCCTCCGCGAAGGCGGCGGCGACCGCGAGCACCGGGTATTCGTCGATCATGCTGGGAGCGCGCGCGGCCGGCACCTCGACGCCGCGTAATGCGCTACCCCGCACCCGCAAATCGGCGACTTCCTCGCCGCCTTCCCGACGGATCGCCAGCCGCTCGATCGTCGCTCCCATTTCGAACAGCGTGGTGAAGAGGCCGGTGCGCAGCGGGTTCATCATAACGCCGTCAAGGATCACCTCTGAACCCGGGATAATCAGCGCCGCAACGAGCGCAAACGCGGCCGAGGAAGGATCGGCCGGAACCGCGACCGGCTGCGGCTCAAGTTCCGGCTGGCCGGTAACGGTGATGCGGCGACCGCCCGCTCCCGCCATCTCGGCCTGTAAGACTTCGACGCGAATCTGGGCGCCGAAATACGCCAGCATTTTTTCCGTGTGGTCGCGCGTCGCCTGCGCTTCGACGATGGTGGTCTCGCCCGGGGCCGAAAGGCCGGCGATGAGGACGGCAGACTTGACCTGCGCCGAGGGAACGGCTGGCGCAAATACGACAGGGATCGGTTCGCGCGCCCCGGCAAGCGTCAGCGGCAGGCGACCGTCGCCCGCCGCGAGCACGCGCGCGCCGATCCGCTCCAACGGTTCGAGTACCCGCTGCATGGGCCGCCTTCGCAGGGAGGCATCGCCGTCGAACGTCGCAGTGATCGGGCAACCAGCAACGGCTCCCAGCATGAGCCGGCACCCGGTGCCCGAATTGCCGAAATCGAGCGCCGCCTGAGGTTCGGCAAAACCACCGACACCGACGCCGCGCACGTACCATTCTCCCTGCCCGCACCGCTCGACGCGCGCGCCGAGCGCCCGCAACGCCTTGGCGGTATTGATGACGTCCTCGCCTTCGAGCAAGCCGGCGATGCGGGCCTCCCCGACGGCCAGCGCTCCCAGGATCAGGGCGCGATGGGAGATCGACATGTCGCCTGGCGCGCGCAGGCGGCCATGGAGGGCGCCGTTGCGGCGGGCGGTGAGCGGGCGGGGAGTCGTGCGCATAAAAAATTATGGAACCTGTGCGGATTGGCGTCTCTATCATGCGCCGCCGCGTCGCGTCTCTCCCCTGCTGGAACCTCCGCGGGGAGATTTATGGCCGAGCCACGGCGGTCGCCAATCTGCTATTGACAGGCACGGCGCGACTAGCCAAGTGAAACGTCCAAACTGAAGGATTGCGGCCGTGGCGAAGCCCGAACTCGGTACCAAGCGCGTCTGTCCAGACACCGGACGCAAGTTTTATGACCTCAACAAGAATCCAGTGATCTCGCCCTACACGGGCAAGATCGTGCCGATAGAAACCCCCGTGGCCCGCGCTCGGCCCGAGCCGAGCGCGGCGCGCCCGCCCGCCGCTCCGGCGGAAGAAGTCGCCGCCCCGGAACAGCAGGAAGCCGAATTCGTCTCGCTGGAAGAGGCTGACGCCGAAACGCAGGGCGCCAAGAAGCCCGCGGAGACAACGCCGCCCGAGATCGAGGAAGAAGTCGAGATGGACGAGAGTCTCGACGACGCGGCCTTCATCGAAGAGCAGGAGGAGGAGGACGCCGACGTAACCGACATCATCGGCGGCGACATTGAGGACGAGGAAGAGGGTTAGCGCCCTCTTCGGGGCCATAGCTCAGTTGGGAGAGCGCTTGAATGGCATTCAAGAGGTCGGGGGTTCGACTCCCCCTGGCTCCACCAAATCCCCACGGTTCTTATCGGCGACTTTGAGTTATTGCAGCGCGACGACGGCCGATATTTGAGAGACTGCGTTCGCAGGCGGGTGAAACGTCCGTCGAATTCAGTTGCAGCCGGCCTTCGCCGCCGGCCAGCGCGGTGTTTGCCGGCGGCCGATGGCGCAACTGGGCGCTGCGGCTGCCGGAATGCAGGCCGGAGTCTATGGCGCCGGCATGACAGCGGTTCCGCCTTACCGCGCCAGCATTTGGTAGGTCGTGAGCACGATCTCGAACAAGATCAGCACCACGATGATGAGTTCCAAACGCAGCGAGCGGCTGGTGTCGATCATGTCGGTGAGCACCTTGGCGGTCTCTGAAATCACCGCGAGCTTGCGCGAGAGCGCTTCGGCACGCTCGTTGAGCTCGTATTCGTCCTCAAGCCGCGCATAGAGCCGCTCCAGATCGGGACGCTCCCACACCGCATCCGGCTTTTCGCCGACGGCGACCCGGCCGGAGACGCGATGCTGGACGAGGAGGGCGTTGCCGATATGCTTGAGAATAGCGCGGCGGCCGCCGGCGGCGCGGCCCCGTTCGGCGAGTTGGCGCGCAAACGGCTCGACCACTTCGAGCACCGACGACACTTCGCGCTCGTCGCGCGCCAGAACGACGCTCTTGGCCAGCGCATCGGCGATCACCACCATATGCTCGGGCGTGATCGCTTTGACCTGGATCGGGCCGCCGGGCAGGATTTGTTCGTCACGGTCGGGAGCGATTTCGACCGTCGCGGTCTCTTCCTCGCGCAATGTCACGGGCCGCACGATACGCTGGTGCAGCCGTTGGAGCACCTCGTCCTCCTCCAGCACCGAAAGACCAAACAGCACCACGACGCCGTAACGAAAGATCGTCACCAGCCCGTCATGGCCGGCGCGGAACGTCAGCGGCGTGATCGACAACACGTCGGTGCGCTCGAGCCCGGACGTGTCGATGCGGTCGGCGAGAAGCAGCGCGCGCACCTTGCGGCCGGCCGCCGCCGGGCTCTTGGGCTCGATCGCGACTTCTTTGACCATCCAGGTGCTGCAGGTGGTTTGCGGCCTATGAGCCGCCGCGCGCGACGCGCCTCATCGGGGCGAATCTCTGAGCGGGGGTGGCTATCTCCGCTTGCCACGGGCGGATTTTCTCGCGTGCGACGTCGCGCCCGCGCGCTTGGCGGCGCCGCCGGCGGCGCGGCCCACCCTGCCCTTTTTTGCCGATGTTCTTGCCCGCGGCGCCCGTTTGGCCGCGGCGCGCGCCGTCCGCTTGGTCTTGCTCTTGGCGCCCTTGGCCGCGCCCTTAGCGCCCTTGGCCGCGCTCTTAGCGCCCTTGGCCGCGCTCTTAGCGCCCTTGGCCGCGCTCTTAGCGCCCTTGGCCGCGCTCTTAGCGCCCTTGGCCGCGCTCTTAGCGCCCTTGGCGCTCTTCGCGCTCTTCGTGCTTTTGGCACTCGCCACGCGCTTGGCCGGACGCTTAGCCGAACGTTTGGCCGAACGTTTGGCCGAACGCTCGGTCGCGTCCGTGCTTCTGCGCGCGCTTGGGGCGGCACTCCCAGTGGCTCCTCCAGCCGCACGCCTCGACACACGTCTGGCGCGCGGAGCAGCCTTTGGTGGCGCCGTTCCAAGCCTGCGTTCCGGCCCGAGCGCCTCCGCCGGAGTGGCGACGGCACCTTCGTTGCGCTCGGCGAAATAGGCCGCCATGGGCTCGAAATATTTCTCCTGCCATCCGCTTTCCTCATAGCCTCGCTGCTCGTCCGGCACATTGGCGTGCTCAAGGGTCAAGAGCGTGCCCTCTTCCACCGGCTTGAACGTCAGCGTGACGATCGAGTCCTCGTGTTCGTCCTCGAATTCGGTGGTGCGCCACGACTGCATGATGCGCTCGCCGGGAACGAGTTCGAGATTGCGGCCGGTAATGTAGTTGTCCCAAGCCGACACTTCGGCGCCGACTTCGTCCGACATGGTCGCCTCGCCGCCGGTCATGGCCGAATGGGTGAGACTGTCGAGCCAGGCGTCGTAGATGTCCCGAGGGGAAGCAGGAATGGTGGTGGTCAGGATGAACGTGTATGGCATTTGTACCTCCTTCGGACACACGCGCCGGGCGCCAATATCCGAGTCGGCTGCCGGGGCGGACGACGTTTTCGGCGGGCGCAGCCATGATAGGCCGTTCGCCCCGCTCGCGCATGACATATTATCACCCGGAAGGGAAACATGCTGCGGAGTTTGCGGCATGCGCTCATAGTCCCTATCGGGGTCGCCTCTGCATGGCTCCGCCTTCGTTCAGAAAGTGCGATGCTGCGGTACTTTCACCACGTCAGCCCTAGCGTCACCGCTTTCGGTGCCACGCCGGCGGCGGCGAACATCGCGGACAGGCCGGAAAGGTTCGGCGTGCCGACGCCGCCAAAATCTTCGGCGTGGATGCCGGAGACGACGAACAGGCAGTCGATACCAAAAGCGGACGCGCCGTTGAGATCGGTTCTGACCGAATCGCCGATCGCCAGCACGCGCGCGAGCAACGGCGCCTCGCCGTTGCGCAAGGAGGCTGCCTTGTCGAGTGCAGCCTCATAGATCGGCGCGTGCGGCTTGCCGCAATAGAGCACCTCGCCGCCCAACGCGACGTAGGCGTCCGCTAAGGCGCCGGCGCAGTAGACGAGGGTGTCGCCGCGCTCGACCACAATGTCGGGATTGGCACAGACCATGAAAAGCTCGCGCGCGCGCATTGCCGCCAGCAATTCACGATAATTCTCCGGCGTCTCCGTAGCGTCGTCGAACAAGCCGGAGCAAACCACGTAGTCGGTGCTCTCCACCGGCGCAAAGGTAACGGGGAGACCTGCGAAGATGGGCCGATCGCGCGGCGGGCCGAGATGGAACAGACTTTCACCGAGCCGGCTCTTCACGATATCGCGGGTAACGTCGCCCGAGCTCGTGATCGCGTCATAGGCGTCGCGCGGGACGCCGATCCGGTCGAGGATTCTTTGCACCGAAGCGCCCGGTCGCGGTGCGTTGGTGAGGAGGATCACGGTGCCGCCGCGCTCGCGAAAGCGTCTGAGCGCCGCGCAGGCCGGGGCGAAGGCAACAAGCCCGTTATGCACCACGCCCCACACGTCGCAAAGCAGCAGGTCATAATGACGCGCGAGGGGGGCGAAACGTTCGATGATATGGGGCAAGGTCTTTACTTTTCGGCAAGGCAGCGTGTGGCCGTCGGGCAATGACGGCGAAACGTGCATCATTTGCGTCCGCCGCCGGCGCGGGCGGGTTGGACGGCGCTGCCGCTCGGCACGGCGGCAGTATCGGCGGACGCGGCGGCGGCAGTTTCGATCGGCGCCGGCCCGCCCTTGCCCGTCTCGTCGCCCACCGGCCGCAACGCATCCGCCCGCACCGGGCGCGGCGGCGAGAATAAAAAACCCTGCCCGAAGCGCACATCATAATCGAGCAGATCGACCACGGTCGATTCGCTCTCGATGCGGTCGACGACGAGATCGATGCCGAAGCGGCCGAGCAGATCGGAAAAATCGGCTGGATGAATGTCCGTAGACGCGGCGCCGACGCGGTTGAGCAACAGCGTCGCCGGCGCCTTCACGAAGCGGAAGCCGCGCTCGTTCAATTGGCGCGGATCGAGGCGCAGATCGGCGAGGTTGTCGATGGAGAAGCGAAAGCCGCGCTCGGCGAGCGCCGCCAGGCTCTCGTGCTCGATCGGCCCCATGGCGCGCACGGCGCTCTGGCTGAACTCGATCACGAGCGAAGGGGCGATCGCGCGGTTGGCATCGAGGAATTCGAGCAGGTGCGGAAATCCGGCGTCGGCCAAGGTCGCGATCGAGAGATTGCAGAACAAACCGATGTCGCGGTTCTTGAGCACCAATCGCCGCACGATCTGCACGCAGCGCAGCAGAGAAAGGTGGTCGAGCTTCGGCACGAGCGAACTGGCTTCGGCAAACGGCAAGAAATCCGCCGCGGCGACGATCTCGCCGTTGCCGGCTTTCAGTCGCGACAGTGCCTCGTAATAGCGCACCTTGCGCTGCGGCAAGGTCACGACCGGCTGCAGAAAAAGATCGATCCGGTGGGCCGCTATGGCATCGCCGATGACGGCGGTGATGGCGTTGCTGTCGAGACCGGCGAAGGCGGCAACCCTGTGCTCCCCCAGCGCGCCGGCGGCCGCCTCGGCAGCAGTGGCGGCAGTGCGCTGCACCGGGGGCGATAGTTCGAACGCGGCAGCCGGCTTACGCCCGCCCTCGCCGCGTTCCGGCGCCAGCAGCGCGTCGTGGGCGGCGACCGAATCGGCTAAATGCTTGACGAGACGCGACAGCTCCTCGATCTCGGCGGCAAGCGGCTGCGCCGTCGCCAGCGCCTTGTCGAGCGCCGTCTCGACGCTTTTTTCCATGGCCCCCAGCCTGCCGCCGAAATCGGCAAGCTGGCGGCCGAGATCGTCGGAACTGCGGGCAAGGTGGGCGATCCGATCGCTCACTTCGGCGCGGTCGCGCTCGCGGACAACGACGGTGTTGTAGAGCGCAAGCATGGCCAGCGCGGCGAGTGCCGCCACGCCCGATTGGGCGCTGGTCAGCCCGAAGCGCAAATAGAGCACGGCGCCCAGCGAGCCGGCGATGAGCACCATGCAGACGGCGATGAAAATGGCGCCGATACGCACCATGGAGGTCCCGCTATGATTCGCGCCGGAAATGGCTTGAACGAGATTACATCGAAAACGCGACAAGCCCCGAGCCCAGATTGCCGACGATCCCCAAGAGCTGTTCACAAACGATTCGCTTGGGACCGCCTCAGTGTTCATAAGCCTCGCGCTACCGCAAGTGCATTCCTTGACCAGCCGTTTCACGGCAAAATGCAACGTGCCCCGCGCGGGCCTTGATTGCCGTAGTCTCAAGGCCGCGGCGGAACGAAGGCGTAGGCAATGCGATCCGGCCGGACCGGATGCCAGGTCTGCCGCGGCAAGACGAGGACCGGCTGAATGTCGATGTCACCGAACGCCGCCTTGAGCTTTGCCACATCGCCTCCGGGCAATCCCGGCTGCCAGACGAGGACGGCGCCACGCCGGCGCAAGTCGGCCTTGTCGATCCAAGGGCTGAGCCTCAGTTCCCCATGCACGATCACGTGCGGGCGGTCGGGCGAATAGACCGCGACGTTGTTCGCGACAAACTCGCTGCCGCCGACATAAACGAGCGGCGTGCCATAGCGCCGATGCCAGTCGCGGGTGACGATATCGGCCAGCATGCTGCCCGGAAACTGGGTCGCCTTGGGGCGGTCACGCACAAACGGTTCGCCGATTTCGACGGCGACATAAATAACCGGGATGGCGACAAACACCGCCATGAAACCGGCGGCGAAGCGCCGCAGCGAACCGACAGCGGCGACCGGCTTGTGCCACATCAGCAGCGCGAGCGGGGCAAACGACCAAAGCGGATAACCCCACATTGCGATCACCAACCGGCCGAGCACGGCCCCGACGATCGTCACCACCATGAACGGTGCGAGCGCGAGCCACGTGACGTAGCGGCGCGCAAACGCGGCCTCCTCGACAAGCTTCCGCTCGCCCAATTTGGCGTCGAAATAAGTCAGCGCGAGCAAACCGCCGGCGGGCAATAGATTGAGCGCCTGGCCGCCGATCCATTGCAGCGGAAAGACGAAGTATTGGTACCAGTGAACAGCCGCTTTTGCGCGCGCATCGACATATTGGAACGGCAGGAAGTCGTGGCCAACGACCCACCAGGCGTTCGGGGCGAGCACGACAGCGAAAGCAGTCGCCATCAGGTAAGGTCCGGGCGTACGCCAAGCGCGCCGCGCCGTCGGATCGGCGAGCAGAAACAAGCCAAGCACCGCCGCCAGCGCGAAAGCGGCGTATTTCGACCAGAACGCGCCGGCAAGAAAGGCGCCAGCCAGCACCCAATCGAACGCTCGGCCACGCTTGAGGCCGCGATAGAAGAACAATCCCGTCAACGCCCAGAACGGGAGCTGCATCTGGTCATGGGCGAATTTCACGGCGGAGAAGTTGTAGTAATGCACACCCTCCAGCGTGAGGACGGCGATCAAGCCTTCGAATGCGCCGAGCGTTTCACGTCCCAACAGCCAGACCGCGTAGAGGCAGACCACGACGGCAAGCGGCCCCAGCACGTAGACGGCGTCGATCTGCCCGGTCAGCCGATAGGCGGCTTCCGCCATCCACCACGGCAGCGGCGGATGCTTCCAGTAGCCGAGCTGCCATTCCTTGCCGAGCGCGAGGTCCTCAACGAGATCGAGCTGAAGGTTGCGGCAGACCAGGATCGGGACGGCGGTCCAGACCAGAAGATGCAAGCCGAGAACAAAGGCGAGTACCTTGCCCGGCTGCCGGCGGGCGAAGGCGACCGCCGCCGTCAGGACGCCGCCGGGGGTCGTCGGCACGGTCACGCCGTCCATCGGTTTTCCATTGAAGGGGTCCTCCGTTGAACGTACCGCTGCCATCGTCCACATTGGCGCGCCCGCCGTTGCGACGAAGATCCGCGGCCAAGTTGGAGGCAAAGCGGCCAGCAACCGAATTCGGCCAAGCCGGACCATGGCCCGCCAAATTCAATGGCCCGGCGCCTCGGCCGCTGTCAATCACAGGCGGGACCCGACACAAGGAACAGGAAGGAGGACCAAAGGAGCGCAACCGATTTGACGGCACATCGATCATCGCGGCCACCGAGCTGCCGGTTGAAGGTGACGATACCTTTGATGTAGGCGACCAGCATGCTGAACAGTGTGCCTTCATCACCCCGCGCCAGAAATGGGGCAATCCATTCCACAGGCGAAAAGCCGACCACCCGGTCGGGTCCCCAGGTCTTGATGGTATGGATGTTCGAGAAAATGGCCCATGGTGTGCGATCTCTACTGCGCCTGGATGATTGCGGTGTAGTCCATCTGGACTTCCAGAGAATGTTCGCGACGGCAAGAGGCACGAATGACGACAGCAATGCTTTGCGTTGGATAAAATATTCTCGCAATAACCTGCGGTATGACAACAATTTCTTTATTTACTTTATTATATGCTTGCGTTGATAACGATGGTGCTTTAGTTTGATAATTATCAATTACATGGGCCATTTATTCGCCCGTAATGCAGCGCGAGCAGAGGAGGACTCGCATGCGCCGCGCCGACCGAGATTTGGTTCGCACCTTGCCGCTGTTTTGCGACGTGGGCGCCGCACATTTCGACGAGCTGATGAATGCCGCGTTTCTGCAACACTTTCCGCAACATGTTGTGCTCATCGAAGAAGGCCTTCTTCCCGATTTTCTTCACATCGTCGTCGCCGGCACCGTCGAGCTGTTCGGCCGTTCGGCCGAGCGCGAGACGACGTTGGACATCATCCGTCCGGTGACCACATTCATTCTCGCCGCGGTGATCCGGGACGAGCCGTATTTGAAGTCGGCGCGCACGCTTACGCCCGCGCAAATCCTCATGCTTCCGGCCGCTTCCGTGCGTAGCGTATTCGACCACGATGTTCATTTTGCGCGCGCCGTCGTCGCCGAGTTGGCGTTGCGCTACCGCGGCATGGTGCTGTCGCTGAAAGACCAAAAGCTGTGCAACGGTACCGAACGATTGGCCAACTGGATACTCGAGACCGACCGCCAGCAGGGCGGCAACGGGCTTGTCACTCTCGGCCACGGCAAGCGCACATTGGCGTCGCGATTGGGAATGACGCCGGAAAACCTGTCGCGCAACCTGGCCAGTCTGGCGCATCACGGGATTTCCAGCAGCGGGCGCAAGATCGTCATCACCGATCGCGAGGCCTTACGGCGATGTGCTTGGCCTGACGCTCGCGTCGAAAGCCAATGATTGCGCCGCCAGCCGACGCAGCGCTTCTTAATGGAAAAAATCTCATCGTCTCAAGATGGTGGAGGAAAGACGCGCGTTATTTCCCGGTTGCGTTCGGTGTCATTTAAGGGGGCATCAGCTCTTTCAGACCCGCAATTCATGGCGCGGCTTCAATAGCCTTCGGCTTTGATTCCCGCTCAGTCGGAGCAACGCATGCACTCGACGTCGAAGCGGTCTATCCATTGCCGCAGTGCCGCTACCGCCGGCGCACCCGTGGTGAGGCTGGTCAGCGCGCTGGCGGCATCATCGGGGCGCAAGCGCGCAATCCAGCCAGTCCCGTAAGGATCGACATTGATGAGATGCGGATCCGCCAGCACCGCCTCGTTGCGCTCGATCACCGCGGCACCAAAGGGCACGGGAACGCCGCCGACCCATTTGCCGCTTTCGAGCGTCGCGACGTGGCGGCCCGCGCGAATCTGCGTGCCTGGCTTCTTGATGTGCGCGGCGAGCAAGCGCCCGCCCATGGTCTGAGCGGGATCGGTCACGCCGATCATGATCAGTCCATCGGCAATGGGCCGCACCCAGACGTAGTCGAGATCGTAGTAAAGGTCGTCGGGGAGGACGCAGCCACGGTATTCAGCCATCCATCGCACCTTGCACGAGGCCCAACGCAGGCGCCGCGGGTCTTCCGCTCCTGGGTCAGCCGTCGCCCAGCCGGGCGCTCACAACCGCCGCATGTTCACCCAGCCGCGCTTGCGCCAACGGATAAAGTTCGGCTTCCTCTTTCTCGTCGTGACGGGCGAGCAACCCCCGCAAAGAGCCCGCAATGCGGCTGAACTCCTCGACATCGCGAGCTTCGAGCGCATCGTTCAACTCGTCAAAGAACACGCGCAGATCACGATGCCCCTTGCGCAGCATGGCCGTCAACGTGTTCTCGGCCCCGCCGTCGACCGCCGGAAAAAGTTCCTGCTCTTCGAGAGCCATATGCTCTTCGATGCGGCGCCGAAACCCGGCAAAAGCCGCGGCTGCGGCATCCCACCGCGCCGCACGGACGCTCGCCGCCGATTCATCGAGAGCCTCCTCCAAGCGACGGTGGTCGCGGACAAAGGCTTGCTCAAGATCACCCGTTAGATGCATGGAAGATATATATTATCGAGGTTTGACTGAAATCAAGGTACCAGCGGCTGCCTCCAGGCTGCCTCCTTGACGATGACCACAGGACGGCGCACGAGGAATAGAGGACATGAAGCTTCAGTTGCTGGTGTCGAAGTGGTGTCCCACCTGCCCGGCTGCCGAAAAAGTGTGGTCGGAAGCCGCGGCGCAGAAAGGGCTGATGCTCGAAGTGCTCGATGTCGGCAACGCCGACGGGCGACGTATCGCCGTCGATCTCGGCATCCGCACCGTGCCGGCAATGGTGATCGACGGAAAGCTGCGCGCGTTGGGTATCTGCACAACAGGGCACGCCTTGGCGCTGCTCCAGGAGAGAGCGGCGACCGGGTAGCAGCCTCTGCAGTCCGCTTGGAAACGACGGCATGTAAAAATCTAGACTTGAGGCTTCGGACGGCGTTGCCCGAAATCGCAGATTGCCTTGCGTCTGACGGCGGCGAGTGTGGCGAGCGGGCCGAACCTGTCAAGGATGCGAAGCACCGCCTGGGCGGCGGCCCTTCGGGCCGTCCTTGACAGGTTCGGACCCGGCTCGCCGATAATGTCCGCCGCGAGACGTAAGGCCAAGTTTGACGCTGTCTGTCAACTGGAGTCTGAACTTTCACAGACGGTATCGGAAAACAAGGCGCTCGGTCATCCGAACAGCAGACCATGACTGCCGGCGACGGCGCCGAATACTGTGATCAAGCTCAGAACCAGCAAGATCCGGTGCAGCCGTTCGACCAGCCTGAACGTTGCTTCCGGCTTCGCCTGCGCCCGCGCCTGCAGCCAGCGGTGCAGAACGAGGGGTTCGGCCAGGAACAGCATCACCGTAAACAGCAGCCAAACGGCGACCATCGCATGCAGCCACCAATAGGCGCCGTAGCGGAAGCGACCCCACAGATCGAGGCGAAAGAGCATGTATAGTCCGGTCAAGCCCGCCAACGCCGTCGTTATCCGCGCCTGCCACGCGAACCGTCGCTCGATGGTGTCGAAAAATGTCATGCGCTCGTCCGGCGCCTTCAAGC
>JAKAPE010000329.1 GCA_021811945.1 Pseudomonadota bacterium | reverse complement strand
TTCATGGCCAAGGACGGCATCGTGTACACCCCGGTCGCAAACGGTACGTTTCTGTCCGGGATAACGCGCGCGCGGGTGATTGCGCTGCTGCGTGATGCCGGCGCGAGCATGGTCGAGACGACGCTGCGCTATAGCGACTTCCAATCGGCCGACGAGATTTTCTCCACCGGCAACTACAGCAAGGTTGCGCCCGTCACGCGCATCGACTGCCGCGACTTGCAGCCTGGTCCGTTCTACCGCAAGGCTCGCGAGCTCTATTGGGGCTTCGCCCGCGCGACGGCCTCGACCGCAGTTTGAACGGGGCCGTCATCCCGCGACGCCGCACAGCCACGCCCGGAATCCATGACCTCCACACGCGCGATCATGAATTCCGGACCTCCCGCTAGTCTCGGCTCCGGAACGATCAATTGGCCGAGAAAAAGCGGGGCGCTGAACGGCCGCGAGCAAAAAAAGCGGCGATTCGCTATTTCATCGCCGTTTCGTACATTTCGGCGACGTAATCCCAGTTGACCAAGTGATCAAGGAACGCCTTGAGGTAATCGGCGCGTCGGTTGCGATAATCGATGTAATAGGAATGCTCCCACACGTCGCAGCCGAGAATGGGCTTGGCACCGTGGACAAGGGGGTTTTCGCCGTTCGGCGTTTTCATCACGACGATCCTGCCATCCTTCACCGCGAGCCAGCACCAGCCTGACCCGAACTGGGTAACACCGGCCTGAATAAAATCTTCCTTGATCTTAGCGATGGGGCCGATGTCGCTCGTCATCTGCTTTTCCAGCTTTCCGGGAAGCTTGTCGCCACCACCACCATTCTTCATCCATTTCCAGAAGTGGATGTGATTGTAGTGCTGGCCGGCGTTGTTGAAGAGGCCTTGGTTCTTGCCGTAGGTGCCCGTGACCACATCTTCCACCGGTTTGTTCTCCCACTCGGTGCCTTTGGCCAAGTTATTGCCGGTGGTGACATAAGCCTGGTGATGCTTGTCGTGGTGGTACTCGAGCGTCTCGCGGGACATATGCGGGGTGAGGGCGTCGTAGGGATAGGGAAGATTGGGCAGGGTAAATGCCATGGGGGTCAACTCCTCAATGTGTAGCCGGATCTGGCAGGAACGTCCGTGAAACCGCGGACAAACGGGAAAGTTTCCCTCTCAATAGGCCGAGCGGCGGCGCCGGGGCAACGGTCGTTATTGGGAAATGCCGTTGTCAGGCGTCGCGGCAACGCCGCGCGGGAAGGTGGCGCAGCGCCGATTCTCCATATAACGCAAGCGATTACGGATATCTTGCTGTTTCCTCTGCGGCATTGCAACCACACAAGTCGAGATTCGAGTGCCGGGGGACAGCCTGCGGACATTAATCCCTTGCACCGTGTCGCGATGACGGCCAGAATATTCTGTCGGCGTCGGGGGTGGGCAGGCGTATGTCTGTATTTTTGGTGGTGGTAGGTGCGCTGGCGGCTGCCGCCGGTCTGGCGCTGGTGGTGACTGGGGCGAGCGTCCACGAAAGCGCCGTCGCTTTCGCTGGTGCGACGCCGGGCATGATCGCCTTCGTTGGCGGCTTGCTTCTTGTGGGCGTTGGCCTTGCGGTTCGTGAGCTGCAGCGCATCGGGAGCGCGCTCGCGACACGGCCGATGCCGCATCCCGCTCGGTCCGCTGAAGCGGCTGGCGCGGCCGCTGCTGCCGCCTCTGTTGCCGGCGAACGGCCGGCCGCGCAGACGCGCACCGCGCCGAAAGCCGAGCCGCGGGCGCAACCGACCCCTACCATTACAGCCGCGCCACAGGCGCCGACGGAGGCCCCGGCCATCGAACGTCTGCGCGAAAAATTTCCTACTCTCGTGCGCCTGGAAAGTGTCGCAGCGGTCGAAGCGAGTGTTAGCCAGGTAACACAAGGTCGTCTCGAACGCACAGAGCAAGAGGTCAGCGAAGTCAAGAGAGTAAGCGTTGGCGGAAACCCAAAGGTGTCGGCACCGGTCCGCGCCGCCCCGCGGCTTAGAGCAAGCGGCGACCCGGCGGGAGCGCCGGAGCGACCGAAAGCCTCGGTGTTCGAGGCCTTTTGGCCGCAGAGGCAGCGGGAGCGCCGCAATGCGGCGACGGCAAGGGCTCCAGTGCCCGCCGCGCCGCCAGCGCCGCCTGCGTCCCCACCGCGCGCCGGCGTGACAGCACCGGTCGAGGCGGTCGAGCCAGGGCTTGGCAATGAAGCTACCGGTGCCCTTGCGGCAACAGCCGAATCACGGCCCACCGCCGCCGCGGTGGGCGCACTGCAGGCGCCCACCCCGATGCCCGCGCCGGTCTCTATCCTCAAATCTGGCGTTGTCGAAGGGATGGCCTATGCCCTCTATTCGGACGGTTCGATCGAGGCGCAATTGCCGCAAGGCCGGCTGCGATTTGGTTCGATCACCGAATTGCGTTATCACATCGAGAACGATTCAAACGTCTCGTAGACAGGTCATGGTGTTGCGCCTGCAGTCTTGATCGCAAAGGCATAGGCCAGTGCGATCTCCTTGAGGCGGTCAAAGCGGCCAGCGTGGCCAGCGTGCCCGGCGTCCATATTCGTGTGCAACGCGAGCAGGTTGCCGTCTTTGCGCAACCGCCGCAATCGGGCAATCCATTTCGCCGGCTCCCAATAAAGCACCCGCGGGTCGGTAAGGCCGGCAAGCACAAGGATCGCCGGATAGCCTTGTGCGTGCACATTGTCGTACGGCGAGTAGGAGAGAATGGTGCGGAACGCCGCCGGGTCGCGGATCGGATCACCCCATTCCGGCCATTCCGGCGGTGTCAACGGTAGCGTGTCATCAAGCATGGTGTTGAGGACGTCCACGAACGGCACCTCGGCGATGAGACCGGCATAAAGTTCGGGCCGCATGTTGGCGACCGCGCCAATCAAGGTGCCGCCGGCGGAACCGCCATGGGCGACAATGCGTCTCGAACCGCTCCAACCTTGCGCGATCAGATATTCACTCGCTGCGATGAAATCCGTGAACGTGTTCGGCTTGCTGGCGAGCCTGCCCTCGCGGTACCAGCGCCAGCCTTTCTCGCTGCCACCGCGCACATGGGCGATGGCGTAGACAAAGCCGCGATCAACGAGCGAGAGCCGGTTGGTGCTGAACGCGGCCGGGATCGAGATGCCGTAAGCTCCGTAGCCGTAAAGCAGGCAAGGGGTGGCGCCGTCGCAAACGAGGTCCTTGCGATACAACAGCGAGATCGGAACGGTTTCGCCGTCGGGCGCCGGCGCGAACAGCCGCCGCGTGACGTAGGCGTTGGGATCATGGCCGCTCGGGATTTCCTGGCGCTTGCGCAGTGCGCGCGTGCGCGTCGCCAGATTGTAGTCCCAGACTTCAGACGGCGTTGTCATCGACGAATAGGTGAACCGCAGAAGATCGGTGGCGAACTCGTAACCGCTTTCGATGCCAAGCGAATAAGCCTCCTGAGTGAAGGCTAAGACGTGCTCCTCGCCGCTGTCGAGCCGCCGCACCACGATGCGCGGCAGGCCATTCTCGCGCTCCAGTCGGATCAGCCAGTCTCGACGCAGCGCAAAAGATAAGATGTAGACGCCGCTGCGGTGGGGCACGAGGTCGCGCCAATGCGCCCGACCCGGCGCTGCCAGCGGCGTCCAGGCGATCTTGAAATCTTCGGCGCCGTCGGCGTTGGTGCGGATGAACAGAGCCGGCCGGCCGTCGAACGAGGGATGATGTTCAACCTCGTACTGCACCGACGTTTCGCGCGCCGCAACAAGCACCGGTTGGGCCTTGGGCGCGGCGAGATCGACGAGCCAGACCTCCGACGTCTCGTGATCATGCGCCGAAATGTCCCCGTAGAAGCCGGACGAGTGACGGCCGATAGATAGAAAAAGGCTCGGATCGGGCGCGGTGAGCACGCACGGATCGGCGCTGGCCGGCATTCCCAGGCGATGGCGGAAAACGCCGGCCGGACGATGATTTTGATCCAATCGCACGTAATAGAACGCTGCAGCGTCCTGCGTCCAAACCACCGTGCCGGAGCTGTCGGGAATTGCATCGACGAGATCGGTTCCGCTCTCCATCACGCGCACGCGTGTAGTATAGAGCTCGGAGCCGGTCTCGTCGGCCGACCATGCCAATAGCTTCTGGTCGGGCGAGTGGCGCGCAGCGCCGAGTCGGAAAAACCGCTTGCCGCGCGCCAGGGCGTCGCCGTCGAGCATTAGCAGCTCCGCCGGCGAATCCTGTTCCGGCGCAGAAGCACTGCGCGGCCGCCGGCAGAACAGCGGATGCTGGCCATTCTTGCGATAACGCATATAGTAGGCGTGCGGCCCATCGACCGCGGGCACGGTGGAGTCGTCCTCTTTGACGCGGCCTTTCATCTCGGCAAACAGCACGCGCTGCAAGATCGGA
>JAKAPE010000051.1 GCA_021811945.1 Pseudomonadota bacterium | reverse complement strand
CCTCCCCGTTGCTGGGTATGACTACAACAGCGACTGGACTCCTCTGTTGGCGGGACTTTCACCCGCTAGAATGGCAGCTAGCCTCGCTGCACCAGAACCGGCGGCGCAAGGCGCGCACTATAACCGCGAGCCCTTGCAGAGCAAGGCGTGGGCATGGCATGTGGCGCAGGTTTTTTTGCACAGGAGATGATGGATGGCGCTGCAAGAACGGGTGTTTTCAGGCGTGCAGCCGACCGGCAACCTGCACCTCGGCAATTATCTGGGCGCCATCAAGCGCTTCGTCGAGCTGCAGGGCCGCTACGATTGCATCTATTGCGTCGTCGATCTGCATGCGATCACGGTGTGGCAGGAGCCGGCCGAGCTGCCGCAGGCCATCCGCGAGGTCACCGCGGCGTTTCTTGCCTGCGGGATCGATCCCACAAAGCACATCGTGTTCAATCAGAGCCAGGTGGCCGAGCATGCCGAGCTCGCCTGGATCTTCAACTGCATCGCTCGCCTGGGCTGGCTCAACCGGATGACACAATTCAAGGAGAAAGCCGGCAAGGACCGCGAGAACGCCTCCGTCGGCCTCTACGCCTATCCGACGCTGATGGCCGCCGACATCCTGGTCTACCGCGCCACCCACGTGCCGGTGGGCGAGGACCAGAAGCAGCACCTCGAGCTCTCCCGCGACATCGCGCAGAAATTCAACAACGACTTCGCCCGCTCGATCCGCGAGCATGGCTACGGCGAGGCGTTTTTCCCGCTGCCGGAGCCGCTGATCTCGGGCGAGGCGACCCGCGTGATGTCGCTGCGCGACGGCACTAAGAAAATGTCGAAGTCGGACGCCTCCGACTATTCGCGCATCAATCTCACGGATGATGCCGACGCCATCGCGCTGAAATTCCGCAGGGCGAAGACCGATCCGGAGCCGTTGCCGAGCGAGGAGGCCGGCCTGAAAAACCGGCCGGAGGCCGACAATCTGGTCGGCATCTATGCCGCGCTCGCCGGCGCGACCCGCGCCGGCGTGCTGGCCGAATTCGGCGACGCGCAGTTCTCGACCTTCAAGTCGGCGCTGATCGACCTAGCCGTCGCCAAGCTCGGTCCGATTGGCGCGGAGATGAAGCGGCTGACGCACGACCCCGTCGCCATCGACGCCGTGCTTGCCGACGGCGCCGCGCGCGCCCGAAAACTCGCCGGTGAGACCATGAAGGCGGTCAAGGACGTCGTCGGCTTCGTGCGGGCATAGCGGGGCTGCGTGCACAAATTTACAAATTTGATCCAGTTACGCGCGGTTGCATGCGCCGGCGGATGACTTTGTCTTCGAAAATGATGAGGGCGGCGAACAAAGTCGCGTTCCCCGAGAGCCGATAAAGACTCACGCCTGCGGCTGTGGCTCCATGGGACCCGGCTCGGGGCGCGGTCGGTTGCGGCTGGCGCTAGCCATCTGCTGGCGGACCAAACCGCTACTTGTCGTACAATTTCAACTTGGGTATGCTGGGTTAGGCTTTGCATACCAATTCAAGGGTGATTTAGCACGCGCCATTGTGAATTTTGATGGAGCCAATCGACTTCAACCCCAGAATCCTGCGATATTGGTAGCCAGAGGTGGCTCGTATGTAGCCAAAGGAGATTATGATCGCGCGATTTCAGATTTTACCGCCGCGCTTCGCTTGGCACCTGATGCTGCTGGATGCAACGGTCGCTGCTTTGCCCGAGCGATTGTCGGCCAACTGAAAGAGGCGCTGGCGGACTGTAATGAGTCTCTTCGACTACGTCCTAACGACGCCGCAACACTGGATAGCCGCGGCTTTACTCATCTGAAGCTTGGACAATATGATTCCGCCATTGCCGATTATGATTCAGCGTTGCGCATCGATTCGAAGCACGCCAGTTCTTACTATGGGCGCGGTATCGCCAAACAAAAGAAAGGCGCCCTCGCCGGCGGCAATGCCGATATCGCGATGGCACAATCCATACAATCGGATATTGCTCAAGACTTTGCGCGCTGGGGCTTTCGTTGAATGCGGCGCTCCGCCTGCGGCTCCGGCTCTATGGGGCCTGGCTCGGGATACGGCTGGAGCTGACCGTCGGGACAAGTCGGCGCGGCCTAATCATCCTCATCTGACCACGGACGGCGGGATGTATGCCGCACATGGACGATTTCGATAGCGTTGTCGCTTGCGACGACCCGATAGAAAATCTTGAACCGGTGCCGCTGCACAATCTTTGCGCGGACGCCTCGAATCCGTGTGGCTTCCGTTGCTTCCGGGTGTCTGCAGATGAACTCAACTGCCGCATAGATCGCCGTGAGGACGTTGACCGCGCCATTCGGACTGCCCGGACTGCGTTCGGTTAGGTACTTACGAATCGATTCGAGGTCTCTGCTCGCGCGCGGGCTATAGCGAATTATCATAGAACGCCGCAGCGGATCCAAAAAGCTCGCATTGCCTCCTCATTGGTCCACTCTCCGCGCTCGAGCTCAGCGAGTCCCTCGCGGATTGCTTTTTCTTCTTCTGGTGTCAAGTCATAAACGCCCGTGCGTCGCGCCTCAATTTCACGTGCGATTTGCGCGAGTTCCTCTACATCCTCCTGCGGCCACGCCTTCACTCGGTCGAGGATTTCCCTTGCATTCTGGGTCATAGTCACGTTCCAGGAAATGATCAGTGGCGCCAGCCCAACGCGTCCTGCTCACGCCTGCGGCTGTGGCTCCATGGGACCCGGCTCGGGGCGCGGTCGGTTGCGGCCAGCGCCGGCGGTCGGCACCGTCGAGACGCGCGGCGGGCTCGGCTCAATGACCGATTCACGTGTGGGCCGTTTGCCCAGGAGCAAATCCTTGATCTCGTCGCCGCTCAAGGTCTCGAATTCAAGCAGTCCCTTGGCGAGGGTTTCGAGGTCGGCGCGCTTGGTGGTGAGGATTTGCAGCGCCTCCTGATAGCCGGCCTCGACGTAGCGCCGGATCTCAGCGTCGATCTTCTGCACCGTGGCTTCGGAAATGTTCTGCTGGCGCGCCACCGAATAGCCGAGGAACACCTCCTCCTGGTTCTCGCCATAGGCGACGGTGCCGAGCGCATCGGACAGCCCCCAGCGCGTCACCATCATGCGCGCCAGCTTGGTCGCCTGCTCGATGTCGGAGGCGGCGCCCGAGGTCACCTTGTCGTGGCCGAACACTAGCTCCTCGGCGACGCGGCCGCCCATCATGATGGCGAGCCGCGCCGTCATCTGCTCGAGGCTCATCGACAGCTTGTCGCGCTCGGGAAGCTGCATGACCATGCCGAGCGCGCGGCCGCGCGGGATGATGGTGGCCTTGTGCACCGGATCGGTCGCCTTGACGTTGAGCGCGACGATGGCATGGCCGCCCTCGTGATAGGCGGTCAGCAGCTTCTCCTCGTCCGTCATCACCAGCGACTTGCGCTCGGCGCCCATCATCACCTTGTCCTTGGCGTCCTCGAACTCGACCTGCGTCACCATGCGCTTGTTGCGCCGCGCCGCCAGCAGGGCGGCCTCGTTGACGAGGTTCATGAGGTCGGCCCCGGAGAAGCCGGGCGTGCCGCGCGCGATGGTCTTCAGGTTGACGTCGGGAGCGAGCGGCACCTTGCGCACGTGCACCTTGAGGATCTGCTCGCGGCCGACCACGTCCGGGTTGGGCACGATCACCTGGCGGTCGAAGCGCCCGGGACGCAGCAGCGCCGGGTCGAGCACATCCGGCCGGTTAGTGGCGGCGATCAGGATGATGCCTTCATTGGCCTCGAAGCCGTCCATCTCGACCAGCAATTGGTTGAGCGTCTGCTCGCGTTCGTCGTTGCCGCCGCCGAGGCCGGCGCCGCGATGGCGGCCGACCGCGTCGATCTCGTCGATGAAGATGATGCACGGCGCGTTCTTCTTGGCTTGCTCGAACATGTCGCGCACGCGGGAAGCGCCGACGCCGACGAACATCTCGACGAAGTCGGAGCCGGAAATGGTGAAGAACGGCACGTTGGCCTCGCCGGCAATGGCGCGCGCCAACAGCGTCTTGCCGGTGCCGGGCGGCCCGACCAAGAGCAGGCCGCGCGGAATGCGCCCGCCGAGGCGCTGGAATTTGCCGGGATCGCGCAGGAACTCCACGATCTCCTGCAGGTCGAGCTTGGCCTCGTCGACCCCGGCCACGTCCTCGAAGGTGACGCGGCCATGCGCCTCGGTCAAAAGCTTCGCCCGCGACTTGCCGAACCCAAGCGCTTTGCCGCCGGCGCCCTGCATCTGGCGCGAGAGGAAAATCCATACGCCGATCAAGGCGACGAACGGCAGCCAGGAAACAAGCAGCGACACAAACCAGGGAACGTTCTCGGTTCGCGGCCGCGCCGTGATCGAAACGCCCTTTTTATAGAGGCGCTGCACCAGCGTCGGATCGCTCGGTGCATAGGTCTGGAAGTTGCGACCGTCGGTAAAGGTGCCGTGGATTTGCGGACCCTGAATCACGACGTCGCGCACGTGGCCTTGATCGACCTGGTTGAGCAATTGCGAAAAGGAAATATCTTGCGCCGTCGCATGCTGACCAGGGCTTTGCAACAGTGTGAATAAAGCCAGAAGCAGCAGGACAATAATTACCCACAAGGCAAAATTGCGCAGATTGGCGTTCATTGCGTGTCCTCGGCCGGGTGGCCGCTATTAGCCCCGACCGTGTCGGTAAATCGTGGCGGCTTCACGTCGCAGCATACCGAGAATGTAAGCGTCTCCCCATCGCCTGCCAAGAGAAGCAGGAGAAGCCAGCATCAGGCAGGCTCGTTAAAGCCCGCCATCGTATGCTATTTTCGTAAAGTGGCCGTTGCCGGAGCAGCGACGACCCGCTGGCGGCGCGCGGGCGCGCGCTCGATCGTAAGTCGATCGGCGGTAAGCGTGATCAGCGCGCCGGCCAAGGTCCTCCGCAAGGGCGCAGGTGCCCGCCGCAGGGCGGCATAAAGCGCTTCAAGCTTGGCGAGTTCGACTGGTCCCTCGTCTCCAGCTTGCGTAACGGCGCGCCCAAGGAGCCGCAGCGCTACTTCGGCAGGCAGACGGCGAAATGCCGTCGCGGCGAAGCCGATAGGGCCGTGTCGAGGCCATCGGCCCGGCGCCAACGCCGCGCGCGCGGCATCGACCGCGAATTCGATTGCCGTTTCGGCGCGCCGCATGCGCGCTGAAAGCCGCGCCAAGGCGCGCGCATCCAGCCCCTCGCGCGCAAGTGCCGGCATGAGAGTTCGTAACCGCGCGCGGGCAAACCGAGGATCGCGGTTAGTCGGATCTTCATTGTATTCGACACCAGCCGCTTTCAACGTCGCGACAAGCCGAGTCTTGGCAACACCGAGCAGCGGACGGACTAGAAAAACCTCCGTCCCCTCGCCCGCCCGCCGTCGCTTTGCGAGCGATCTCTCGTCCCAAGCGGGGAGAGGTGAGATGCGGGCCATGCCGGCGAGCCCCGTCAGACCGCTGCCACGGGCGAGACGGAAGAGCACCGTTTCCGCCTGATCGTCGAGCGTGTGGCCGGTAAGAATATGCACATATCCGGCCCGCTCCGCCGTCTGTGCCAAAAGTCGATAGCGCACCTTCCTCGCCGCATCCTGCAACCCGGTTTGCGGCTTCTTTCCGCGCCAGCGCAGGGTGCGATGCGCCACGCCGAGCCGGCCCGCCAGGCGTTTGACTGCTTCCGCCTCACGCGCGGATTGCGGTCGGAGACCGTGATCGACGGTGACCGCAAGAAGCTTAGGCGCGCGTTTTCCCTCTTTTTGCTGCAGCTTCGCCCACCGCGCCGCGAACACGAGCAGCGCGGTTGAATCGGGACCGCCGGAGACGGCGAGGACCAATCCGCCTAAAGTTTCAAGACCATCGAACAGCGCGCACGCTTCCTCGTCCCCGACCCCTGGACCGAGCGCTTCCTCAGCAGCGGACACGCCTTTGTTCCCGCTCAACGCTTTGCCTGATGTTGAGCGCAGCGTGCGGATATTTGTGCATCACCTCGCCCAGCGAAGCGCAGGCCGCCTCCTTCTCCCCCAGCGCCGCCAAGGACTGGCCGAGCCGCAACAACGCCTGCGGCGCCCGCGCGGTAGTCTCGTATTTCGTCGCTACGGTAAGAAATGACTCGGCGGCCTCGCGGTAGAGCCGCTGCTGGAACAGGCTTTCGCCCAGCCAGTATTGCGCTTCCGGCGTCATGCGGTCGCTCGGATATTGGCGCAGAAAACTGCGAAATGTATTGGCGGCGAGCCCATAGTCACGGTGAAGAACGTAGCCGTAGGCAAGCTCGTATTCGTCCTGGGGCGTGTTCGTCGGCGGCAGCGTCGCTTGCACGGCGCCAGTCGCACTTGGCGTGCTCGGAGGCGGAGGGGGCAGTTCGCCGCCTGACGGGGATCGGGCGGACAGATCAAGCGGTACGCCAGTAGCCCCGCTATCGGGCTGAGACGCGCTCGCGCGCGGCTCATAGATGGGCGGCGGCTCGTTGGCAGTCGTGCTCGCGCCGAGGGGACGCGGGACACCCGGCGCTGTGGGGTGGAGCGCTGGGTTGAACGCGTCAGAGCGTCCGCCGGCCGGCGACGCCGACGGCTGCGGTGGCATGGGACCGGGCCCGGCGCCCGCAGCGGGCGCGCCAGGGACGCCCGGAGGTATCGCCGCGACGGACGCCGGAGTCGAATAAGGAGCCGCGGCCGGCGGTGACGCAGCTCCCGTTTCCAGGCGCCGCACCTCCTGCTCAAGCTGCTGATTGCGGTGCTGCAGTTCCTCGACACTGCCGGTGAGATCGCGGACCGCCGCCTCGAGGCGATTCATGCGCGACGCCAAGTCGTCAGTCGACACTTGGGCAGGCGCAGCCTGGGCCCAAAGCGTATAAACGAGCGCGATTGAGAACAGCGAAGCGAAGCGGATCATGTCGGCCGGTGTTTTCGGTGAGTGTGTTCCTTACTATAGCCCACCCGGCGTCCGAATTGTGACTGTTCGCCACATTAACCGAAGCCCCGGTTGTCGCTGGTCCGCAAATGGGACTGCGGACTGAACGACCGAAAGAGCATCGCCGAACAATCGTCCTCATCGCCCGGCCGAAGCCCACCGACCCGCGAGAAATAGTCTGACATCGGCACTTCGCATTGCTGAGGCTCTACAGCCTCGCCATGCCGGCTCCGCTACGAGCTCTGATTGAGCACGGTCACTGCGCGGCGGTTTTGCGACCAGCAGGATTCATCGTTGCACAGCGCCACCGGCCGCTCCTTGCCGTAGGAGATGGTGTGCATACGCTGCGCCGATACGCTGCGCGAAACGAGGTAATCGCGCACGGTCTGCGCCCGCCGGGCGCCAAGCGCGAGGTTGTATTCGCGCGTGCCACGCTCGTCGGCGTGGCCCTCGATGGTGAAGTAGTAGCGGTTGTACTGATTGAGCCACCGCGCCTGCTTGTCCAGGGTCTCGCGCGCCTGCGGTGTGAGATCGGTAGAATCGGTCTGGAAGAACACCCGGTCGCCGACATTGACGACGAAATCCTGCTGGCTGCCTGGCGCGGCGCCATTGGCCGCCAGAGCGTTCGGGTCGGCGTGCTTGGCGCAACCCACAATCGCCAGCGCAGCCGCGGCCACGGCTGCGAATTTGATGCCGCGCACGATGCTCACCAGTTTCATTCCGGTGCCTCCATACTTCCGTCGTTAGCGGACATGGTTGGTCGCGGGACCGATCTAGCAGCTCCTTCGTTAAACGAAGGTTCCGTCAACCTTGATGGAGGATTGCATTCGCACCCCCAACCCGCCGATCCCTCGTAAAGCTTCTGCAATGGTTAATGCGGCGTGAATGCGGCGATCGTGTGAGGGCGGGCACGCCCGAGGGGGCGCGCCAAATCACAGTATGACGCATGGAACCTAGGACAACAGCGGCGACCAGGCGGGATCGGAGGCGTAGTTCGGCGTCGGTTCCCGCAATTCGTTGCGGCCGGTGATGTCGATGGTGAACAGCGAGGGGCCGGAATTGCCGCCGGGATCGCGGAAGAACATGATCACCCGCCCATTGGGGCAGAAGGTCGGTCCCTCGTTGTCAAAGCCTTCTGTAAGGATGCGCTCGCCTGAGCCGTCGGGCTTCATCACCCCGATCGCGAATTTGTTTTCATATATCCGGGTGAAAGCGATGTAATCGCCGCTCGGCGACCACACGGGCGTCGAGTACCTGCCTTCACCGAAGCTGATGCGCTGCGCCGGCCCGCCGCCCGCTGCCATGACGTAAATTTGCTGACTGCCTCCGCGGTCGGACTCGAAGCAAATTCGGCTGCCGTCGGGCGAATAGCAGGGTGAGGTGTCGATCGCCGGGGTGTTGGTCAGGCGCGTCATGGCCTTCGAGCGCAAATCCATGACGAAGATATTGGAGTTCGGACCTTCCTGCAGGCTCATGATGACGCGTTGGCCGTCCGGCGAAAACCGTGGCGCGAAGCTCATGCCGGGAAAGTTGCCGACGACCTCCCGCTGACCGGTCTCGACGTTGAGGAGATAGACGCGCGGCTGGCCCTGGCCATAGGCCATGTAGGTTACCTCTTGCGTCGACGGCGAAAAACGGGGCGTGAGAACGAGCTCGCCGCCGCGGGTGAGATAGCGCACGTTGGCGCCGTCCTGGTCCATGATCGCGAGCCGCTTGACGCGACGCTGTCCCGGTCCGGTCTCGTCGACGAAAACAACGCGGCTGTCGAAATAGCCCTTTTCGCCGGTGAGCTTCTCATAAATGTCGTCAGAAATGATGTGAGCGATGCGGCGCCAGTTGTCGGGAGTGGTGAAGTATTTCTGGCCGGCGAGTTGACTGCCGGCGACAATATCCCAGAGTCGGAATTCGGCATTGAGACGGCCATCGCTCTGCCGCACGACGCGGCCGGCGACCAGTGCTTGTGCGTTGATGGCGCGCCAGTCGGCAAAATGCGGCACGGCGTCGACGCTGGCGATCTTCTCAATATAGGCGGCGGGATCGATCGGGGCGAAGAGGCCGCAGCGCTTGAGGTCGTTCGCGATGATCTGCGTGATCGCGCGCGCCGTATCGGCAGCGCCGGGCGAGCCAATGAAATCGAGGATCGCAATCGGCAGCGGCTGGACGTTTGCCTGAGTGATATCGACGCTGAGCGCCGCCGCTGCACGGCGCGGTGCGATCATCATGCCCGTTAAAACGGCGCCGCCAAGCGACAGCACGCCCCGGCGGCTGACGGGGAATGCCGCCGATCGATTCGGATTCCGGCGCAGTGCGCAAGAGCGCGGACGGAGTTCTTTGCCTTCCGTTGGCGCGTTCTCGCTTTCGCGGGAAAGAGCGGAGAAAGGGTTGTGGCCGTTAACCACCGAATACCTCGCGGGGGTTGAAGGTGACTGTAATGTCCTTCCACTGATCGTAGGTGGACTGCGAAAGCATGTCGTAGGGCTGGGCTTGCAGGACCGCGCGCACCGCACTCTCGCGCGTCGCCTCAAACAACGGACCGTCGCCGTTGGTGAGAACCTGCGGGGGCCCAGCCAGTCGATAATCGCGCGTGAGCCGGATGCGGATGGTGACGACGTACTGGTCCGGGCTGGCGCTCACCGCGATTGGCGGGTTCCATAGCGAAATTAGCTTGGCGCGCAAGGCGTCGAGTTCGCTCTGCGACAGGACGGCGTCGTGAGCGTTCGCCGCGCCGAGGGCGGCCACATTGTTGAGCGTTGCGCCGGACGCCAGCCGGCGCCGCGGTTCGCGCTTGTCGAGCAAAGCAGCAACCTCGTTGGCATCGAACTTCGGCGTTGGCTTCATATGTTTCCGCCGCAGGCTTCGGGCTTCGTCCTTCTTCAACTCCTTGGCGATCTGGTCCGGCTTGAACTGCGGCGGCTTGTTCTCGGCTTTCCTGTGGGCCTTCGACGGTCTGTCGGCGTCTTTCTTTAGCTCCTGCGCGATCTCGTCGATCTTGGTCTTGGGTGTTGTCTTGGGCGTCGTCTTGGGCGTCGTCTTGGACGTTTTCGACTTCTCGGCCTTTTCCGTCGGCTTCGGCTCGGCTAAAGGGCTGGGCGAGGTCTTGGCCACGTGCCGTCGCGCCGGCTTGAGGTGCGGTTTAGATGGTTCAGATTCAGGCGTGGCGGCGCTGGTGGTTATCTCCGGCTTGTCCGCCGCCCTCGGCGCAAGCTCATTGACCGGCTTTGAATCTCCGACCTTGTCGACCAGCGGCTTGGCCTTCTCAATCGGCTTCGGCGCGTTTTTGACGCCGGCGGTGAGCTGCGAAAATTCCTTCGCCGAGATGAACTCGACCGGCAGCGGATCTGCAGGCGGCGCCTCATTCGGCTTGGCTGTAAAAGCCAACAGTCCCCATAGCAGCACACCGGCATGCCCGACGAACGATATGGTCAGGCCAGGCTTCATCCCCCGCCCTGCTCGATCTCCGTCACCAGAGCCACCCGATGGTAGCCAGCCTCCGACAACCGGCCCATCACCCGCATCATCGTACCGTAATCGACCCGCCTATCGCCGCGCACAAAGATACGCTCGTCGGGACCGCCGCCGCGAGCCTCGATGATGGCCTTGAGTTTCGGCACCAGGTCCTCGACCGCGATCTGGCTGTCCTGCAGGAAGACCTCACCCGTGCCGTTTACCGAAACGGTGAGCGGCCGGCGATCCTGGTCGAGCGATTTGGCCCGGCTCTGCGGAAGCTCAAGCGGAACACCGACAGTGAGCAGCGGCGCCGAAACCATGAACACGATCAGCAACACCAGCATGACATCGACGAACGGCGTCACGTTGATATCGCTCATTACCGCGCGTCGCCGACGCCTTTGCCTGCCGGCGGACGCCGCCTTGACCAAGCTCCCAGCCATCTTCGGTCCCCTCAACCGCGCTCGTCGATCTGTCGCGACAGGATCGCCGTGAATTCGTCGGCGAAACCTTCGAGGCGCTGCGCCTGCCGGTTCACCTCGGTCGTAAACTTATTATAGAAAATGGTCGCCGGAATTGCGGCAACGAGGCCGATTGCGGTTGCAAACAATGCTTCGGCGATGCCGGGCGCAACCACCGCGAGCGAGGTGTTCTTCGAGGCCGCGATCGACTGGAAGCTGGTCATGATCCCCCAGACCGTGCCGAAAAGGCCAATGAAAGGGCTTGCCGAGCCGACGGTTGCCAGCACCAAGAGCCGGCGCTCCATCTGCTCGATCTCGCGCGCAATGGCGACATCCATCACCTTCTCGATGCGCATTTGCAGCCCGCCGAGAGAACGGGCGTGACCCTCGAAGCTTCTTTTCCACTCGTGCATGGCGGCCACGAACAGAGCGCCGGTCGACTGGCCGGGCTTGGCCGCTGCCTGCGATTTATAAAGCTCCTCGAGCGACTGGCCTGACCAGAACGCCTGCTCGAAGCTGTCTGCAGCCTTGCGAATGCGCGAGAACAACAGCGTCTTGTCGATCGCGATCGCCCATACCCAGACCGAACACGCGATCAGCCCGAGCGTCACCGCCTTGACCAGCCAATGGGCTTCCCAGAACAGGTGGAAAAGCGAGAGATCGGTAACCGGCGACACGATGTCCGGATTCATGGCAGGTCCTTTCGGCGGGTCCCGTTCAGCAAATCCTTTCCGCCGCATCTTTCGGCCAACCCGTTTGGCCGACGACCAGGGTCCTGCCTGAGCCTCGGTTGGCGGCAGACGAGGCGGCGCGGCCGCGCCGCGACCAACGGGGCATGAGCGGGTGTCACACCTGCCCGCCGACCAAACCCGAAATTGAACGACGACTTAAGCCGGACCCGCCACCGGCGGAACCCGAAATCATCGCCAAACTTGTCCAAACTAGGGCGCACCCCGACGTTCAGCCGCTAACCAAACGCGGCTATCCTTAAGGCGCCGTTAATGCCGCAAGACAAGCCATTGCCGAAAGAGAACCCAGGAATAGGGCGAGTTTGCGCCGTAGACGCGCGGGCCGCCCTATTGGGTGGGAGGGCGGCCCTTTCCGACTGCAAGCTGCGCGCGGCGATTGCTCATGCCTGCGGCTGTGGTCCTTCGTCCGGCGGGCGGTTGCGCCGCTCAGCCATGAACTGGTCGAACTCGGCGCGGTCCTTGGCAAAGCGCAGCCGCTGCAGAAATTCCTTGAACTCGCGCTGCTCTTCTTCCAGCCGCCGCAGAGTATCCGCCCGATATTCGTCGAAAGCGCGGTTGCCACTTGACGGCGGGGTGCCCCACCAGCCGGCTCTGCCTTCCATCTTCGAGCGCATGTGGTCCATCTTCTCTTGCATGCGCTCCATTTTCGCATGCCAGCGGTTCACGTGGTGCTCCCAGTGGCCGCGGCCATGATGTCCACCACCATATCTCCAGCAACTCATGCGTCCGCTCCCAAGGAAAAAGAGGAGGATGACAAGGCCCAGCGGCCACCAAGCAAAGAAGCTAAGGATGATCAGGCCGATCCAGGCGGGTTTTCCGAGTTCGTCGAGCTTTTCCACGATAGCCATGACACGACCTCAGTGAGGTACCGGGGTGAATGTAAATAACATTTACATCGTGCGAACTGCCTGTCAAGGACCTCTCGGCTTTGTGAACGCTTCACGCCGAGGGCTTGTTGGGTGCCTCCTCGACGCCCAGGCCGCGCAGATAGATCAGCACGTTGGCTTCGAGCAGCTCTTCCGGCGAGATCGGTAGGGCGCGCCGCGCCGCGTCGCCGCGGCCGAACAGCGAGGCGATGCCATGCGCCATCGCCCAGATATGCAAAGCGACCATCAATGCGGGCGGCCGGCCCTGCAGCGGCATCTGTGCACAAAGCGTTTCTGCCGCTCCGCGCAGCACTGCAAAAGCGCGTTCACCCGCCTCGCGCAGCTCCGGGCTGGTCGCAAGCGGAACACCGGCCTCGAACATGGCCGAATAATACGCGGGCTCCGCGCGCGCGAATTGCAGATAGGCTTTGCCCAGGCGGTCGAGCGCGTCGAGGGTTTCGGGGCGCCCGTCGTTCCAAGCCCGCTTGAGCGCGGCCTCGAATTGCTGAAAACCCCGCAGCGCCACGCTGGCCAAGAGTTCATCGCGGTCGCGAAAATGCCGATAGGGCGCCGCCGGGCTCACTCCCGCCCACCGTGCCGCCTCGGCGAAGGTGAACCCGGCCGGCCCCTTTTGCGCGATCAATTCAAGCGCGGCACGAAGGAGTGCCTCTTTGAGATTGCCGTGATGATAGCCGCGCGGGCTTTCCTTCTCTTCCTTCGACCAGCTCATGTAAAAGGCTTTTACATTAATCTGGCCGGCCCGTCGACCAAGGCGCCGGGCGTGAAATCAGTCTGATCAGACGCGCGCCGCCTCCTGATCCGCCCGCATGGCGATGCGAAGGGGTTTCGGGATCGGCCGCGCCCGGCCGCCGCTGACAAAGGCGACGCGCACGCGCGCTGCGGCCAGAAGCTCGTCCCCGCGCCTCACCTCTTGGTGCACGACAGCGGAGGCGCCTCTCACCTCGACCGGAACGGTGATGATTTTGAGCACGTCATCCATGCGCGCGGGTTTCAAATAATCGATGTGCATCGAGCGAACGACAAAGGCAAATCCCGGAGCCTCCCGTTTGGCCGCTTCGAACAGCGCGTGATGCTCGGCACCGATGAGGCGAAGATAATTGGTGCGCCCGCGCTCCATGAAGCGCAGGTAGTTGGCGTGATAGACGATGCCGGTGAAGTCGGTGTCCTCATAATAGACACGCACGGTGAGTACGTGGCGACCGCCGCGGATTTCACCGTCGAGAGGGATCGAGAGGGAACCGTTCATGGTCGAATATTCTTTTCGGTCATGCGCGGGCCTTGGCGCGGGCGGGCCTCGCGGCGGTTGCCGCCGATCGCCCCATTCCGGCCTCCCGGCTCTTGCTATCGAAATGTCTCCCGGAACGGATGCGCGCGGTAGACGCCGAGAATCTTCAGCGATTGCTTCTGCGAAAAGAAAGCCAGTTCCTCGAGTGCCAGCTTGAGCGGGCGGTCGTGTGGATGGCCCTCGACATCGGCATAAAACTGCGTCGCGGCGAAGCTGCCGTTGAGCATATAGCTTTCAAGCTTGGTCATGTTGACGCCGTTGGTGGCAAAGCCGCCGAGCGCTTTGTAGAGCGCGGCGGGGAGGTTGCGCACTTCGAACACGAAAGTGGTAACAGTGCGCCCGCCGCCGCGGCGTGCCCATTTTGCCTCGCGCGCCAGTACGATGAAGCGTGTCGTGTTATGCCTGGCGTCGGCAACGTCGCGCTTGAGGATTTTCAGGCCGTAGATTTTGCCCGCCAGCGGCGCCGCCAATGCGGCGCGCGTCACGTCGCCCGCTTCCGCCACCTCGCGCGCGGCACCGGCGGTATCGGCAGCGACCAGCGTTTTGACGCCCAGCGCGCGGATGATGTTGCGACACTGCCCGAGCGCATGAATGTGGCTTTCGACCGTCTTGATCGTTTTCAGCGTCGCTCTCTTCGGCGCCAGCAATTGATGCTGCACTGGCAGGAACCACTCTGCCACGATATGGAGCCCGGACCTCGGCATCAGGTGATGGATGTCGGCCACTCGCCCCGCCACCGAATTTTCGATCGGGATCATGGCGAGCGCGGCCCGCCCGCTGCGCACTGCGGCAAAAGCGTCCTCGAAGGTCGGGCACGGCAGCGGCTCGTAGCCGCGGAACGCCTCGATGCAGGCGATATGCGAGTTGGCGCCCAACTCGCCCTGGAACGCGATCATGTGGCGCATTTTCTTTCGGCGTGCTGCTTTCATGACGGATTTGCCAGCATGACGCGCGCCCGCGCCAAGTCCGCGGCCGTATCGACGCCCAGCGGCGCGCTGTCGACGATGGCGACATCGATGCGCATGCCGGCCTCGAGCGCGCGCAGTTGCTCGAGCTTCTCGCGCCGCTCCAGCGGCGATGGCGGCAAAGCGATGAAGCGCTCGATCGCGCTGCGGCGAAAGGCATAAAGGCCGATATGGTGATAGAGCGGTCCTTGCCCGGCCGGGGCCCTGGCGCGGGTAAAATAGAGCGCGCGCAGCCGTGCCGGCCCGACCGGCGTGCCCACCACCTTGACTACATTGGGATCATCGCGTTCCTCGGCGCCGCGGATTTCGGCCGCGAGCGTCGCGATATCGACGGCGGAATCGGCGAGTGGCGCCAGGGCGGCGGCGATGTCGGCCGGCCTCACCGCCGGCAGATCGCCCTGCAAGTTCACCACGATCGCGGCGCGGCGGGCCGGATCGAGCTTGCCGAGCGCCTCGAAAATGCGGTCGGAGCCCGAGGCATGGCCGGCATCGGTCATGACCGCGCGCCCGCCGGCCCTTTGAACCGCTGCCGCGATTTCCACCGAGTCGGTCGCTACCGCGACCGGCCCTATCGCCGCGGCCTGGGCACGCCGCAACACGTGCACGATCATCGGCACGCCGGCAATGTCGGCGAGCGGCTTGCCCGGCAGGCGGACCGAGGCCATGCGCGCGGGAATGAGGATAAGGACATCAGCCATTGCCAGTTGCCGACCTTCGATGCTCGGTGATCCATCTCTCGCACGCGGCGCTTATACGGGTTGCAAGGCGTGCGGCAAACCGGCTATTTGTGCGCCGCCCTCCCCTCTCCGTTCCGGAGTCATTCAGCGATGGATCTATTCGAAATCAACAAGATTCTCGGCGCCGTGCTGGGGACCTGCCTCATCCTCGTTGTGGTCCATATCGCCGCCGGTTCGATTTTCAGTGTCCCCGAACCGGCCAAGCCCGGTTACGTGATCGAGGTGAAAGCAAAGCAACCAGCGGCAAAGCCTGCCGCGGCGCCGCCGGCGCCGGCTTTCGAGAATCTCCTGGCGAGTGCATCGGCCAAGCGCGGCGAGCAGGACGCGAAGGTCTGCGAGGTCTGCCACAATTTGCAAAAGGGCCAGGGGGCCAAGATCGGTCCCGATCTCTATGGCGTGGTTGGGCGCAAAGCCGCATCGGTTGCGGGCTTCAACTACTCGGCACCCTTGAAGAAGCACGACGGTACGTGGACGTTCGACGCGTTGGACAAGTGGCTCACCAATCCAGGCGCCGACGTGCCCGGCACGGCCATGACTTTCGCCGGCGTGCCGAGCGAGAAACAGCGCGCCGATATCATCGCCTATCTCAACACGCTGTCCGATCACCCCTTGCCGCTGCCGAAGTAGGCGAGGAACGCGGCGCGGCGGCTAGGTTTCCGCTTCGGCGGAAATGAGCGGGATCGATCAGCGGGATGCGGGTAGTGTCCCAGTTTGAATCGAAGCGTCACTTTTCGCTCGAACGCTTGGCACCGTCGGTCGCCTCAAATCCAAACTGCAAGACTTCGGATCCAGCATCACTTGCCCGTAAACACCGGCTTGCGCTTCTCCATGAAGGCGGTGCGGCCTTCGACATAGTCGCGGCTCGCGAAGCACTGCTCGACCATTTCGTTGGCGCTCGCGATGTCGCGCTTGGACTCGTCCTGCAAAATCTGCCCGACGGTGAACTTGACCGCCTTGATGGTCAGCGGTGCGTTGGCGCGGATCATGTCGGTCATGTCCCTTACGTAACTGTCGAGTTCCGCCGCCGGCACGACGCGGTTGACAAGGCCCATTGCGCAGGCCTCCTGCGCATCGAACTGGCGCGCCGTATAGAAAATCTCCTTGGCGTAGGACGCGCCGACGATGTCGACGAGGCGCTTGAGGCCGGCATGGCCGTAGCCGAGGCCGAGCTTCGCCGCGGGAACCGCAAAACGCGCATCCGCCGAACAAATGCGCAGGTCGCAGCAGGTGGCGAGCGCGACGCCGCCGCCGATACAATAGCCGCGGATCATCGCGATGGTCGGTTTGGGAAAATCGTAGATCCCGGCGAAGGCCGCTTCGGTCTTGACGTTGTAGTTGCGGATCGCGTCGCGCGTGGCGCGCTCGCTGGCAAAGCGCGAAATGTCGGCTCCGGAGACGAAGGCCTTGTCGCCGGCGCCAGTCAGGATGATGACCCGCACGTCGCCGTCGGCGGCGAAATCGTCGAGTATCTCTTTGGTCGCCACCCACATCTCCAGCGACACCGCATTGTGCCGCTGCGGATTGTTGAAGGTCACGATGCCGACGCCTGCTTCCTTGCGCGCAAGCACATTGCCGTTTTGCGTCATTGATGCTTCCTTTTTAGAGCGCGTCCCGTTGGAATGGAGCCATGGCAACACCGGGAATGAGCCGTCGAACTGGCTCGCACCGTTCTCCCGCGCTTCGGGAGCGATCCGGCGGAAAACTGCCAAAGTGGTGCTGTCTCGGTCACACCGCGCCAGCCTTGTGCAGCGCTTTGATCTCGCGACCGGAAAAGCCGAACTCCCGGAGCACCGCGTCGGTATGCTCGCCCAGCCCGGGAGGCGGCGCGACGAGGCGCGAGGGCGTGCGCGACAGCGACATCGGCTGGCCGAGGAGACGCAGGGCGTTTTTCTTGTTTGCTGTCTTCTTGCCGCCGACGGTCTGGACAACGCCGAGATGGCGCACCTGCGGGTCGGCGAACACTTGGTCGATGGAATAGATCGGCCCGCACGGCACGCCCGCCTGGTTGAAGCGCTTTACCCATTCCGCGCTGGTGCGGGCCGCGAGCCGGACCGCGATCTCGGCGTTGAGTGCGTCGCGATTTTTGGATCGCGCGGCGGCGGTCGAATAGTCGGGATTCTGCGCCAGCACATCCGCGCCGATGGCGTGACAAAACCGCTCCCACATCTGGCCGCCGGTGGTAGCGACATTGACGTAGCCGTTTCGCGTCTTGTAGGCGCCCGTCGGGATGGTGGTGGGATGATTGTTGCCGGCCTGTCCTGCCACCTCGCCATCAACCAGATAGCGTGCGGCCTGGAAATCGAGCATGAAAATCTGCGCCTGCAAAAGCGACGTCTCGATCGCCTGGCCCTTTCCGGATTCTTCGCGCTCGAGAAGAGCGACGAAGATGCCGAGCGCGGCGAACAGCCCGGCACAAAGATCGGCAACCGGAATGCCGACGCGCAGCGGTCCCTGCCCCGGCAAGCCGGTGACCGACATCAACCCGCCCATCCCCTGCGCGATCTGATCAAAACCCGGCCGGCCGGAATACGGCCCACTTTGGCCAAAGCCGGAAATGCTGGCATAGACCAGGCGCGGATTGATCTTCGCCAGCGTCTTGTAGTCGACGCCGAGCCGCATCTTTACGTCGGGGCGGAAATTCTCCACCACGACATCAGCTTGCCTGACCATGCGTTTGAAAGCTGCGAGTCCTTGCGGCGCTTTCAGATTGAGCGTCATACTACGCTTGTTGCGATGTAGATTCTGGAAATCCCCCCTCTCGCGCGGCCCGCCCATCGGCTCCTCCGGCCCCGGCGGCGCTTCGATCTTGATGACGTTGGCGCCCCAATCGGCAAGCTGCCGCACGCAGGTCGGGCCCGCCCGTACTCGCGAGAGGTCGAGCACGGTGAAGCGCGCAAGAGCTTTTGACGCACGAGGAAAGGACATGATCTGCGCCTCGAGGAGAGATGTCCGCAAAACTTCCCTGATCCGCTCTCGGTTGTCCACCGGCCAGAGCAGCTCATCTGCCGGTCGTTCGCATCATGCCGATCAGTTGCAAAGGTCAAAACTCACAAGCTTGGTCGATTTGACTCACCTTCATGGCAGTCTCGTCGCTTCGTGCTGTCGCTCGCAACGGCTTTTTCCGTGCCGCAGCACGTTTATGCATTGCCTATAAAGCCGCCTTATGAGTTTTGCCCTTTAGCATTGCCCGCCGCCGTCATCTTTCGGACGCCTTCCCGCCGCGGCCCCGAATGCGACATAATGGATGGCGCGCTCGCGTGCCCCGCGAAACCTCGCCCGGAGAAAGCTGCTCATGACCGATTTTCGCCACGCCCTCATTGCCGTTCCCGGCGTGGTGCTCGCGTTGGCTGCGAGCGCAGTTCCTGCGCAAGAACCCACCGGCCACCCCTCGGGTGAGCATGCTTTGGCGCAACAAAGCCACGCGCCGCGGGGCGGCCCCGGAGTGCTCTCGCTGCTGCCGGCAGATTCCGTCACGGAGCACACCCTCGACACGCCGGGCGGTAAGCTCGCCTACACGGCCACAGCCGGAACATTCTCGCTGTTCGATCAATCGGGGGCGCGCTCGGCCGCGGTGTTTTACACCGCCTATGTGGCGAAACCGCACGATCCGGGGCGGCCGGTAACCTTCGTGTTCAACGGCGGACCGGGCGCGGCATCCGCCTTCCTCAATCTCGGCCTGGTCGGCCCGCGCCTCGCCGCATTCGGCAACGGCTATAACGGTGCCGATGTTCGTCTGGTCGATAACCCGGATACCTGGCTCGCCTTCACCGATCTGGTCCTGATCGATCCCGTCGGCACGGGCTGGAGCCGCGCAGCCAAGCCGGGCGGCAGCAGCGTCTTCTGGGGCGTGCAGTCCGACGCCGAATCACTCGCCAAGGTGATCGCCCTCTATGTCGGCAAGAACGGCCGCCTCAGCTCGCCGAAATATATTTTGGGTGAAAGCTACGGCGGCTTCCGCGCCGCCAAGGTGGCGCGCACGTTGCAGAGTAACCAGGGCATCATTGCCAACGGCATCGTCATGCTCTCGCCGATGCTCGAAGGCGCGTTCCAGTTCGGCGGCGCGCGCTTCGCGCTCGGCGCGGCTCTGCGACTGCCGTCGCTGGCCGCCGCCGAGCTCGAGCGAACCGGCACTTTCAGCAAACCGGCCCTTGCTCAGGCCGAGCATTTCGCGCTCACCGATTATCTGTCGGCGCTCGCCGGCGCGCCGCTCAAAGGCGATGCCGCAAAGGCGTTCTACGCGCGCGTTGCGCACATGACCGGATTGCCGCAGGACGTCGTCACCCGCTCGCGCGGCTTCATTGGCGACGCTTATATCAAGAACCTGCACCTGCACGAGCACAAGATCGTCAGCCATTACGACGCGACTTTCGCGGTCGATGATCCCAATCCCGCCGCAGAAGGCGCGGGCGGGCCCGATCCGTTCCTTGACGGATTCATTCGCGCCTATGGCAGCGCTTTCGTCGGCTATGCCCGCGATGAACTCGGCTTCAAGACCGAGATGACCTACGAGCTCCTGGCGAAGGACATTTCCGACAAATGGAAATGGCACGACGGCGGCGGGCAGGCGCCGCCTAGCGTAGCCGGGGATTTGCGCCTGCTGTTCGCCTTTACCCCGTCGTTCCGGCTTTTGATCGCCCACGGCTACAGCGATATGGTGGTGCCGTTCTCGGATTCCCGCTACGTGCTCGACCATATTCCGGCGAGCGTCGATGCGGGGCGGGCCGGGCTCAAGCTCTACCGCGGCGGCCACATGTTCTATGTCGATCCGCAATCGCGCAAAGCGTTCACCGCCGATGCGCGCAAGTTCTACGCTTCGCCATAATGGGGGAAACGCGATGGAAAGCTCAGAGAAAAGCTCTGTGACGACGAGCAACATCCGAGCCATCTCGTGGCGCCGATGATCCCGCTTGGCTGAGGGGGATGCTTTGCCGCAGGCAGATCG
>JAKAPE010000050.1 GCA_021811945.1 Pseudomonadota bacterium | reverse complement strand
ACAGTTCTGCGCTACACTGTGTCAGCATCGGGGTGCTCTCCGAATCCCTCGAAAGTAGTTGTCGCAAAACAACTTTCGCTGATTCGGCGCCCCGATGCGCCAATTATGTGTGAGATATCCGGGCTAGGCGGGAAAACGTGAAGATGCCGGGCAAGCGCCCTCGCAAGTACGCTTCCCTTACGATTGATGATCACCCCCGCGCCCGCGTGCCGCGGTGAGCAGAGAGGTCGACCGCGCGGTCGGGAATGGTCAGCCGCAGCGTCGCTCCGATGGTGCCTTCGACGAGGCGAATGTCGCCGCCATGAAGGCGAACAAGTTCGGCCGCTATGGCGAGGCCGAGCCCGGTACCGCCGGTGCGGGTCGAGCCCTGGAACGCCTCGAACAAATGCGCGCGCGCCTTTTCCGAAAAACCCGGCCCGGTGTCGGAAACTTCGATCATCACCACCGCGCCCTCGCGCCGGCCGGTGATGCGGATCTGGTCTCGGCCCGGATCGGACGCGGGCGCCGCGCGGCTCTCCAGCGCCTGCACGGCATTGCGAGCAAGATTGAGCAGGATGCGATAAAGCTGGTCGTAGTCGGCTTCGATCGTGAGCCCGCGCTCGACGGCGCTGATCCACCGGATCGGCGCATCGGGGCCGATACCCAGCGTCTCGTGCACCTCTTCGACCAGGGGCTCAAGCAGGATCGGCTTTCGTTCCGGGGGCGGCTCCTGCAGGCGGCCGTAGGACAGCGTTGACTGGCAGAACACGATGGCGCGCTCAAGCGCGCGCATCAGCTTTGGTGCGAAGCGCTGCACGTCGGGATCTGGCAGGCTGGAAAGTCGGTCGGAAAAAAGCTGCGCCGAGCCGAGCAGATTGCGCAAATCGTGGTTGATCTTCGACACGGCAAGGCCAAGCGCCGCGAGGCGGTTCTTCTGGTGCAGCATCGAGGCGATATTGGTCTGCATAGCCGCGAGCTCGCGCTCGGCGGTGCCGATCTCGTCGGAGCGCGTCGACGGCACGATGATGCGGTCGGCATTTTCCGGCTCGGCGCGGAACGCCGTCATGTTGGCGGTGATACGGCGCATCGGGCGCACGAAGATGTAATGCAGGGCAAGATAGACCAGCGCCGCGGTGATACCGGAGATGAGCAGCGAAATGAGCAGGATATCGGCCGAATAGCGCAGCATGGCCTGGCGCAGCGGCGGTTCGTCCATGACGATCTCGACATAGTCGCCGCCCATCGGGGCAGGACCGACCACGCGCATGACGTCCTTCTTTGTGTCGAGCATCGTGGTAAAGGCGTCGACGACCGCATCAAAGGTGGCGACGCGGCGCATGTCGAAGTCGTGGGCGACCATCGGCGGCGGCGCCTCGCTGACCGCGAGCAGACGGCGGCGCTTGCCCATTTTCATGGCGACGGCGCGCGCGCCGATGCTGTCGAGAATCTGCTTGGCCAGGCTGTCCGGCACCAACCCGTTCGGCGCGGCGTCGAGAACGAGCGCGGCAGTATAGGCGCTTGCCAGGCGGTCGTTGAGCCAAGCGACCCGGAAATTGGCGATCGAAGGCACATAGATGAGCACCTCCGCGATCATCACGAACAGGATCGTGAAGACGAGGAGTTTTGCGGAGAGCCCGAAACGCGGCACGACGACCGGTTGTTGCGGCCCTGCGACGGATACATCACTCATTTGCAGTGCCTGGTGTCCCGATTCCGAAGCTCGCATCATTTTGCGGCTCGCTCGTTTGCGAACGGCCCGCTCGTTTGCGAACTTCGGAATCGAAGGACACGAGCAACTTATTGACCTAGTGCGGCTTTGGCTCAGAAGTCCGCATGACGAGCTCGCGGCAAGAATGATGCCGACTTCTGAACCGCCACACTAGGGGGCAGCGCCGTCGCGGCGCTGCCGCCGGAATCATCAATAACGATCAACCGCCACGACGCCGCCATCTCATGAGGCGGTCTATGATGCGCCGCGCCCGCGACGGCGTCAAACCGAGGCTGAAATAGGTGATCGCGGCGCGTTTTCCCACTTCGGCAAAGGTCGGGTAGGGCACGATCAGCCCGGCAAAGGCGCGGATGTTCAGCCTCTGGCTCACGGCAAGCGTCCACGCCGTGATGTTTTCCGCCGCATGCACCCCGACGATGGTGGCGCCGAGAATATCGCCCTTGCCGTCGGTGATGACCTTGATATGGCCGTTCGTCGCCCGCTGCGCCTGGGCACGATCGTTCTCGCGATAGGGCCAGCGCAAGACACGGATGGTGCGCTTTTTTGCCTGCGCCTCCTCCTCGGAAAGGCCGACATGGGCCAGTTCGGGATCGGTATAAGTCACCCGCGGCACGGGCCGGCCGTTCACTCCGGACCGCAGGCGAAACAGCTCGCGGCAGATCACGACGTTGGCGTGGTAATGGGCGAGGTGGGTGAAATGGGGTCCGCCGGTGACGTCGCCGACGGCATAAACGCGTTTGTTGGTGGTCATCAGGCGCCCGTCGACGACGATGCCCTCGGGCCTATAGCGGATGCCTGCGGCGTCGAGATCGAGGTCTTCGATGTTCGGTCGGCGCCCCGCCACGACCAGGAGGCGCGAGCCTTCGACGGTTTCAACACCGCCAGGCGTTTCGAGAACGATATGTATCTTGGCGAGCGCGCGGCTGACTTTGGTGATTTCGACCCCGCAGCGCAGCTTGACACCCTCGCGTTCGATCGCGTCGAGCACGACGGCGGCGCATTCGCGATCCTCGCCAGGAAGCGGCGCCGCGGTCGTGAGCACCGTGACCTCGGCGCCCAGCCGACGGAAGGCCTGCGCCAGCTCGAGGCAGCGCGCGCCGGCGCCAATAACGACAAGATGGCGCGGGCATTCGGCGAGACGGAACACGCTCTCGTCGGTGAGGTGGGGGGTGTGTAAGAGACCCGGAATTGGCGGAATGAGCGGGGAGGAGCCCGTGGCGATGACAAAGCGGCGCGCTTTGACTGCAAAGTCGCCGACCGCGACAGTGTCGGCGTCGACGAAACGTGCCGTGCCGTTGACGACGCGCACGCCTAAACCGACGAAGCGCTCGCGGGCAAAGTTCGGCGCCACGGCGGCAATGACATCCTGTGCGTAGGCGTTGATTGCCGCCAGATCGGCGGTGATACGCGCCGCCTTGAAGCCAAACTGCGTGCTGTTTCGCAACGCGTGCGCGTGAGCGGCCGCTGCCAAGAGCGCCTGCGCCGGCAGCGGGCCGGATTGGCGCAAACCCTCGCCGCCCATGCCGGCCTTTTCGATGAGCACCGCCGAAACGCCCACGGCCGCGGCCGCGGCCGCGACCGAAAGGCCGCCGGGGCCGGCCCCGATCACGCAAATGTCGGGCGTGAGCAGCTCGGTCATCGGCGTGCCGTGCCGCCGCCTTTGTCGGACTGCGTCAGGAAATATTCATGGCTCGGCATCACGGGCCGTCCGGTCTTTCACCTGCTACGCACTCTCTATAGACGGGAGAGTACGTGGGGAAGCGGCTCGCCACCCGGCCTCGACTTCAAGCGGCGGCTGCCGCCAAGTTGGCTTAAGTCGGCCGAACGCCACATTGACGAGTCGCGGAGGCTCCCGTATAAGCCGCGCCGGTTGTGCACCGCGGCCCAGATTGACGAAGCCTGCCCTGGGCGCGCAGAGACGGCATATTTCGATTGAAAAGCGGACGGACGGGCGGCGGAGATTTATCCGGTGAAACGGACCTATCAGCCGAGCAAGCTGGTGCGCAAGCGACGCCATGGTTTTCGCGCCCGTATGGCGACCAAGGGCGGCCGCAAGGTGTTGGCGACGCGTCGCGCACATGGGCGCAAGCGACTGAGCGCGTGATGTTGGCGCGGGCGTCGTCAAAATCGTTGCCGTGGAGCGGCTGAAACGTCGCAGCGAGTTTCGCGCTGTCGCCGGAGGCATGCGCGTGTCCGGCGGCGCCTTCGTGGTGCAGGCGCGTCGGCGTACCGACGCCGGCCCGCCGCGCGTGGGGTTTACCGTGTCGAAACAAGTGGGCAACGCCGTCGAGCGTAACCGCGTGCGACGCCGACTGCGGGAGATGGTGCGATTGTCGGCCCAAGGTGGGGCAGGCGGGGCAGGCGGCACAGGCGCCGAAAGGCAAGAGGACGGCGCGCGGATGCAGGCAGGACGCGATTACGTGCTGATCGGACGGCGGGCCGCGCTGGCAGTGCCATTTGCGGAGATGATGCAGGAACTCGCCATTGCGCTCGGCCGCATCCATGGGTCGGAGCCTGGCGGAACTGGTGCCGCCCGCCGCGCGCCCTTACATGAGACGCGTCCGCCGCCGCGCCCGCAAGGCAAGCGGCGCCGGCAGTCGCCGAACCCGCCGCAGGCGTCGTCTGATGCATCGTCCGCTCATTGCGGCAAGAGCTGTGAATGAACGAGCACAAGAACACCATCATCGCCATCGTGCTGTCGCTCATCGTGGTGGTCGGCTGGCAGTATTTCGTCGGCTATCCGCAGATGGAAAAGCAGCGCCACGAGGCGCTGCTCAAGCAACAGCAACAGGCGCAACAATTGAAGGCGCAGCCGCGCTCGGCGCAACCCGTCACTGGGCCGCCGGCGACGCCGCAGACCGGCGTCCCGCTGCCGAGGACGCCTGCTGTGGCGCAGCCGCCGACGGGCACGCGCGAAGCGGTGATCGCATCTTTGCCGCGGGTTGCCATCGACACGCCGCGGCTCAGCGGCAGCATCGATCTCAAAGGCGCTCGCATCGATAACCTCTCGCTCACGCAATACCGCCAGAGCATCAATCCCGACTCGCCGCCGATTGTGCTGTTCTCGCCCTCGGGCGCGCCGCACGCTTATTACGCGGAGTTCGGCTGGGTGCCGGCTGCCGGCACGACGGAGAAAATGCCGGGGCCGGATACGCTGTGGAAACAGCAAGGCACCGGCGCGCTGACCGTCGATCATCCGGTTACGCTCGTCTACGACAACGGCGAGGGCTTGGTCTTCCGCCGCACCATTTCGGTCGACCGTCATTACCTGTTCACGATCGGGCAGTCGGTCGAAAACAAGAGCGGCAGCCCGGTGACCCTGTTTCCCTACGGGCTCATTTCGCGGCACGGCACGCCGAAGACGCTCGGTTACTACCTTCTGCACGAAGGCCTGATCGGGGTGATGGGCAACGACGGCCTGCAGGAAGAGACCTACAAGAAGATCGCGGAGAAGAAGAGCGAGAGCTGGGACGTGACCGACGCTTGGCTCGGCTTCACCGGCAAATATTTTGCCGCGGCGCTCATACCTCCGACCGGCGCCAAGGTGCATGCGCGTTTCTCCTCCAGCGAAGCCGAGGGGCAGAAGACCTATCAGACCGACTACCTCCTGGACGCGCGGACCATTGCTGCGGGGGCTACCGGCGCCGCCGATGTGCGGTTGTTCGCAGGCGCCAAGGAGGTCTCTGTGGTCGGGATAAATTTCCCCTTCGGCGTCGACGGCGGCTACAACCAGGCGCTCCATCTGAATCACTTCGATCTCCTTATCGACTGGGGCTGGTTCTATTTCATCACCAAGCCGACGTTCCTCGCCCTCGACTTCTTCTTCCATCTGGTCGGCAATTTCGGCATCGCCATTCTCATTGTCACGGTGTTGATCAAGTTCCTGTTCTTCCCGCTTGCCAACAAGTCCTACGCCTCGATGGCGAAGATGAAGGCGGTGCAGCCGGAGCTGACCGCGATCCGCCAGCGCTACGCCGATGACAAGATGAAGCAGCAGCAGGCGATGATGGAGCTTTATAAGAAGGAGAAGATCAATCCGATCGCCGGCTGCCTGCCGATGGCCATACAGATTCCGGTGTTCTTCTCGCTGTACAAGGTGCTGTTCATAACAATCGAGATGCGCCACGCGCCGTTCTACGGCTGGATCCGCGATCTTTCCGCCCCCGATCCGACCAACATCTTTACTTTGTTCGGGTTGATACCGTTCGACCCGACCGTCATCCCGATTTTCGGTCACTTCCTTCACGTCGGCGCGTGGGTGGTGATCATGGGCATCACCATGTGGATGCAGATGAAGCTCAATCCGGCTCCGCCGGACCCGACCCAGCAGATGGTGTTCAACTGGATGCCGATCATCTTCGTCTTCATGCTGACGAGTTTCCCGGCGGGACTGGTGATCTATTGGGCCTGGAACAACACGCTTTCGGTCGCGCAGCAGAGCGTGATCATGCACCGCAACGGCGCCAAGATCGCGCTATGGGACAACCTCAAGAGCACGTTCGTCAGGCCCAAGCCGAACCAGCCGGCGGAGTAATACCGGTCGTAATTAGAAATGCTCATCACCTGTTCACCGTCGTCCTGAGGTGCGAGCCAGAAGCGCGTTTACGCGCGTCTTCGACGCGCTATGGCGAGCCTCGAAGGATGCGGTCCGAGCGCTGGGGCCGTGGCCCCTTCGAGGGCCGCTTCGCGGCCACCTCAGGGTGACGGAAAATTGGGTGGTGTTTATTGCCGCTGGTATAATAAGCACGCGTTCCGCCGAAGTGCCCGCAATCAAAGAGACCGACGCACCTCATCAGCGGCGTGTAACGCGGCGGCGCGTTTGATACTCGGCATGGGTGCCGAAGAATACGGCGTACGCATCTCCGGCGATCGCGTGGAAGAATGTTCCGCTGACGCGGCCGCGGCTGCCGCCGGCCGTTCCCAGCATCCGGCCTTCGCTGTCGGCAACCTCTGCGAACGGCGCGTCGTCGCCTGAGCGAACAAGCGAGGCATAGTGGAATTCGTGGCCCCGTACGATTGATCCGCGGCAGCCGAGAACGCTGTCGGCGAGAAGACGAGCGCTGCGGTAGCCGAGATGCAGCTTGGGTTTGGCGAAACTCGTTGAGTGGCCGAGCAGGCCGGTCATGGCATGGCGGGTGCCGGCGGCCTCTTCGAGAGTTTGGCCCAAAACCATGTAGCCGCCACACTCGCCGTGCACCGGACGGGTCTCGGCGAAGCGCCGCAAACCGCTACGGAAGCGGTGCGCGGCGGCCAGTTGTGCGGCATGGAGTTCCGGGTACCCGCCGGGCAGCCAGCAGCAATCGGCGTGGTCCGGCGGCGGCTCGTCGGCGAGCGGCGAGAACGGAAGAATCTCGGCGCCGGCGCGCCGCCAGGCGTCGATGAGATGCGGGTAGACGAAGCTGAAGGCCAAATCGCGGGCCAGTGCGACGCGCTGGCCCGGCGGCGACAGCGCCACCAAACCAGCAGGTGCCGCACCGCCGGTCGTCAGCGGCGCGGCGCTCGCCGCAATGGTGTCGAGGTCGAGATGCCGCTCGGCCGCTGCGGCAAGGCGATCGGAAAGAATCGAGAGATCGGCATGTTCGCCGGCCTGGACGAGGCCGAGATGGCGCTCCGGCAAAGCGAGCGCTATCTCGCGCGGGACCGCGCCGAGCACGGGAATATCCAGCGCGGCGATGGCGGCGCAGACCAGCAGGCGATGCCGTTCGCTGCCGACGCGATTGAGGATAATGCCGGCAATGCGCACCGCCGGATCGTGTGCCGCAAAGCCGCGCACCACAGCGGCCGCCGATTGCGCCTGGCGCGCCACGTCGATGACCAGCATGACCGGAAGCCCGAAACGCGCCGCGAGATCGGCGGTCGCGCCGGTGCGGCCTCTCGCGCCTTCGGCGCCATCGAAGAGACCCATGACGCCTTCGATCACCACGATGTCGGCGCTCTCGGCAACTTGCGCAGCCAAGGCATCGAGAAGCTTGGGCGGCATCGCCCAGGAATCGAGATTGAGGCTGGCCGAACCGGTGATAGCCGCATGGAACGCCGGATCGATGTAGTCGGGCCCGGCCTTTGCCGCCCCGACCGCCATCCCGCGCCGCTTGAGCGCGGCCATAATCGCCAGCGCCACCGTGGTCTTTCCCGCGCCGGAGTGCGGAGCGGCTACGATTAGCCCGCGCGCGGTCACGGCAAAATCCGCCCGTCTCCGCGAACGCGCGGAGTCAATTCCGAATCTTCGCCAAACCGGATTCCCGCTTTCGCGGAAAGGAGCGAAACCCCATGCGGATTCATGACGGTCATTCCTTCTCCGCCGTCGCCACCTCTCCGAGCAACCGCGGACGAAAATCGACAATATCGCCGATCACCACGATCGCCGGCGGTTCGAAGCTTTGCTCGCGCGCGGCGGCGGCAAGCTTTTCCAGCGGGGCGACAAGGACGCGCTCGTTCGGCGTCGTCGCCGAAGCAATGATGGCCGCAGGCGTTTGCGCATCGAGCCCCGCCTGCAGCAAGACCTTCGTGATCCGCTCCAGCTGATGCATCACCATATAGAACACGATCGGCAGTCCGGCGCGCGCGAGCGGCACCCAGTCGAAATCGTCGTCGGCGCCATGGCCCGCGGCAAAGATGAGGGCGCGGTTGACGCCGCGCAGCGTCGCGGGGATTGCCGCCGCCGCAAGCGCCGCGAGACCCGATGTGATGCCGGGAATGATGCGAAAGGGAATTTGCGCTGCCGCAAGCGCCATCGCCTCCTCGCCGCCACGCCCAAAGATGAACGGGTCGCCGCCCTTAAGCCGCAGCACGCGCGCGCCGCGGCGCGCCAGCATCACGAGCCTGGCGGTGATGCCGGCTTGCGTCGCCGACGGCTTGCCGCCGCGTTTTCCAGCAAATTCAAGCCGCGCCTGGCTGCCTGCCAACGCCAGCACGCGCGGATCGACCAGCGCATCATGCACGATCACGTCGGCCTGCCTGAGGCCGGCGAGCGCATCGAGGGTAAGGAGGCCGGGATCGCCCGGCCCGGCGCCGGCAAGCCAGACATGGCCAGGCGCAAGAACCGGAACGGTGGAGCGTTGCGCTGCCAGCGCCTCCCAGGCCGTCGTCGATGTCGTCATGGCGCGCTCCGGTGGTGACGGCCGCGCCGCGCCGCACTAAAGGAAACAGCGATGAAGGAGACAAGATGGGTGAGGAGCATCGCCCGTTGCGCCGGGGATGGACCACCGGCACCTGCGCCGCCGCCGCGGCGAAGGCGGCCTTTACCGCCCTCATTACCGGCGAGTTTCCCGATCCGGTCGAAGTGACGCTGCCGCGTGGCGAGCGGCCAAGTTTTGCGCTCGCGCTCACGCGCAAAGGCGAAGGCTTTGCCACGGCCGGCATCGTCAAGGACGCCGGCGACGACCCCGACGTGACACACGGCGCGCTTGTCCTCGCCACAGTCACGGCCGGTACGCCGGGCGCCGGCGTGACGTTTCGCGCTGGCGAAGGCGTCGGCGCGGTGACGCGGCCTGGACTTCCCGTGCCGCCGGGCGAGCCGGCGATCAATCCGGTGCCGCGGCGCATGATCCGTGACGCCATCGCCGAGGTCTCGGCTGCGGCCGGATGCGCGGCCGACGCCGACGTCGAGATTGCCATCCCGGGCGGCGAACGATTGGCGGCAAAGACGCTCAACCCGCGTCTCGGTATCGTCGGCGGCCTGTCGATTCTGGGCACCACAGGGATCGTCGTGCCTTATTCGTGCTCGGCATGGATAGCCTCGATTCACCAGGGAATCGACGTGGCGCGTGCCGCTGGGCTCGCTCACGTCGCCGGCGCGACCGGCGCCACTTCCGAAGCCGCCGTTCGCAGGCTCTACGATCTGCCCGAGACGGCCCTGATCGACATGGGCGACTTTGTCGGCGGCATGCTCAAATACGTGCGCACGCATGCCTTGCCGCGCGTCACCGTGGCCGGCGGCGTCGGCAAAATGACCAAGCTCGCGCAAGGCCTCACCGACCTCCATTCCAAGCGCGGCTCCGTCGACTTGGCGCTGCTCGCGCATTTTGCGCAGGCGGCCGGTGGGTCGGAAGATCTCTGCGTGCGCATCGTGGCAGCCAACAACGCGGCGGAAGCGTTTGCGCTGGCGCGCAGCGAGCGCATCGCGCTCGGCGATCACGTCGCGCGCGCTGCCCGGCAAACGGCCGAGGATATCGTCGCCGGTCGCGGCATCGCCATCGAGGTCATAGTGTTCGATCGCGACGGCGTGTTGGTCGGCCGCGCGCCGTTCAAGATCGATTAATTCCCGACCCCCCTCCCTACCCTCCCCCACAATGGGGGAGGGAAAAGTGTGCTCGTTCACGCCCCGCCTCCGCGAAACCGACGGCGATAATCGGCGTCGTAGAGCGCGCTGTCGCGGAAATTTTCCGCGGCGAGCGCGCGGCCGACGAGGATGAGCGCCGTCCGCTCGATCTTTGCCGCCGCAACCCTCGCAGCGATATCGGCGAGCGTGCCGCGGAGGATGCGCTCTGCCGGCGAGCTCGCCTGCACCACCACGGCGGCCGGGCAGTCGGCGCCGTAAAACGGCGTCAGCTCCGCGACCACGCTCTCGACGGCATGGATCGCCAAGTGGACGGCGAGGGTCGCACCGCTTGCAGCGAAGGTCGCAAGCTTCTCCTTCTCCGGCATGCGCGAGGCGCGGCGAGAAACGCGCGTCAAGACCACGCTCTGCGCGACCTCGGGCACCGTCAGCTCGCATTCGAGAGCCGCAGCCGCTGCGGCAAAAGCCGGCACGCCCGGCGTGAGCGTGTAGGGTATGCCGCGCCGCGCCAGGCGGCGAAGCTGTTCCGCGAGCGCCGAGTAGATGGAGAGGTCGCCGGACTGCAGCCGCGCCACGTCGACACCCGCGGCATGCGCCGAGACGAATTCGGCCTCGATCGCGTCGAGCGCCAGCGGCGCCGTGTCGATGATGCGGGCGCCGGGCGGGCAAAAATCCAGCAACTGGCGCGGCACGATCGAGCCGGCATAGAGGCAGACCGGACAGCGCGCGATCAGATCGCGTCCGCGCAGCGTAATAAGATCGGCCGCGCCGGGTCCGGCGCCGATGAAGTGCACGGTCATAGCCCGTCCCCGGAAGTCGCCAGCGCGCAGGTCGCAGTGCCGATGATGAGGCGCGGGCCGAGAAGACGCGCACGCGGTCCGGCGGCGGCGAGCGCAGCGGCTTCCGCGACCGATGGCAAGCCCATGAGCGCGAGCACGCGCGCGGAGCGGGTTGCGGCGCGCGCGCTTGCGGCCTGCAAATCGTCCTCTGTCACCGGGATGATGCGAACGCCGAGTTTTTTTGTCACCTCTTTGATGCCGGCCTCACCTTGTTTCGCCGCCATTGTGGCGACGGCATCGAGCACGCACACGGCAACGCCGGCGCGCGCGAGCGCCGCGCGGATCGCCGCTTCAATGTCGGACGTCGGTGCGCCCCGTTTGCAACCCACGCCGGCGACGATCATGGTTTTTTGGTCCAAACCCATTGCGTCACCGGCATCGCCGCACGCCAACCGGATTTCTCGCCGACCGCGCCCGCCCGCGCAATCGCGATGCGGATAAGCTCGCCGCCCAAAGCCGCGTGACGGGCGATGAGCAGCGCCTCGGTTTCGAGCGTTACCGCATTGACAACGAGACGACCGCCGGCGCGCACTGCCGCCGCCGCAGTATCGATGACGCTGGCACTGGCGCCGCCGCCGATAAAGATCGCGTCCGGCGCCGCTAGGCCCGCGAGCGCCGCGGGTGCGGCGCCTTCCACGACCTCAAGTCCGGGCACGCCGAAGGCGGCGGCGTTGCGGCGGATGCGCGCCGCGCGGTCGGCGCGCTTCTCGATAGCAACCGCGCGCATAAAAGGCGGCGCCGCCAGCATCCATTCGATGCCGACCGAGCCCGACCCGGCGCCGATGTCCCACAGCAACTCGCCCCGGCGCGGAGAGAGCGACGACAGCGTCACCGCGCGCACCTCGCGTTTGGTGATCTGACCGCCGTCGTGCTCGAACAGATTATCCGGAAGCCCCGGGCTGCGCGCGAGAATACAGGCGTCCGGCGCCGCTGCGACCTCGATGGCGACCGTGTTGAGCGCATCCACGGTGCCGTACGCGAACTCGGCAGCGCGCGTGCTGCGGATACGCTCGCTCGGCCCACTAAGCGCTTCGAGCACGATGAGGCGCGAACGGCCAAAGCCCGACTGCGTCAACAAGCGCGCCAAATCTGCCGGGCCTTCGCCACCGGATGTCAGCGCAAGAATTCGCGCGCCGGGCTGCAAATGAGGCCGCACAAGGTCGAGCGTGCGGCCGTGCAGGGAAAGTAGGATCGTATCCGGCAGCGACCAGCCGAGCCGCGCGACCGCCAAGCTGAAGGCCGACGGTGCCGGCACAACCCGCATCTCGCGCGCATCGATCCGGCGTGCGAGCACCGCGCCGACGCCGTAATGGAAGGGGTCGCCGGAAGCGAGCACGCAGATCGGGCGGCCGCGATGGCGCAGCACCTCATCGGCAGCGCCGTCGAACGGGCTCGGCCACCGCCGCGCCGCGCCGCGGATCAGCGGTGCGGCAAGGGCGAGGTGGCGGCGGCCGCCGAATACGATCTCCGCCGCGGCGATCAACCCGCGCGCGGTCGCGCCGAGCCCGTCGATCCCGTCCTCACTGATGCCGACGATGGACAGCCAGGGCGGCGATGCGGCAGTCTCGGGCGCGATCGCCTCAGGGAGCGGCATGGCAAAAATCCTTATTCTCGGCGGCACCACGGAAGCGCGGACGCTGGCGCAACGGCTTGCGGAGCACCGGAAGCTTGAAATCGTGCTGTCGCTTGCCGGCCGCACCGCCTCGCCCGCGCGGCAGCCGGTGCCGGTCCGCGTCGGCGGTTTCGGCGGTGCCGCAGGTCTTACGAACTACCTTGTCAAAGAGCGCATCGCCGTGCTGATCGACGCCACGCATCCTTATGCGAGCAACATCTCGGCGAACGCGGTCGCTGCCGCCGAACACGCCAATGTGCCATTTATTGTGCTGCGGCGGCCGGCGTGGACCGCCGTTGCCGGCGATCGATGGATTGAAGTGAGCGATGTGCGGGAGGCAGTGCGCGCGCTCGGCAAAACCGCGCGCCGCGTTTTCGTCGCGCTCGGCCGCCAGGAAATCGAACCACTGATCGACGCCCCGCAGCATTCTTATCTCATTCGCAGCGTCGATCCGATCGAGCCGCCGCTTCCGTTGCGCCGTGCCTCCTACATCACCGCCCGCGGCCCTTTCGGAGAAACCGATGATCGCGCGCTCTTGACCGCGCATCGTATCGAGGTCGTGATGGCGAAGAACAGCGGCGGCACCGCAACCTACGGCAAGATCGCGGCGGCGCGCGCGCTGGGGATACCCGTCATCATGCTGCGGCGGCCGCACGAGCCCGCCGGGCCCGCTGTGGACACGGTCGAGGATGCGATCGCCTGGCTCGATCATGTGCTAACCTCTGCGGCGGCCCGCGGCGTGTAGACCAGCGGGGGCCGTCCCGGGCGCGCAACGATCCGCGTCTCGCGGGTGCCGACGATGACCAATGTTGCCATATCGGCCGGGGTCGTGTCGGCAGCAGTAAGTGTCACCACGCTCACGCGCTCGTCCGGGCGCCCGATGGCGCGGCCGAAGATGACCGGCGTCGATGGCGGCAGATGCCGGCACAACCGCGCGAACGCGCGAGCCAATTGCCAGGGCCGTGCCCGCGACACCGGGTTATAAAGCGCGATAACAAAGCCGGCACCCGCCGCCGCATCGAGCCGTCGCTCGATCAACGCCCAAGGTTTGAGATTGTCGGAAAGCGACAGCGCGCAAAAATCGTGACCGAGCGGAGCGCCGATGCGCGCAGCGACGGCCAGCATCGCGGTGATGCCGGGGATCATGGTGAGATCGAGCGCGCGCCAGCTCTCCGGTCCGGCCTCGATCTCTTCGCAGACGGCAGCGGCCATGGCAAAGACGCCGGGATCGCCGCCGGAGACGATGGCGACGCGCGCGCCATCGGCGGCATGCCGCAGCGCTGCAGCGGCGCGCGCTTTCTCCTCGCGATTATCGGAGGCGTGGCGGCTCTGTCCCGTCCTGGTCGGCAGGCGGTCGAGATAAGGTCCATAACCGTAAAGCGCGTCGGCGCCGGCGAGCGCGTTTTCGGCTTCGACCGTGAGAAAGCGCGCGGCGCCCGGTCCCAATCCGACGACGGCGAGATGCCCGCTCACGACCGTTCCTCCCAGCCGGGCACCAGCACGATGGCGAAATACGGCGCTTCGTCGTCCGTCTTGGCGGCGAACGGAATGATCTTCGCCTCGTCCATGGTGCCGCGCTCGACATAGATGGCGCGAGAAAGCCGGCCGCTTGAGGCCAAGGCGCGACGCAGCTTCGGCAGGTGCCGCCCGACTTTCATCACCACCGCGGCATCGGCATCGGCAAGCCGGCGCGCCAGTTCGCCTTCGGGCAGCGTGGCGGCGAGCACCGTGAACACGTCGTTACCCTGCGCCATCGGCAGTCCCGCTGCCGACCAGCAGCCCGACATGCCGGTGACGCCGGGGACGATCTCAGTCGGAAACCGCCGGGCAAGTCGCGCGTGCAGATGCATATACGAACCGTAAAACAGCGGATCGCCCTCGCAGATCACGGCGACAGTACGCCCTGCCTGGAGGTGTCCGGCGATCTCTGCAGCGGCACCGTCAAAGAAATTGCGTATGGCGTCGCGATAATCGCTGCTGCAGGCGGGCACCTCGGTCGTCACCGGATAGAGGAGCGCGAGCTCCGTGATGCGTGTTCGCAAGTGCCGCGCCGCGATCGCGCGCGAATGGCTCGCGTTGCCGGCTTTGGCGAAGTGGACGACGACGTCGGCTTCGCCGAGCGCGCGCGTCGCCTTGAGCGTCACCAGCTCGGGATCGCCGGGACCGACGCCGACGCCGATGAGTTTGCCCGCGCCGGCGCTCACAGGCCGGGCCTCGACAGCGCGTTGACGGCAGCCGCCGTCATGGCGCTGCCGCCCATGCGTCCGCGCACGATGAGGAATGGAATTTTGTGCGCGTTGGCGGCGAGCGCCTCCTTCGCTTCGGCCGCGCCGACGAAGCCGACCGGAATGCCGAGGATTGCCGCCGGCCTCGCCGCGCCGGCGTCGATGAGATCGAGCAGGCGGAACAACGCCGTCGGCGCATTGCCGATGGCGACCACGGCGCCGGCAATGCGCTCGCCCCATAACTCAAGCGCGGCGGCCGAACGCGTCGTGCCGAGCTTTCCGGCAAGCGCCGGTACGCGCGGATCGCGCAGCGTGCAGATGACGTCGTTGTGCGCCGGCAGCCGCGCGCGTGTGATCCCGTGCGCCACCATCTCGGCATCGCAGAAGATCGGCGCGCCGGCAGTGAGCGCGCTACGCGCGGCGGCGGCGAGGTTCCCGCCGAACACGATGTGGTGCGCCGCTTCGACCACGCCGCAGGCGTGGATCATGCGTATGACGATATCGGCTTCCTCCGCGGAAAAGCGGGATAGATCCGCCTCAGCGCGGATAATGGCGAAGGAGCGCTCGTAGATCGCCATGCCGTCGTGCAGATAGGCGGAATGCTCAGACATGACCCGCCTCGCGTTGCGCCGCCTCGCAATCGTCGTCGTCGATCTCCGCCACCTCCCGGGAGGAAAAAGAGACAGCCCGCAGCGCCGCAAGGTCGGCGTCGACATCATTGCGGCGCGGATGCCAAAGGCCGCGCCGCCGCGCGGCATCGAGGCGCTCGGCGATGGCGCCGGCGGCCTGCGGGTTCTCGCGCAGCAGGAAGGCCCGCACGCCGGCGTCCGCAACGTAGGCCGCATGCAAAAGGTCGAACAGCTCGCTGCCGACGGCGTCGGTCGTCGCCGCGAAGGCGACGAGCCGGTCCACGGTTTCGGCAAATTCGGCGGCGCCGCGCGGGCCGTGGCGCATCTGGCCAGCGATGAACCGTGGATCGACCCGGCCGCGCACGATGCGTGCCAAAGCCGCCTTAAGCGTCCGTGCGTGAGGCCGCTGCGGGTCAGCAGTATCGAGCATGATCAGATCCGCGGGGCGGCCAACCAATTTTGCCGCCGCGGCAAAGCCGCCGACAAAGGCCGCGTCTTCGGCGCCTTCGAGAAGATCGCGGCCTTTATCGTCGCTCGGATGGAGCAGCAGATCGGCGTTCCCGACGCGTTCTATGAATACGCCGGGCGCCGCCGTGCCCTCCCCTTTGGCGCCGCCATAAACGTGCGAGGCGGCGTCCAGATAGGCCGTGCCAATAGTGTCGACGTCGGCATCGCTGCCGAGCAAATCTTCGACGCCCGAACCGTACACGCCGGGAGCGGTGCCGAAAATGCGGTCGAGCCGCAAGCCGCCGACCGCTCGGCAAGCCGCCGCGAGCGGGTTTTCATCGTCGTTTTCTTCGCGCGCGGCGACAGTCTGCACGGCGGTGTCGATCAGTGCGATCTGCGCCGGGAACAGGTCGCGAAAGAGCCCGGAAATACGCCACGTCACATCGACCCGCGGGCGCCCCATGGCGGCGGCTGGCAGCACTTCGATGCCGGTGACGCGGCCGCTCGCTGCCTCCCAAACCGGGCGGCACCCCATGAGACAAAGGCCCTGCGCGATCTCCTCGCCTCCGGTGCGCAAAGTGGCGCTGCCCCAGAGATCGATAACGATAGCGCGCAGGAATTCGCCATGCGTCTGCATATGTGCGCGCCATAACTCGTCGGCCGCGAGGCGGCCGAGGTCCATCGCGGTCGGCGTCGGCAGCGTGCGCGGATCGGCGGTGAACATATTGCGGCCGGTCGGCAGCACATCGCGCCGGCCGCGCAGCGGCGAGCCGGCCGGGCCGGGTGCCACGCGGCGCCCGTCGAGCGCCGCGATCAATGCCGCGCTCTCGGCTTGCGCGCTCGCTCGCCAGAGCGGATCGTCGGTCCCCGCCGGCGGGCGGCCGAAAATATGCTGCCCGTCTTTGATCGCGATGTCTTTCAAATCGCACAGCCAAGCGTCGATACGGCGCAGCACTTCCTGTCCGCCATCGCCGGCAAGTGAGCCCGCAACCCCGGCCTCGCGCGCAAGGCCGGTGCGTTGCGCGGTGTCGATAATAAGACGCGCGAGACGCTCGCGCCGGCGCCGATCGAGGCCGTCCGCCTGGGCGTATTCGTCGATCAGCCGCTCCAGCTCGCGCGCGTCGCCGGAAAGTCCGGCGCCAACCAGCGGCGGCGGCAAGTGGCCGATAGTAACGGCGGCGATCCGACGCTTGGCTTGCGCCGCTTCGCCCGGATTGCTGACGATGAAGGGGTAGATCACCGGTAGCGGCCCAGTAACGATTTCCGGAAAGCACTCCGAAGTAAGTGCGACGGCTTTTCCCGGCAGCCATTCCAGCGTGCCGTGCGCGCCCATATGGACGAGTGCATCGGCCTTGATCGCGTGCTGCAGCCACAGCCCGAAGGCGACGAGCGCGTGCCGCGGCGGCAGTACCGGATCGTGGTAGTCGGCGCGTCGTTCGCTGGAGCGACCGCGGTCGGGCGGCAGCGCCACCAGGACGTTACCGAATTTTTGCGCGCGGAAACGGAAGCAGCCGCTGCGGACGTCGGCGTCGTCGGCCGGTTCACCCCAAGCGCTTCGCAGCCGCGCGACAGCGGCCCCCGGCAAGCCCGCCAGCAGCGTTTCATACTGCGCCAACGGGAGCTTGGCGTCCTCGGCGCCTTTGAGGAGCGTAGCGAGCAACGCGCGGGAACTCTTCGGCGCGTCGCGTATGTCGTAGCCGGCGGCGGCGAGATCATCGAGAAGCGCGACTACGCTCGCCGGTACATCGAGGCCTACGGCGTAGCCCGTGCGGCCGGGAGCACCGGGATAATCCGGCAGCAGGACGGCGACGCGGCGCGTGCCGCGGGGCAGCGCGCGCAAGCGGACGAGAGCGGCAATACGGTCGGCGACGACCGCGACGCGATCCGCTTCCGGGCGGCTCGCGAGCGCAGTGAACGCGAGCGCGTCCTGCGGCGGCCGCATTTCTTTAAAGGCGACGGCACCGGCAAGGAGGCGGCCATCCAACTCTGGGAGGACCACGTGCATGGCGAGATCGGCGGCGCCGAGCCCGCGGGCGCTGTCGCGCCACGCAGCGCGCTGCGTGGTGGCGCTGATGACCTGAAGGATCGGGACGCCGGGTTCGTCCAGCAGCGATGGTTCGGTCCCTTCCCGGCCTTCCCCGTTTGGGGCGGAGGGAATGGAGGGGCTACCGACGGCAAAAGCGGTCATGGTGACGATGACGGCGGGATCAAGCCGCGCCAAAGCGCGGCGCAGAAAGGCGGCCGCCTCGCCATCCTTCAGGCCGATGACGACGAGCGGCGCCGGCGTCAAGCCGCGGGTTTCCAGCGCCGCGCAGAGCGCATCGACGGCAGCGGTATCGGCCGCCAGCAGCGCCGCGCGGTAGAAGATGATGGGAACAATATTTCCTCCACCGCGGTTCGCGCGGTCCCCCTCCACCGCTTTGCTGCGCTTCGCGGGGGCGGACGAGATCGCGGCGATCAGGTACTCCAGATCCACCGCACCTTCGCCGGGCAGATAGCCGCAACAGCGTGGCAGGCGCTGCGGCGGATACGTTGTTAGATCGCGTCCGGCATGACTCGCGAGCCGGCGCAGCAGCATGCGCAAGTTCTCAATCCCGCCTTCGCGAAAATACCGCAGCAGCGTTTCCAACTCCGCCGCGGGCAGCGTCGCGGCCGTGGCAAGACGCGCGTCGTCACGGTCCTCGCCGGGGAGAACGGCGAGCACGATGTTACGTTGGCGGGAGAGCGCAGAGAGCCGCTCGATGCCGTATCTCCACCAGTCGAGACCGCCGAGGAGGCGAACCAGGATCACCTTGGCGTGTACCGCGACACGATCGATCCACAGATCGACCGACATCGGATGGCGCAGATCGCGCAGATGCGCGAGGCGCACGCTCGGCAGCGCGTCACGCTCGGCTTCCCAGGCGGCGGCCAGCGCGGCGAGGTCGCTGTCGGCGAAAGAGAGGACGACGATATCGCCCGGCGGCTGGCGCAGATCGACGGCTTCCACGATGTCGTCGAGACTCGTCGATGTGGTCGCCAAGAGATGCATCGCGCAACCCGAACGTTAGCCGACCAGCGCGCTCGCCACGGCGGCGCGGTCGAGGCCTTTCAATCCGATCACCACCAGCCGGCCTTCGCGCGCCTCGGCTGCGGCCCATGGACGATCGTATTGATGCGTCACGCGCCCGCCGACCGCCTGCACCATCAGCCGCAGCGGCTTGCCGGCGACAGGGGCAAATCCTTTGACCCGCAACACGTCGAAATTCTCCGCCAGCGCCGCGATACGCGCGGCGAGCGCGGAAGGAACGGCGATTTCGCCGAGCGGCACCACGAAGGTATCGAAGTCGTCGTGGTCGTGCTCCGTTTCTTCATCGTGCCGGGTGCGGCGATTGGCAATGTCGTCCTCAACGCCGACGCCAAGTCCGAGGAGGAGCGTGTGATCGACCTTGCCGTCGGCTGCTGTAATCACCTTCACGCCGGGCGGCAGCCTGCCGGCGATCTCCGCGCGCGCTTTCTCGATTCCCGCCGCGTCGATGAGATCGCGCTTGTTGAGCACGATGAGATCGGCGCAGGCGATCTGATCGGCGAACACCTCCTCGATCGGATCGTCATGGGCGAGCGCCGTATCGGCGGCGCGCTGCCGCGCCAGCGCGTCGAGGTCGGCGGCGACGCGGCCGTCGGCAAGCGCGGCACCGTCGATGACGACGATGACACCGTCGACGGTCACGCGGTTCTTGATCGCCGGCCAATGAAAAGCCTGCACCAGCGGTTTCGGCAAAGCGAGACCGGAGGTTTCGATGACGATGTGCTCGACACCGTCGCGAGAGAGTATGGCATCGAGCGCCGGCACGAACTCGTCGGCGACCGTGCAGCAGAGGCAGCCGTTGGCCAATTCGACGATATTCTCCTCCGGGCAGGCGGCATTGCCGCATCCTTTGAGGATTTCACCGTCGATGCCGGCATCGCCGAACTCGTTGACGATGACGGCGAGACGACGGCCGGCCGCATTGGCAATTACATGGCGGATCAGCGTCGTCTTGCCGGCGCCGAGGAACCCGGTGACGATGGTGCAGGGAACGCGCGCAAGGCGAAGCGACGTGCCGTTCATGCGTCAACTCCATTTGGGCGGTTGATGCGTGTTCCACGGTGTCAGCGCGCCGACAGCATGCATAATAGGTCGGAGGGTGGGCGCGGCGGTGTCAGCCGGCGCAATGCCTTCGGTCACGTCCGCAAATTCAATGCAACTCACCCGTCGCTCCTGCGTGGCGCCGTCAACGGGTGCAAAAAGACCGGACCCGCGCCGGAGCACCCCGCCCGGCAGCGATCGCTTCGACGGCAGGTCTCCTGGCTCGCGGCTTGACGCCCGTCACGCCTTCCCGGATTGCTCCAGTGGCCCTGTGGTACGGGCTTGCCGCCTACAGTTGCGGGGGCAGCTACGGCTTGGGAACTTTCGTTCCGTACCGTATTCCCTGTTCGCTCTCTGGCGAGAGACCGTCGAAGGCGGATACTTAACGGTCGCCGGCGCGCCTTTGTCAATGGCCGCCGCTACGTCGCTTTTACTATCGGGCTCGATTGGCCGTGAACACTCCACCGCCTAAAGGCGGTGGCTTCGGATTACGGCTTAAAGCCGGATTTGGTCCGCCATCCGGCGGACTTAGGTCACATCCCACATATGTTGGCCCCAGTAGCGCTTG
>JAKAPE010000328.1 GCA_021811945.1 Pseudomonadota bacterium | reverse complement strand
GCGCCAGCAACGGGCCCGAATATTCAAGAATGCGCGCCTCCTCGATCATGTAGACTTCGATGTGGGTGCTGGAATGGATGGGCAGGCGGTCGGTCTCGACGATGAGAAGCGTGAAGAAGGCGGCGATCAGAAACAGATGCGCCGGGGACCAGTAGACCGCCGGGTTGCCGACCAGAAGATGGTTGACGACGAAGGGGAGCATCGCCCTTGCCAGCAGCGCGATGCCGACGAACACGAGAATCAGCGTCGGCTCGGCGAGAATCGCAACCATCACCGCGCGGCTCGAACCGATGCCTCCGTAGGCGCTGCCGCTGTCGAGCCCGGCCAGGATGATCATGAACGATCCGAGGGTCAGGATCAGGCCGCCGCCGAGAATGTCGCCCATATCCGACAGCGGCAGCGGAAAATCTGTCAGCACGGGAATCAGGATCGGAACCGTCAGCATGGCCGTGAAGGCGACGACCGGCGCGACCCAGTAGATCCACGATGCGGTGTGCGGCACGACGATCTGTTTTCGAAAGAGCTTCCGGAGGTCGCGGTAAGGCTGAAGGATGCCCGGCCCCTGGGCGAGCTGCACCCTTTCCTCGAGCTGCAGGATCGCTCCCTGCAACAGCGGCGCCACGACAACAACCGTGAGAACCTGCGCAATCTGCAGGAGGACGTCACGAAGCATTGGGAAGACCTTTGACGATTATCGCCTGTCCTTGCCGCCATGCGGGCGCAAAGTTGCGGCAAGCGGATCCAACAGGCTATTTGCAGCAGTCACAAAAAGACTCCCTTCCTGCGCGACCGGATGAAAGGAGTCATCAGCCCCAAAACGGGCGGTTCAGGCGGAACCCCATCGCCTTGCCGGTTCTATTCGGCGTTTCGGCGCGCGATTATCGATGCGCGGGCTGCCAAGTCAAGATTCAAAAAGCAGCAGATTCAAAAAGCAGCAGTCCTGCGTGCTCCGTCATCCGTTTTCCCATAGCGCTTCCAGCCGCCGGCCGAACGCCTTCGGGCGTTCGGCAAACAGCCGCGAGACGATGCGGCACGCGCGGTGGGCGAGCTTTGCCTTGCGCTCGCTGCAAGACGGCGTGAGGCGCGAGCGCCAGGGCGCCAGTGGCTGATGCGGCTCGGCGAGTCTTTCGAGCACCTCCAGATCCTGGAAGCGGCCGAGCCGGTCGCGCACCCGTTCGGCTTCCTCCATCCACATGCGGCCGAAGCGCGGCCACAGCGGCGCGACAAGGTCCATCTGATAGCGGTGGTCGACGACGCGCCGGCGCAGCTCGTGCAGATCGGTCCCGCTCGCCTGTGACCAGTCGTCAGGGATGTGCCGGCGCGCGCTGCGGTATCCGACAGTCAGGCGCGCGGCAATGGCATCGAACCGGACAGCATCGAGCTGCCAGCCGTCGACCGCCGCCGCCGCGGCGTCGAGCCAGCCGATGATCCGCTCGCGCACCGCTGCCGTGAGTACCGCGTGCTCCCCGCTTTCGCGCAGCGCTTCGAGCCGCCCGCGGATGCTCGCGACGGTACGCGGCGAGAGTGTCAGGCCGTCTTGCACGAGGTCGTCGAGCGCGTTGAGCGCCGATTGACCGTCGCGGGCGGAGGCCAGTGCGCGGGCATGGTCGCGCGCTTCTCGGCGCAGGCGCGCCGCATCGTCGACCAACGGCTCAAGCAGACGTATCAAGGCGCGCCATTGTTTCATGGCGCGCCGGAACGCGTGCACCGCGTCGGCGCTCGATCGCTCCGAATCGCTGACCGCCGCGCGCGCATCGGCGAGGATAGCGGCCGCGGACGCGCGAAGCGCCGGTCCGACCGCAGTTTTCGGCCGTAAAGCAGACTGGTCGCCCATATCCGCTTCTAGGGAGGCGTGCATGACGGTTCGATGAGGCCGTATATGACATTATGACGAAAAATCGCGCCCCCTGCACTTCCCTTATCGCAGCCCACTTGCTACATCAGCGACCAGCCGGCCCGGTCCGGCTGGTCGCGTCGCACGAAGCGGTCGATGATTGTCAACGGCCGCGGGCACGGGACCAAGGCGAAAACCACGTTGGTGCCGTCGTCAGGTTCTCGACGCGACGGCCTTCGTTGCCGGCAGGATCGGACCAAGCGATGCCGCGCGTCAGCGGGCTCGGACGCAAATCAACGCGGGGTGGAGCAGCCCGGTAGCTCGTCAGGCTCATAACCTGAAGGTCGTAGGTTCAAATCCTACCCCCGCAACCAAATAGGCTCGTAAGTTCAAAGACTTGCGAGCCTTTACTTTTTGTGCGCCGCACCAAAATCGCGCCGTGGAATCACTGTGGAATCACGAGGGAGAGAATCAAAGCGAAACCAAACGCGAACGCGAGTGGGGTGCCTCGCCAGTTCAACTTCGATGACCGCGATCCTGAAAATCAGCTTGGGGATTCGCGTCCGCACAGGGTCAAGATCCACGACCCGTCGCTTGCGGTGCCGCTGGCAGCCCGAGCGTGTCACATCTCCCGCGCAAACCATCGTATTCGGCCAATGATGTTGATTTCCTCGCTGCCGCCTTCGTAGGGCCGGTAAAGGAGATTATCCGAGATGATGCGAACACGCGGGGGCTCGCTGTTCGGAATGTGCTCCAGGCGCTTGGCGACCAGCCCCATGCCGTCGTGAAGCACGAAAATTCCAGGCGGCGTTGGCGACCGCCGGCCGAGATCGACCAGAACGACGTCGCCATCATTAAGCGTCGGCATCATGCTGTCGCCCTCGACGTGCATGATGCGCAGACTGGCTGGATCCGCTCTCAAACAGTTCTTTATCCACGACCGCTGGAAATGGTACGGACGGCCCTCCTCGGGCTCGTTCTCGACGAGGTGACCGCCGCCCATGGATGGCCTGACTGCAACCGAGGAGATGGCCACGAAGTAGTCGTCGGGATGCTCGACGATCGGCGCCTCGCCCTGCACTTCGCCCATCCCGTGGATGAGCCAGTTGCGCTCGACCTTGAGCGCCTGCGCCACCCGATCGAGCTTGCCGAGATTGGGGTTGGCCGATCTTCCACGCATGATGTCGTAGACGAAGCTCCGGTTGACGCCGGCGATCTCGCCGACCTGCGCGGCGTTGAGGCCAAGCTGGCGGCAGCGCGCCTTGAGGCGGTCGGACATGGTGTGGCGCATGTGGTTTCCCAAAATCGTGGATGGTGTGGACGAAAGGGGATTGATTCGCCAGCTACCCTAGCGTAGAACATAACGAGAACTCAAGGGGGTGGAGTGAAAAATGTCGTTGGTCGACAAATCCTATTTCGTATTGGAGGAACTCGAAGAACGCTGGCAGTTGCCCCACCGCGATCTGGCCTATCTCGCCGAGAACGGTCTGCTGCGCCTTTCCGTGCGGCTGTTCGGGGTACAGCTGGAAATCGGGACCTACGAGGAAGGGACGGACGGCAAACGGTTCACGGTTGCGCAGGAGCGCATCCGGTTCACCGGCTTCCAGGACCTGCAGGAGCGGGATGTATTCCGGATTTTCAGGCAAGGTGAAGCCGAGGTGACATATTTCCATGCCCCCGAGGACGCGTATTGCCGCCTGATCGAGCCGACCCGCAGCGTTTGGGTTGGCCGGCAGGATTTGCTCGTCCGCCGCGAGGAGCGCGACCGGGTCGAGGCGCAGCACCGGCTCGTCCATAAGAGTTCGATCGCCCCCGCGTTCCTGCACCAATCGAATGATTTCCGCGAAGTGCGCATCGGCGGACTGGCGTTCAATCTCGGGCCCGTACAGGCGCGGGTCGTGCAACGGCTGCACGAGGCGGCCAGTACCCCGGCCCCTTGGTGCGAAGGCAAGCTCATTCTTGGTGAAGCCGGATCGGCCAGCACGCGCATGGCGGACGTGTTCAAGTCCCAGCCGCATTGGCGGCGCCTGATCGATTCCGATGGGCGCGGCCGCTATCAGCTTCGGCTGCCGCAACGTTGATTTCCGTCGGTCGTCCCGGCTGGGCTGGTCGGGCGCGGCCTCATCCCCCGCTATCCCCCAGCGATCCCCTGCCGCCCCCAAATTTTCCTGCGCTGATCCCCCAATAATCCCCCTGCGATCCCCACGACGCGTGACCGATCGCCCGGCATTGTCGCGCCCAGGTTCGAAACCAGGAGCGAGGCGATGCAAACCAAACATCTGCGCCAAACTGAGCTCGCGCAGCGCTGGAACATCAGTCCCCGCACTCTGGAGCGGTGGCGCTGGATCGGTGAGGGGCCGGCCTACCTGAAGATCGGTGGCCGCGTCGTCTACCGGCTTGAAGACATCGAGGCATACGAAGCCGAGAGCAGGCAGGAGGCCGGTCGATGAACGCGGCGGTGAAAAATCGTCCCGTCCGTCTGGTTGCCAGCGACATTGATTGTCAGTTTCTTTGGTTTCAAACCCCCGTCTTCAGACGGGGAAGGCTTCAGCCGTTTTTTTTGCTTCATAGACTGACTCCGTAAAATGGG
>JAKAPE010000327.1 GCA_021811945.1 Pseudomonadota bacterium | reverse complement strand
GCGTCAGGATGCGATGAACCTGGCCGATGCCCCAGCGTCCGCCGTCGCGGGTGAAGATGCGATGCTGGTTGAGATAGGCCGCAATGTTCTTGACGCCCATCGCGCCGCTCGTGCCGTCGCCCTCCAACGCCAGCCGATAGATCAGCCGGATCGTGTCGGCGTGCAGCGGATCGATTTCGAGCTTTTTCTTGACCTTCGCGCCGCGCTGCTCGGCCGCGACGACGCGGTAGCCGATGGGTGGCAAGGACCCGTTCCAGAAGCCCTGCCGCGCGTTCTCCTTCAACGCGCGCAGGACGTGCTTGGCGTTCTCCTTCGACTGATACTCGTCGAACAGCGCCATGATCTGCCGCATCATGACGTGCATCGGATCGTCGCCCATCTCCTGGGTGATCGAGACCAGCCGGATGCCGTTCTTCGCCAGCCTGCGGACGTAGAACTCCAGCTCGAAGTGGTCGCGGAAGAAGCGCGAGAAGCTGTGGACGATGACGATATCGAAAGGCGCGGGCTTGCTCGTGCCCGCTTCGATCATGCGCTGGAACTCGGGCCGGCGGTCATTTGTCGCCGATGCGCCAGGCTCGACGTAGGTCTCGACAAGCTGGTAACCACGCGCAGCACAGTACGCTTCGCCTTGCCGCTTCTGATCGGGAATCGAGACATCGTGCTCGGCCTGCCGCGCCGTCGAGACGCGCAAGTAAAGGGCGGCGCGCAACGGCACGGTCATCGCGATTGTCCTCTCAGATCATTGGCGCGGCCCGAACAGATCATCGAACAAATCGCCGAACCATGCCTCGAACACGTCGAGCTCGGCATCTGTGATCGGCACAGCGTCGGGCCAATCGTCCGTGACGGTCCATGCCTCAACATCATGCTTGGGCGGGCGGCCGATGCGCGGCCAGGGCTCCGGCTCGATGTAAAGATCGTCAGGCAGAACGCCCAAGCTGGCGCGTGGTCGGGACATCCCCGCAGTATCGCGCCGCTCTGCCCGCAAGCGAACGACCGATTTCTATCCGGCAACGCCCCTCTCTTTTCCGGCAAACCGGCAACGAGGGGAGCGCTCGCGCTCACTTCGAACCTTGATCGTTTGGCGAGCCCTCGCCGGGCCGGCGACAGCCGGTCAAGGCCGTAGCCGCGAAGCGGTGGCGCGGAACGCGCCAGCCTTGACGGGTTGGCGGCGGTCCGGCCTGCTCGCGCCAAAGCGGTCATGGTTCAGCTCGCCTTGCGCGACAGCGTGAGCGGCAATTCCAATTCCACGCGGTCGTGCATGATCTTCGGCGTGATGCGGCCGCGTTCGCCGCGTTCGAGGCGCACCAGGCCGTAGCCTTCCATGGTCCGCAGCGTGCGCGACAGGTTCGACTTCGCCTTACCGGTAATCCGGGCCAGCTCGTCGAGCGACCCCGGCGCCTTCTCGGCGATGACGCGCAGCAGCTCGCGATTGCCGGCTGACAGGACCTTGGCGAAGGACTCGGTCGAAGTGAACCAGACCTTGGGCTCGTCGGCCGCCACGCGACGCTCGCCGCGCGCTACGGCCATGGTGCGCGCCTTCATTTCCGTATAGCTCGCGATGCCGACCTTCAGCGTCGTCATGGGATCACTCCTCTCTCGCGCAACACCGCGTCCACCGTCGCCCAGAAGTCGGCAAGCAGGGTCGCCGCGTCCCGATACTCGTAGGGCCGGCTGCTCCGCAGCCGGTGGCGATGGTCCTGCGGCTCGCCGCGCTTCTGCCGCGCGACCGGATGCGCGTTATCGAAGCCGACCAGCCGCGCGCCCTCCGGCCCGTGCAGCGTCAGCGAGTAGTCGATGCCGTGCGGCTTCTCCGGCGACACCGGCACTCGCGTCACCACGAACCGGACCCAGTGGCCGCCCTCCGGGTCCACCACGAGAACCTGCCCGTCGAGGTCGAGAAGCACATCGAGGGTCGGGTCATGCGGTTCCGCCACGGCATATAGTTATCATACTGAAGCAACACAAGCAAGGGAGGGCTTTGGGCGGTCCAAGGATAGGTGGATGGCGCTCGGTCCATTGATATCATTGAGCTTTCGGCTGGAAGCGCCAGCAGAGGGTATCCAGCGGGAGTCTAAAAATCTCAATCCCTTCAGAGACATCCGACCAGCCGCCATCCGGCCTTTTCCCTTGCCGTCCATGGATAGGGTTGCCGCGCCAACGCCGACCCCGCGAATCTGCGCTAAAGCCCACCAAGTCCCGATCGAACACGATCCGGCTCATGGCGATCGATCCCGGTTCCACAAGGCGACGAACAGCCCTTCCGACTGCTGCCGAAGCGCAGTCCAACCGTGCGCCGCGTGGTTGGCCGAAGCGACGAGCCGGCGCACATTGGAGGTCGCGGCTTTGTCATCGGCTGGAACCGACGAGAGCGCTGGGAGCAGCGGTGCTTGGGTCCGTGACCTGACGACGGGTGTGAGGACTGTCGTGTCATCCTCCACGGGCCGTGCGACCATCGGCACGAGGCAGAAGAGGCAGGCGCGTATCTCCATCGGCAGCAGTCGGCCGGTCACCAAATGGTCTTCCCAACGCACGGCCCGCGCATGGTAGGCCGCAAGGAAGCCTGGAATGCCGTAGGCGTCAGCATCGTTCACTGCGATTCCGATCCTCGCTGTGATTCCGCGAGCCCAACCGGCATCGGCGCCGTTTGAGACAGGATCCGCACGTCCGGTCTGCATTCACACCCACAAGATCCAGCCTTCTTCCCCCTCCACCTTTGCCAGGGTGGCCGCGTCGAGTGCGCCCGGCTTGGCGAAATCTCCTTTGAGCACTCCAGCGGAATCTCGCTCTGCGGCGTAACGAACGCAGTTTCGCACCTGAGTTCGATCGCGCCGCGTCCTGTACTCATCACTCCAGTCCGCCGGATACGGGACGAGCGACGGGAACATTTCCGCAAACCAGATTGCAGGTCCGGCTGGCGTACTCCAGCCTTCAAAGGGCCATCGACGGCCGTCGACCGAACGAGCGAGCCCATCGAGGTGCTTGATACCCAGGATCGTTTGGCCGCCCACCGAGACGCCACAATTCAGCTTCCACACGGACTGCGTCGTCACACGGCGTCTGGCCCAGTTGTCGGTCGTCCGCCACTCTTGGAGGCCGTGATGCGGAAACTGGAACACCCCAATGTGCTGCTGCGTCAGGGAGTGAGTGGCCGAGCTTGCAGCACAGCCCCAAAACGGACCAGGTGCGCCCACTTGGCGATTGCAATCATCGGCAAAACTGTCACGGTTATGTTTGTTTTGTGGAGAATCCGTAACCTTTGCGGCGAAATGCTCATGTAATGCTTTCCAGGCACCTCCAGGACTGACAGTCAAGCCGAGTGCGCGTGCAAAGCCGGCCGGATACCCGAAAGCGAAATCAAACCCGACGAGGACCCGCTTCCCTTCTTCGCGCCAGAGCAGGAGCTGCCTTCGGAGAAAGTCGACGGCTTGCAGCCTTGTGGGGACGTTGAGTGGCGATGTCGGAGTGAACGTTCGATCGGACCAGGCACCGCTCGCTATCCAGATCGAGTCATTGCCCGTCACCGGCAACGAACTTGAGGACCAATCAACCATTACGTAAGCGTCGAAAGCTCGGCTGCCAGTCGTCGCCTCGACCTTCGCCCGGTCCACAGCGGACGGCGTCAACATTGACCCGCGAGCCAGAAGTTGCGGATCGGGGTCATAAGTTGCAATTCGACCAACCGGTTTCATGAGTGCTTCAGGCGGGATAGTGGCACCGATCGAAAGCTGACCCACATCCTCACCGGCGAGTTTGTGAATTGCATTGTTGCCCCCGTATCTGCCTTGGACTTGAAAGTAGCACTCCCGAATATTATCGAGGCGAATGCCTTCCACCTCCCCGGCGGAATTGATTGGGTATCCCGCAGCAATGAGCATTTGGGCATCGGGTCCGGTCAGCTTGTCGATCACGACTCCAGGGGTCACAGGCGAGACCGGTGCGGCGACAGTGCACTCCAAGTACGCCGTTCGAATAGCACCAGAATGACGCCACGCGACGACAATGTGATCGCCCGCCTCAATCCCTCCGACATTTGCGATTTGGGCGCCCTTTTCGTTGAACGCGGAACGCCAAAGAAACTGCGCATCGATTACTATCTCGATTGTTGATGCAAGTGATGCCTTCTCGGCCGTTGCAAAATAGATCCAGTTCTTCACAGCCACCTACTCCGAGTAGCAACATCGGGCGCCGGCTGGCTCCCAAGCCGCTGTCCAACCGTGATTTTAAAACTGTCCATTTTTTGGTCAAGCCCCCAAGCCGTCGAGCCTATCGGCTTAGCGAAAAATGGCTTCGCTTCGCTGTTCGATCACGTCCGCCGCGAGCAACAGGAGCAACGGCGGAAAATGTAATGCGCAGCGCGTTGGCGGTCTTGAGCTTGATCCCCCGATCATACTTGTTCGGCCGCTGGGCCGACTTCACCTTAAAGATACCGGGCGATATGGTCGTGGAAATCCAGGACTCATAGGGCTATGGCGTAGACATAGTGCTCATCATCGTCGGTCGTGGCCCGC
>JAKAPE010000326.1 GCA_021811945.1 Pseudomonadota bacterium | reverse complement strand
AGCAGCTTGTTGGACCGCAAGATTATCGAACAGTTGCTCGCTGGACATTTATCATCTCGCGCGAATCAATGTGCGCAGCGAATCACAACGGCGCGCGTTTGGCCACAGTCGGATTTCGGATGAGCGAAAGATTCACAGGCTCTGAGGTGGCCGCGAAGCGAGCCTCGAAGGATGCGGCCGAGGTGCTGACGCTGCCAGGGCCGTCGCCCTTCGAGGCTCGGCGCTGCGCGCCGAGCACGTCAGGATGACGGAACGCAGGTCGGTATTCATTACGCTCGCATCATTATTCAAAACGCATCCGGTTGGCTGCGGCCGACTATCTATAATGACTTGCCGTGCCGATCGCGCTACCTGACGCGTATCGTAACGCCGGCGGTTTAGCTTCGCGGATCGGCGACAATCCCCTAACCTGCGCCCATGATGGCCGCCTTCGTCCCCCACCTTTACTTCGGGCTCGACGCCGTCTCGGTGTCGCTCGCGGTGCTCGCCGTCACCTATGCGGCGATCATTGCCGGGCGCCACAATCGCGCGGTGGTGGCGCTGATCGGCGCGTCTTTCCTCATCATCGTCGGCGCGCTTGACGAGAAAGAAGCGATCGCAGGCATCGACTGGGACACGATCGGCCTTCTCGCTGGGATCATGATCCTGGTGGCGATCGCCCGCCGCAGCGGCCTGTTCCAATACCTCGCCATCTGGTCGGCGCAGCGGGCGAAGGCCAAGCCCGCCGGCATCCTCATCATGCTGCAGGTAACAACCGCGGTCCTCTCGGCCATTCTTAACAATGTGAGCGCGGTTCTGCTGATCGCGCCGGTAACGCTCGCCATCGCCGAAGAGCTGGATGTGCCGCCCTTTCCGTTCTTGTTCGCCGAAGTGTTTGCCGCCAATATCGGCGGAGCCGCGACGCTGATCGGCGATCCGCCGAACATTCTGATCGGCACCCTCGCCGGACTTGATTTCAACGCTTTCCTTGCGAATGTCGCGCCTGTCGCCGTGCTGGTCATGGCGGTGCAGGCGGCGATGGTGCATGCGATCTGGGGCCGGGGGCTAAAGGCGAGCACGGAAAACCGCGCTTTGGTGATGGGCATGAATGCCCCGGGGATGATCGGCGACTGGGCGCTGCTGGGCCGCTCCGCCGTTGTCGTGGGCGTGGTGCTCGTGGCCTTTGTGTTTGCCGGCCCGCTAGGTCTCAAGCCGGCGACGATCGCCCTCGGCGGAGCGGCGGTGCTGATGCTGCTCGACAATTGGCGCCACCGCGGCAGCCAGCAGGCCGACAACGTGCAGCGGACGTTTGCTGATATCGAATGGACCACGATCTTCTTTTTTATCGGCTTGTTCGTGGTGGTGCATGCGGTCGAGGTCAGCGGACTGCTCGAGTTCCTCGCCGCCAAGCTGGTGGCCTCCACCGGCGGCAACATGGCCGCGGCGAGCGCGATCATCCTGTGGCTGTCGGCACTCTCTTCGGCTTTCCTCGACAACATTCCCTTCGTCGCCACCATGATCCCGCTGATCAAGGGGACGGCGCCGGCCTATGGCGGGGCGCACGCAATTACGCCGTTGTGGTGGGCATTGTCGCTCGGCGCCTGCCTCGGCGGCAACGGCACGCTCGTCGGCGCCTCCGCCAACCTCGCCATCGCCGGTATCGCGGAGCGCCACGGCGTTCGTTTCGGCTTCATCCGCTACCTCGCCTACGCGGTGCCGATGACGCTCGTCTCCATCGCCGTCTGCCAGGTGTATTTGTGGCTACGCTATTTCTGAGGGCGGCCAACCGGCAAGACGCTCCCCTCGCCGGGCGAGCTGCCAAGACGGCTGCGACCGAAAATCGGGCTCCGGGACGCCGCGCGGTTACGCTGCCGCCGGCCTCTCCAAATCCTCGTCGCGCCGCCGACGGCGGCGCGGCCGGCGCAGCAGCGAAGGGATGCAGCACAGGTCGTCGAGGAAGCCCGCCCAGCGCTGGCCGCGCGCCAGCGCCCGGTCGAGTGCGGCCATGGTGCGCGCGAGCCCGCTATCGTCATCGTTGATCCAGGTGCGCAGCACCCGGGCAAACAGCACCGCCAGCCCTTGCGCGCGGATGATGCCGCGGGGGCCCGACGCGTTGATCCCGGCGGCGCTGAGCATCCATTGCTGCGAGCGCACGGCGAGGGCGTTGAGCGCGGCGGCAAGCGGCGGGTTACGGCGCGCCGAGCGCAGCAGCGAGCGTACGGCTTGGCGATGCGGTGCCAGTATCTCCAGCCGCCGCATCAGCACGTCGAACAGCCGTTCGCGCGCGGGCTCCTCGGCCATGTCGCTGAAATCCTGGGCGAGCACGGCGCGGTCGGTCGCTTTCATATGGGCGGCGAGAATAGCAAGCTTGGAAGGAAATTCGCCACGCAATTGCGCCATCGAAACGTCTGCGCCGCCGGCAATGTCGGCAAAGCCGATTTCCTCGAACGGCATTTCGGCGAGCAGTGTCAGCAAGGCGGCGACGATTCTTTCGCGCTCAGTGGTCGGTACGGCCGAACCTTCGGTTGCGGCGGACCGGGCGGGGCGGCGGACGGGTCTGCGAGCCATGATCGAACTCCCGAAGCGGACAATCTTTGACGCGACGGTCTCAATGTAAGCAGGATTTTCGCAAAGTGGACACCGCTTTTCCGACAAAATTGCGGGTCGCCCCGGTGGGGCCATCATTCCAAGGCTTGCGGGCGTCAGCTCGCGAGATCGCGCGAACGCCGAGCGGCGGCGGCAACCGCCTCCTTCATCAAGGCTGGCAGGGCGTTCTTGTGCATGAGCACGGCTAGCGCCGCCGCCGTGGTGCCGCCCGACGAGGTGACGTTCTGGCGCAGAACCCCGGGATCGAGCGCCGAACGGTAGAGCAACTCGCCGGCGCCAGCGACGGTTTGGCGCGCGAGCTTTTGCGCCAAGGCCGGCGGCAGACCGGCCGCAGCGCCCGCCTCCGCCAAGACTTCCGCGAGGAGGAAGACATAAGCGGGTCCGGAGCCCGACACCGCCGTCACGGCATCCATCAAGCGTTCGTCTTCGAGCCATTCGACGGTGCCGGTCGCCGCAAGCAGGCGGTGCGCCAGATCGCGCTGGGCGGCGCTCGCATTAAGCGGCACCGCCACGGTGATACCGCGGCCGATCGCCGCCGGCATGTTCGGCATCGCGCGCACGAACGCGCACGGTTGATTCACTGTGCGGGAGAGGAATTGCAGCGTGCGCCCGGCCATGATTGACACCACGACGGTTGCGGGGGCAATCAGCGGGGCCAGCGCCGGCAGCACCTCTGCGGCGATTTGCGGCTTAATCGCGATGACGACGGCGGCGGCACCGCCGAGGATGGCCGTATCGCGATTGAGCCGGACACCCTGCGCAGCGCGTTGCGAGACCTGCGGGGTCGGCGAGGGCTCGATCACGGCGATTTTGTTCGGCGCTATGCCATACCGCAGCCAGCCTTCGAGCAAAGCACTGCCCATCTTGCCGGCCCCGACCAGGACAAGCGGCCCGGTAAAATCGCTCAAATCGGGACCCTCGTCAGCCAAGGGCGTGTTTGGAGCGCTCATCGGTAATTCCTCGCCGTTCGGCGGATCCATAACCACCGTGAATGCAGAGATATAGGAAAAGCGAAGAAACCGGCGAGTCCGGAAGTGACAGGGGAAGTAACAAGCTACGTGGATCCGCGCGGGCAATGACGTTTGGCTTATGCCTCGCCAGACGTTTCGAACATGGCGGAGTCCATGGCTTCACGGGCGGATTTGCCGGCCCAGACCACGAACTGGAACGCGGGAAAGTAGCGCTCGCTGGCGTCGAGCGCGCTGCCAAGCACGGCTTCGCATTGCCGGCCGGACGCAGCGACGCCGCCGGCGAGAACGAGCGCATGACGAAACATCACCACGCCGTTCTGCGTCCAAACGTCGAAATGCCCGATCCACAATTGCTCGTTGATCAGCGCGACGAGCTGCTGCACCTCGGCGAGTCGCGGCTCCGGCACGCGCATGTCGAAGGCGCAGGCGAGATGCAGCGCCTCGATCTCGCCCATCCAGGTGAACGAGATCTGATAGTTGGTCCACCGTCCGGTGACGACGAGGGCGATCTCGTCCTCGCCGGCCCGCTCGAAGGGCCAGTTATTGCCGGCCGCCATGTGTTCGACCACGTCGAGAGGACTGTCGTGCTTATCTCGACCGATATCGATGAGGGACATGCCGCCTCCCACATTGCCGCTGAAGTGGAAATGCGCACGCCACTGAATTTTTCGAGGTACGGCTGCAATTTGACGCAACAACAACTCGCCCCGGCAGATTGACGGGAGATCGCGAATCAGCCGTCGCGTCGAATATAGACGGTTCGATTCCGTCCGCCAAAGGACATTCCTCCGTGCCTATCTGGTACTCATGAAGTGATTTGCCGTCGCCGCACAAGCGGGAAGCAGGGCCATCCACAGAACCGCGTGCGACAAGTTGACTCGGAGCGCATGGACAGGCGGCCGCGGCGGTCCGATGCGGGCGACACTACGCGTGCAGGATCCGGACCGCGTCAGATC